>NZ_JAPJIU010000004.1:0-341490 GCF_026241915.1 Stenotrophomonas sp. RIT-551 | reverse complement strand
AGTCGGCGCGGTCGAAGCTGGCGTCCCGGTCATGGCGCTTATTCCAGTCGGGTGGGCGGGCAGGCAGCCGGTTGGCTGCGGTGAGCAGGCCATTGTAGCCGGGTCGGGCGCCCCCCTTGGCAATCCCCGGCGAATTGGGGACACTCCCGCTCATGAAGGGGATGTTGGGGATCGCTGCGCTGGCCTTGGCTGCGCTGACCGCTATGCCGGCCAGTGCGGGCACCCTGTACAAGTGTGTTGGCAGCGACGGCATTCCCAGCTATGTGAGCAAGCGCGTGGCCGGGGCCAGCTGCAGCGTGATCAGCAGCTACCGGCCCGACCGCGGCGCGGCGCCTCGCCGGGCGTTGGCAGCGCCGCCCGCGCCGGCCCCGGCGGCCCCGATCGCCCGCGCGGCGCCAGCGCCGGCCCGGGCCGATACCGCCACCGCGGCGACCGCGATCAACCCGGCCCCGGCACCGTCCCCCGTCCCGGCCACGGTGCTGACCGCGCCCTCCGCCCCGGCGGCGGCTGGCAACAAGGCTGGAAAGGTCCGCAGTGGCCAGCTGTATGCCTATATGAAAGACGGCGTGCGCCATTACACCAGCGCACGCCCGAGTGGGGTCGCCAGCCTTGGCCAGGTCCGCACCATCCACTACAGCTTCATCGAGCGCTGCTACGCCTGTGGCGCCAACCCGGCGGTCAACTTCGGCTCGGTACGGCTCAACACCACGGCCTACCAGAGCGAGATCGCCGCCGCGGCCCGCGAGTTCGGGGTGGAAGAGGCGGTGGTCCGCGCGATCATCCATGCCGAATCGGCCTACAACCCGACCGCGCTCAGCCGGGCCGGCGCGCAGGGGCTGATGCAGCTGATGCCGCCGACCGCGCGCCGCTTCGGGGTCAGCGATTCCTTCGATGCCTCGCAGAACATCCGCGGCGGTGTGCAGTACCTGTCCTGGCTGCTCAAGCGCTTCAACGGCGATCTCACCCTGGCCGCGGCGGGCTACAACGCCGGCGAGGGCGCGGTCGATCGCCATGGTGGCGTGCCGCCTTACAGCGAGACCCAGTATTACGTGAAGCGGGTGGCCCTGTTGGCCGACCGCTACCGCGGCGCCGTGGCCAGCCATCAATGACCCATGGCGCCGGTGGTGCCTGATGCCGTACTGTCGGGGTAATGTCGTTCCGTAGTACCGCGTTGTGTGGCCGACTTCGGTTCAGCTACACTCGCGGCTGATTCAATGTGGACTGGCCCCCACCGGTCTGCTGGCAGCCTCAAGCTACCTAAATCAATATCGGAGTGCCGGATGGCCAACGATGGGGTAAACGATCCAGTCAATACTGGACGTCGGCGGTTTCTCTCAGCAACCACTGCGGTGGTCGGAGCGGTCGGCGTCGGATTTGCAGCGGTACCATTCATCAAGTCCTGGAATCCCAGCGCTCGCGCCAAACTGGCCGGTGCCCCGGTGATTGCCGACATCAGTGCGCTCCAGGAAGGCCAGCGTCTGGTCATGGAGTGGCGTGGACAGCCGATCTGGATCGTCAAGCGCTCCAAGGCCATCCTCGATGCGCTGCACGGGCTGGACGGCCGCCTCAAGGATCCCGGATCGGGCGAGAAAGAACAGCAGCCCGAGTACGTGCTCAAGCAGAATCCCGAATTCCGCTCGATCAAGGCCGAGGTCTCGGTGCTGGTCGGGCTGTGCACCCATCTGGGCTGTTCGCCGGAAATGGTCGCCGAGATCCGCCCCGAGCCCTACGACCCCCAGTGGAAGGGAGGCTACTTCTGCCCCTGCCACAAGTCGCGCTTCGACATGTCCGGTCGCGTGTTCAAGGATGTTCCGGCACCGATCAACCTGCTGGTGCCGCCGCACCATTACCAGGACGACAACACCATCATCATCGGCGTTGATCCGCAGGGGGCGGCTTGATCATGGCCAATATCCTTTCCCGCACCGCCACCGGCGTCGCCGACTGGGTCAACGCACGCGCGCCGGGCCTGATGCCGGTCTACCGCAAGCACGTCACCGAGTACTACGCGCCGAAGAACTTCAACATCTGGTACTACTTCGGCTCGCTCGCGCTGCTGATCCTGGTCAACCAGATCGTCACCGGCATCTTCCTGACGATGCACTACAAGACGAACGCGGCCGAAGCGTTCGCCTCCATCGAATACATCATGCGGGACGTGGAGTGGGGCTGGCTGATCCGCTACATGCACTCCACCGGTGCCTCGCTGTTCTTCATCGTGGTCTACCTGCACATGTTCCGCGGGCTGCTCTACGGCAGTTACCAGAAGCCGCGCGAGCTGGTCTGGATCCTCGGCATGCTGATCTACCTGGTGCTGATGGCCGAAGCCTTCATGGGCTACGTGCTGCCATGGGGCCAGATGTCGTTCTGGGGCGCGAAGGTGATCATCTCGCTGTTCGGCGCGATCCCGGTGATCGGCACCGGCCTGACCGAATGGATCATGGGCGACTACCTGCCCAGCGACGCCACCCTCAACCGCTTCTTCGCCCTGCACGTGATCGCCCTGCCGCTGGTGCTGTTGCTGCTGGTGGTGCTGCACCTGGGCGCGCTGCACGAGGTGGGCTCCAACAACCCGGACGGCGTGGAGATCAAGAAGGGACCGAAGGGCAACCGCTGGTCGGCCATCGCGCCTACCGACGGCATTCCCTTCCACCCGTACTACACGCTCAAGGATGCGGTCGGCGCCGGCTTCCTGCTGATCATCGCCGCCTTCATCATCTTCTTCGCGCCGGCCTTCGGCGGCCTGTTCCTGGAGCACGACAACTTCACCGAGGCCAACCGCCTGGTGACACCCGAGCACATCAAGCCGGTCTGGTACTACACCCCGTACTACGCGATGTTGCGCGTGGTGCCCAACAAACTCGGCGGCGTGATCGTGATGTTCTCGGCGATCGCCATCCTGTTCCTGGTGCCGTGGCTGGATCGCGCGCGGGTGAAGTCCTACCGCTACCGCGGCCTGCTCTCGCGCGGTCTGCTGGGCATGTTCGCGGTGTGCTTCGTGTGGCTGGGCGTGATCGGCTCCGGCCCCGGTACGGATGCGCACGAGACCTACATCGGGCGCGTGCTGACCTTCCTGTACTTTGCCTTCTTCATCACCATGCCGCTATGGACCAAGCTGGACAGGACCAAGCCGGTACCGGACCGGGTGACCACGCATGACTGACCACTGGATTGTCCGGCTGGCCTGCGCGGCCGCCCTGATGCTCGGTGTTGCGGTGGCCGATGCCGCCGAGGGCGCCAAGACCCTGCAGGCCGGCAACGACCTCAGCGACCGTGCGTCGCTTCAGCGTGGCGCACAGCTCTACATGAACTACTGCTCCGGCTGCCACGCGCTCAAATACCTGCGCTACTCGCGCATGGCCGCCGATCTCGGGCTGAGCGAAGAAGAGGTCATGAACAACCTCAACTTCACCGGTACGCCGGTCGGTGAGCCGATCCCGGTGACGATGCCCAAGGCGCAGGCGGAAAAGTGGTTCGGCAAGATGCCGCCGGACCTGAGCCTGATCTCGCGGGTGCGGGGCAGTGACTGGGTCTACACCTACCTCAAGTCGTTCTACCTCGATCCCACGCGTCCGCTGGGGTGGAACAACACCGTGTTCCCGAATGCCTCCATGCCCAACCCGCTGTGGGAAATGCAGGGGCTCCAGCACGCCGTGCACGGCAAGCCGGAGAATCCCGGCGAAGACCCGCCGGTGGTCGGCCTGAAGATCGAACAGCCCGGCAACATCGATGCCGGCCAATACGACCAGGCGGTGCGCGACATCACCAATTTCCTGGAGTATGCCGGTGAGCCGGCCGCCCTGAAGCGGCAGAAGCTGGGGGTATGGGTGATCCTGTTCCTGGCACTGCTGACCTTCCTGGCCTATCTGCTCAAGAAGGAATACTGGAAGGACGTCCACTGAGCGGTCCGGCGCCTTCCCGCGGCGATCGTTCCCCACGTGGGACGATCGACCTATTGGCTTTTGTGATGTGCGGTTGCACACTCGGGTACTGTGACGACCGTCAGCAATGGGCTGGCGGCGCCGATACGACCGGCGGTTACCGGACGTTGGAGAGCCTTTGATGGCGGCGAGCGTACGCATGCGGAATACCCTGACGCTGTTTTCCTCGAACGACGATGTCCTGTGCCATCGCGTACGGCTGGTACTGGCGGCCAAGGGCGTCACTTATGACTCCGTGCCGGTCGACCCGCAGAACCCGCCCGAAGATCTCATCGATCTCAATCCGTATCACTCCGTGCCCACCCTGGTGGAACGCGAGCTGGTGCTGTACGCGGCCTCGGTGGTCAGCGAGTACCTGGACGAGCGCTATCCGCACCCGCCGCTGATGCCGGTCGATCCGCTCTCGCGGGCCCGCATCCGCCTGGCGATGCTGCGCATCGAACACGACTGGGTGCCGCAGGTGCAGGCCATCCAGCTGGGCAACAAGACCCAGGCCGAGGCCGGGCGCAAACGTCTCAAGGAACTGCTGACCAGCGCGGTGCCGCTGTTCAAGGCCAGCAAGTTCTTCCTCAATCCGGAAATGAGCCTGGCCGACTGCGCGATGGCGCCGATCATCTGGCGGCTGCAGGCGCTGGACGTGCCGTTGCCGAAGGATGGCAAATCGATCGAAGACTACGGCAACCGCATTTTCCGGCACCCGGGCTTCATCCGCAGCCTGACCGATCAGGAAAAGAAGCTGCGCGATCTGCCGGTCTGATCGGCAGTGGCGAGTGCCGCGTGCGGCACGGCTGTACTGAACGAAATCGCGGTGCCGGTACGCGCCATGGCTGACCTGCGGGTGGGCGGGCGCGTACACTTGCATCAGGCAATCCGGATCAAGAGCAGCCGAGCACGGCTCGGCTCTACCACATGACAGAAGACACTTTTCGCATGACCAGCCACCGCCCGTACCTGTTGCGGGCCCTGGTGGAATGGATCAATGACAACGACCTGACGCCGCACATCCTGGTCGACGCCGGCATGCCCGGCGTGCAGGTTCCGCAGAGCGCGGTCAAGGACGGTCGCGTCGTGCTGAACATCGCCGAGCGCGCCGTGGTACGCCTGCATATCGACAATGAGAGCGTGAGCTTCTCGGCCCGTTTCTCCGGCACCAGTTACCCGGTGCAGGTGCCGATCTCGGCCGTGCTGGCGGTGTATGCCCGCGAGACCGGGCAGGGCATGGCGCTGCCCGATGACATCCCCGGCCATGAGCCGGGCCCGGACGACGAGCTGCCGCCGGACGATTCACCGACCCCGCCGGACGACGCACCGCCCAAGCCCAGCGGTCGCCCGCATCTGCGGGTGGTCAAATAAGACACACGATGGCCGCCGCAAGGCGGCCATTTTCATGGGTAAAGCCGACCGTTGGTCGGCTGCTCTCCGCAGCCATCGGCGGCAACGCCCCGGTAGAGCCGACCGTTGGTCGGCTGCTCTTCACGCCCATTGACGGCGACGGCCTAGTAGAGCCGACCGTTGGTCGGCTGCTCTCCACGCCCATTGACGGCGACGGCCAACCGCAGCCGACCAACGGTCGGCTCTACCGGGGTCAGACGTCTTCGGCGTCGCGGGTATCGATGTCGCGCCGGATCTCGCTGATCCGCGCCGCCGACGGCCCCACGAAGGTGATCAGCTGATCGCCGCGCAGCACCATGCGCCCGCTGTGGCGGTCCACGCCATCGTGCGAGTACTCGAACTTGAAGGTGCGCTCCCAGCCCAGCCAGCCATTGTCCTTGCGGCATACGCGCAGGCCGGTGGCATGCACGCTCTGGTCCAGCCACTGCACGTCGGCTGCGCGGCAGGCGTTGCGCCCGAGTACGCCGGCGCGTTCGGCGGCGGCACGCGAGGAATTCCAGAAGGCGTAGGCGAACGCGCCGGCAATCATCAACAGGATCAAACTGGGCATCGGTGACTCGGCGCGGTCAGGGAGGTCGGTGACTCCAAGATGGCGACGAACGCGGCGCGGATCAAGCCATGCGCCTGATCAAGATCAGGGTGTGCGGGGTGGCGGGACCGGCGGGCGGGGCGGCACCACGGTGGGAGCCCGCATCGGTGCCTGGGAAGCCGGCGATGCCATCGGCGGTGCCGTGGCACCAGTACCGGCAGCGGGCGGGGTCACCGGGTCCGGGGTGACCGTCGGCATCGGCGCGGGCGCGGTGGCCACCAGTTTCAGCAGGGCGGCCCAATCCTGGCGATTGAAGCTGCACTCCTCTTCGCGGCCGGGCGTGCAACCCAGGTCCATGCCGTCGCTCGCCGTGGCTTTGGCCGGCGGCAGCTCGATCCGGCCACTGCGGTCCAGCGAGAGCTTGCGCATCGCCACGGTGTTCATGACGTTGCCGCCGATCAGATACAGCGTGCGGTCACCGCCCATGTTGGCCGCGATGACCACTTCGCAGTGCGATTTCCAGTGCGTGACCGAGCCGTTGGACAGCGACTGGACCAGGCCGCTGTAGCTCAGCGTTTCGCGCCGGTCGCGGAGGTAGCACAGCAGGTCGCCCGGTGCAGGCTTCTCCTGCGCGGGATCGGCCATGCGGTACGGGCCGCTGTTCTGGAAGGCGGCCCGGATATAGTCGATGTGTCGGGGCGAACGGGTGAAGCCGGGTACCGAGGCGCGGGTCATGACCCATGAGATGAAGGCCGCCGACCATGGGTTGTCGATCAGGAAAGCACGGCAATCGGTATCGGTATAGCGCGTACCCGGCGGGGCCATGCAGCTCGATGCGCCGGGCTGGCTCCCCATCGGCGACAACGTGCCGCTCTGCCGCCAGTACCCGACCACGCGCTGCCAGGCGACCAGGCCGTTGTCGGCCAGGTGGACGTCCTCGGCTTCAGTGACGCTCAGGCTGGCCGCGCGTCCATCGCGGTCGATGAAGGGCCGATACCAGAGGCGATGTTCAGTGCAGGCGGTCCGGACGATGTTGATCGCCACCGGGCTGAGCCCGAAGCGCGGGGGCACATCGCAGACCTCGGCTGCGGATGCCTGGCGCGGCAGCAGCGCGAGCAGGGGAGACAGGCAGGCGAGAAGCGGCAGGCAGCGCATGCGTGCATTCCAGATGGGGGCAGACGCAGCCTCGCAGACCGCATCTGCCCATACCGTGAAAGCGGGGAGGCATCGCCCGTGGATCGGCACGCGCTTCAGCCGGGGGGCGGGCCCAGTTTCAACGACAGGTCGATCGCCTGCACGTGCTTGGTCAACCCGCCGATGGAGATGCAGTCCACGCCGTCCTCGGCGATCGCGCGCAGCCCGTCCAGGCCGACGCTGCCGGAGACTTCCAGCGGAATCCGCCCGGCCGCGATGCGCACGGCCTCGCGCCGGGTGGCGGCATCGAAGTCATCGATCAGGATGCGGGTGCAGCCCACCTCCAGCGCCTCGCGCAGCTGGTTCAGGTCTTCAACCTCGACCACCAGCGGCAACGCCGGCCACTGCACGCGCGCTGCCTGCACCGCCGCGGTCAGCGAGCCGGCCGCGCGGATGTGGTTTTCCTTGAGCATGACCGTGTCGAACAGGCCCAGGCGGTGGTTGTCACCGCCGCCACAGCGCACCGCGTACTTCTGCGCGACGCGCAGGCCGGGCAGCGTCTTGCGGGTGTCCAGGATCCGCGCGCCGGTGCCGGCCACCGCCGCGACGTACTGCGCGGTGGTGGTCGCCGTGCCCGACAGGGTCTGCAGGAAATTCAGCGAGGTGCGTTCGGCGCTCACCAGGCTGCGGTTGCGGCCCTGCAGGAGGGCCAGCACGGTGCCGGCGGCGACACGGTCGCCCTCGGCCACGCGCCAGTCGATCCGCACCTGCGGATCCAGCGCCTTGTGGGTCGCATCGAACCAGGGGCGGCCGGCGATCACCGCGTCCTGCTTGCACAGCAGGTAGGCAGTGTCGGGGCGGTCCGGAAGCAGGGCGGCGGTGACATCACCGCTGCCGATGTCCTCGGCCAGTGCACGGGCCACATCGGCGGCCACCAGGGCGGCCTCGGGGGCCGGCACGGGGAGGTGGCTCATTTTTCCGGGAAATCGGCGATCTGGGCGGTGGCAATGGCCTCTTCGGCCAGCAGCACCGGGATGCCATCGTCCACGCGGAACACCTGCTTGCGGTCGCGGGTCAGCAGGGCCTCGCGCAGCGTCTGCGCCTGCGGGCTGCCATCGGCCTTGAGCACGGCGCCGCTGCCGATCGCGCGGTTGAGCGCGTCCAGACCGGTGGCATCGAGCAGGGACAGGGGCTGGCGCGTATCGGGCGAGCACAGGAGGTCGAGCAGCTTGCGATCCATGGATTCTTCGTCTTGCGTGGAAGACGGCTAGAATACGTCTTTAAGGCAGGTGACGGCCAATGACCCTCAACCAAACCGCGCCGCTCGTCGGCATCGTCATGGGTTCCCGCTCGGATTGGGAAACCATGCAGCACGCCGCCCAGAAGCTGGATTCGCTGGGTGTTCCCTATGAAGTGAAAGTGGTCTCGGCGCACCGCACGCCGGACGTGCTGTTCACCTACGCCGAGCAGGCGGGCCAGCGTGGCCTGCGCGCGATCATCGCCGGTGCCGGCGGGGCCGCGCACCTGCCGGGCATGATCGCCGCCAAGACCGCCGTGCCGGTGCTGGGCGTGCCGGTGCAGTCCAAGGCCCTGAACGGCATGGATTCGCTGCTCTCGATCGTGCAGATGCCGGCCGGCATCCCGGTCGCCACCTTCGCCATCGGCAACGCCGGCGCTTCCAACGCGGCGCTGTTCGCCGCGGCGATGCTGGCCTCGGACCAGCCGGCGATCGGCGAGGCGCTGGAGGCCTTCCGCGCCCGCCAGACCGAAGACGTCATGGCCCACGACGACCCGCGTCAATGAGCGTCAGGACCGTTGGCATTCTGGGCGGCGGTCAGCTGGCCCGCATGATGGTCCTGGCCGGTGCGCCGATGGGGCTGCGCTTCGAGCTGTTCGACCCCGCCGCCGATGCCTGTGGCGGCCAGGTCGCGCCACTGCAGGTGGCCGCGTTCGAGGATGAGGCGGCCCTGGCCGCGTTCGCCGCCCGCGTGGACGTGGTGACCTTCGATTTCGAGAACGTGCCGGCGCGCAGCGCCAAGTTCCTGGCCGAGCGCGTACCGGTGCATCCCCATCCGGATGCGCTGGCCGTGGCCCAGGACCGGCTCAGCGAGAAGACCCTGTTCCAGTCGCTGGGCATCCCGCTGCCAGCCTTCGCCGATATCCGCAGCCGTGACGAACTGGCCGCCAAGGTCGCCGAGTTCGGCATGCCCTGCATCGTCAAGACCCGCCGCCTGGGCTATGACGGCAAGGGCCAGTTCCGGATCCGCAGCGCCGCCGATATCGACGCGGCCTGGGACACCCTCGGCAGCCAGGTCGACAAGACCGGGTTGATCCTGGAGGGTTTCGTCGCCTTCGATCGCGAGGTCAGCGTGGTGGCGGTACGGGCGCAGGACGGCGAGTTCCGCGCCTGGCCGATCACCGGCAACTGGCACGTCAATGGCGTGCTCTCGGCCAGCCTGGCCCCGGCGCAGCTGTCAGCGGCGCAGCACGAGGCGGCCATCGGCTACGCACGCACCCTGGCCGAGCGGCTGGACTATGTCGGCGTGTTCGCGCTGGAGCTGTTCTGCCGTGGCGATGAGCTGCTGGCCAACGAGATGGCCCCGCGCGTGCACAACTCCGGCCACTGGACCATCGAAGGCAGCGAGACCTCGCAGTTCGAAAACCACCTGCGCGCCGTGCTGGGCCTGCCGCTGGGCGATACGCGCATGCTGGGTCATGCCTGCATGCTCAACTGGATCGGGCAGATGCCGGAGGCCAACGCCGTGCTCGCCCAGGCCAGCGGCCATTGGCACGATTACGGCAAGCAGGCCCGGGACGGCCGCAAGGTTGGCCATGCCACGCTGCGTGATGACGATGCGGCGGTGCTGGCCGATGCATTGGAACGTGTCGGTGGGCAGCTTGATCGCGGCGAGCAGGTCGCGCGGGTGATCGAGATCCTGCGCGGTTAGAGGTCCGGTGGTGCCGGCCGCTGGCCGGCTCCCGCGGTGCAAGGTACAAGGGGAGCCGGCCAGCGGCCGGCACTACCTGCCAGGGCGCATGACCGGGACGCACGACCAACGGCCGTGCGCTGCCGGGCATCAGTCGCGCAGCTGCGCGGTAACGAAGTCCCAGTTCACCAGTTTCCAGAACGCCTCCAGATAGCGCGCGCGCTCATTCTGGTAGTCGGGGTAATACGCGTGCTCCCACACATCGCAGGCCAGCAGCGGGGTGCTCTCGCCGGTAAGGGGCGTGCCCGCATTGCGCGTCACCTGGATCGCCAGCGCGCCGTTGGGATGCTGTACCAGCCACACCCAGCCTGAGCCGAACAGGCTCAACGCCGCCCGGTCGAACGCCTCGCGCAGCCGTTTGGCATCGCCGAAATGACGGGTCACCAGTTCGCCCAGCCGACCCTGCGGCTCGCCACCGGCGCGCGGGTGCAGGCAGTGGAAATAGAACTGGTGGTTCCAGGCTTGGGCCGCGGCATCGAACAGGCTGCCTTGGCTCTGGCGGACGATGTCCTCCAGTGGCAGCTCGGCCAGTTCCGTGCCTTCGATACGTGCGTTGACCGTGTCCAGATAGCCGCGCAGGTGCCGCCCGTGATGCAGGTCCAGCGTCTGCGCCGACAGGTGGGGTTGCAGGGCGGTGCGGTCGTAGGGGAGGCGAGGCAGTTCGAGGGGCATGGGCACGACAGATTGGGAAGGGAAAGCGCCGCGCGATCGCGGATCGGCATCAGTGTGGCCGATGGCAGGGTGCCCACCACGCGAAGGTAGGGCATACAATGGCGGCCAGGGAAGTCTATCCGACCGGTGAGGCCGGGTTGTCCCATTGGAGGGAGAGTCGTTGTGGCGGTGATGCAGCAGATCCAGTCCGAAGTCGAACGTTACCCCCTCGTGTTGTTCATGAAGGGCACTCCGCAATATCCCATGTGCGGCTTTTCCAGCCGTGCCATCCAGGCATTGATGGCCGCCGGCGCGATCGCGCTGCGCACGGTCAACGTGCTGGAAGAACCCGAGATCCGCGCCAACCTGCCGCGCTTCTCCAACCTGCCGACCTTCCCGCAGCTGTTCATCCACGGCGAGCTGATCGGTGGCTGCGACATCGTGCTGGAGCTGTTCGAATCCGGCGAGCTCAAGCGGATCGTCGAAGAGGCCTCCCAGCCGTGAGCGCGGTCCCGTCCGTGGTGGTCGGGACCGGATCGCTCGCCGATCGCGTGATTCTCATCGCCGGGGCCGGGGGAGGCTTTGGCAGTGCCGCAGCCGTGGCCTGCGCGCAGGCCGGGGCAACCGTGGTCCTGCTGGGGCGCAAACCGCGCCGCCTGGACCGGGTCTATGCCGCCGTCGAGGCGGCCGGTCCCGAGCCGCTGCTGTATCCGCTGGATCTGGAAGGGGCTACCCCCGACGATTACGCGACCCTGGCCGAGCGCCTGCAATCCGAACTTGGCCACCTGGATGGGGTGCTCTACTGCGCGGCCGATTTCGCCGGGCTGACCCCGTTCGAGCTGGCTGACCCGGCCGCCTTCGCCCGCGCCGTGCACGTGAACCTGACCGCGCCGGCCTGGCTGGCCCAGGCCTGCCTGCCGCTGCTGCGCCAGAGCGACGATGCCGCGCTGGTGTTCACCGTGGACGATCCGGCACGGGTGGGGCAGGCCTATTGGGGGGGCTACGGCGCCGCCCAGCACGGCCTTCGTGGGCTGATCGCCTCGCTGCATGACGAACTCGGCCGCAGCCCGGTCCGGGTCAGTGGCCTGCAGCCGGGCCCGATGCGCACGGCCCTGCGCGCCCGTGCGTTCTCGCTGGATGAGGACCGCACCGCCCGTGACCCGGCCGAGTGTGCCGCCGCCGCGGTCCTGCTGTTGTCCGCTGCCGGCGCGGCGTATCGCGGCCAGATTCTCGACGCCTGAGCGCGGCAAAGGCGTCACCGCTGGCGCGAACGTGCCCCGGGCCTCCTCAACGTGCCCAGAGCCTCCTGAATGTGTCCCGGGCCTAGTAGGTAGTGCCGGCCGCTGGCCGGCTCCCCAGCCAACCCGCAGAACGCCAACCAAACACCGGTGAGGCCCTCGGTAGCCCGCATTCAGCCGGTCACAATCAAATGTGAAGATGGCGTCATGATCCCGTTGTGATGGCGTGTGTTTTGTCGCCAAACCGTCACAATCCGAGGCTATCGTGTTAATCTAGTGTTAACCGTTGCGGCTGAAACCAGCTCGCGGCTAGGGAACCCAGATAAAAGTCCAGTCAGCCGCCAGCAAGGCTGCTTGGGCGCGTTTTTTTCTCCGCCATCGCCAATCTCGCATCGAGGCTACTCCCCAATGACCCACTCCCGTTGTCTCCGGATGTCCAAGCTCACGCTTGGTCTCGTGGCTGCACTTGCCGCCGCTCCCGCCTTCGCCCAGAGCACCTCTTCCGGTGTGGGCGGTCAGGTCACGTCGGCTGCAGGCGCGCCTGTCGTCGGTGCAGAAGTCACCATCACGCACACCGAGTCGGGCACCGTCAGCCGCGCCACGACCGATGCATCGGGTCGTTACAACGCGCGCGGCCTGCGCGTGGGTGGTCCGTACACCATCACCATCAACAAGCCGGGTGAAGGCACCAAGACGGAAGAGGGTGTGTACCTCGGCGTCAACCAGATCGGTACCGTCAATGCGGCACTGACCGGCGACCTCGCTGCAACGAACCTCGATGCCGTGCAGGTCACCGCCGTGGCCGCAGGCTCGGAAGTGTTCAGCGCCACCAAGATGGGCTCGGGCACGTCGATCAGCCAGGAAACGATCGAAGCCATGCCGTCCGTCGGCGGCAACATCCAGGACATGATGCGCCTGGACCCGCGCGTCGCTTTCGTTGACCGTGCTTCGGGCAGCATCAGCGCCGGCGGCCAGAACCCGCGCTACAACGCCGTCCGTATCGATGGCGTGTCCGCCAGCGACACCTTTGGCCTGGAAGGCAACAGCTTCCCGACCCGTCGCCAGCCGGTTTCGATGGAAGCCATCGAAGCCATCAACGTCGACCTGTCCAGCTACGACATCACCATCACCGGCGCCACCGGCGCTGTGGTTGATGCCGTGACCAAGTCGGGTACCAATGAGTTCCACGGCTCGGTCTACGGCTACATGCGTGACGGCAGCTGGTTCGGTGACAACCCGGGTGGCGGCAAGTTCAACGGTTTCGAAGACGAGAAGACCTACGGCTTCACGCTGGGTGGCCCGCTGGTGAAGGACAAGCTGTTCTTCTTCGCCAACTATGAGAAGTTCGAGCAGTCCGCCCCGGGCGCCGACATCGCCGGCAGCGCCATCGGCGCCGGCACCATCACCGATGCCCAGATCGCGCAGGCCCAGCAGATCTTCCAGGAGCGCTATGGCGTGTCGGCGGGCAGCTACGACGCCGCTTCGGACACCAACCTCGAAGAGTACGCGCTGAAGCTGGACTGGAACATCACCGACAATCAGCGTGCGAGCTTCCGCTACAGCAAGCTGGAGCAGGACAAGCTGCGCATCAACGGCTACGGCCAGACCACCGGTGCCTCGATCAGCTCGTACTGGTACCAGCACGACAAGAAGATCGAGTCCTACGTCGGCCAGCTGTTCAGCGACTGGAGCGACAACTTCTCGACCGAAATCAAGGCCAGCTACCGCGATTACTCGGCCATCCGTAATCCGTCGGCTCCGGGTACTCCGGCGATCCTGATCGGTTTCGGCGGTCTGAACTCGAACCGTGAGTCGGTCGCCAACCCGACCCTGTACCTGGGTACCGAAGCCAACACCCAGTACAACGAGCTGTACACCAAGACCTGGAACTACTTCGCCTCCGGCACGCTCACCCTGGGCGACCATGACGTGAAGTTCGGTGCGGATTACAGCAAGAACGAAATCTACAACCTGTACGCACCGAACATTGACGGTTACCTGGTCTACAGCGGCATCGAAGGCTTCCGTAACAACACGCCGGTGGTCAGCACCTGGCGCAACCCGGTGGACGGTGGCGTGGAGAGCCTTGCGGCCGACTACGACTACACCACCCTGGGCCTGTTCGTGCAGGACACGTGGTACGTCAACAACAACCTGACCCTGACCCTGGGCGTGCGTGCGGACAAGTACGACACCAACAAGGACACGGCCTACAACCAGCGCGCCAGCGAGTTCTTCGGTTACGACAACCGTTCGATCGGCGACAACGGCTTCCTGGTGCAGCCGCGCGTGGGCTTCAACTACACCTTCGACAGCGATCGCCCGACGCAGCTGCGCGGTGGCGTTGGCCTCTTCCGTGGTGAAGCGCCGCAGGTGTGGCTGGGCAACATCTACGCCAACAACGGCGTGAACTTCACCCAGGGCACCGATTACCCGTACAACAACCGCAACCGTCCGGCACAGCAGGTCGTGAACTTCGTCTCCGACGATTTCCGCACCCCGTCCGTGTACAAGGCCAATCTGGCGTTCGATCACGAACTGCCGTGGAACGGTCTGGTCGCATCGGCCGAGCTGCTGGTGACCAAGGTCAAGGATGGTCTGTACTTCAAGCGCCTGGAACTGATGCAGCCGAGCTACACCGGCGGTCCGGACGGTCGCAACTTCTACTGGGGCAACGTTGCCAACGCCTCGACCTCCAAGTCGACCACCCCGAGCTGGGTGAGCGATGCCGTGCTGCTGGACAACACCGACAAGGGCCGCACCGCGCAGTTCACCGTGTCCCTGGCCAAGCCGTTCAGCCCGGACAGTGACTGGGCCTGGAACCTGGGCTACACCTATACCGATGCGAAGGAAGTTGCCAGCAACACCTCCTCGGTGGCGACCTCGAACTGGAACAACAACTACATCTTCCAGGCCAACGAGAACGCGCTTGCGCGCTCGCGTTACGAGATCCGCAACCGCATCTCGGGTTCGGTGAACTGGAAGCATGCGTTCTTCGGTGACTACGAGACCCAGGTCGGCATGTTCTATGAAGGCCGTACCGGTCGTCCGTACAGCTTCGTGTACTCCAACGACATGAACGGCGACGGCCGCACCTACAACGACCTGTTCTATGTGCCGAAGGGTCGTGGCGACGTGCTGTTCACCGGCGGTGCCGCCATGGAAGAAGCCTTCTTCGCATGGATGGAGAACAATGCACAGCTGAACCGTTACGCCGGCCAGGTGACCCCGCAGAACTCGGCTCGCGCCGGTTGGGTCAACACCTTTGACGTGCGTATCACCCAGCAGTTGCCGGGCTTCATGAAGGGCCACAAGTCCGAAATCTGGCTCGATATCCAGAACGTGGGCAACCTGCTCAACAAGAAGTGGGGTCGCATCGACGACTTCGGCTTCTATGCTGACCAGGGCATCGCCAACTTCCGCGGCATCGACCCGACCACTGGCAAGTACCTGTACGAGTTCCGTGCAGAGCGCCAGGGCAACACGAGCGCCACCGTGACCGACAGCGCCTTCGCCAACGCGGACGCCGACGGTTTCAACACCGGTGTGTCGCAGTGGTCGCTGCAGCTGGGCTTCCGCTACAAGTTCTGATGCGTCGGACCTAGTGGATGATTGAAAAGCGGCCGGGGTAACCCGGTCGCTTTTTTTTGTCTGTCAGGACGGGGGCGGCTGGAGCGCCCCAGTCTCCATCGGCCGCCCCACTGAGTGTTGTGCTGGGTAGTGCATGCCTGTATATTCAGTTGGTTGCGCGGAAATCAGTGCAATTGCGACGGCCCAGTGCCCCTGTCGCGGTCAGGACACATCCAAACGGTCGGGTTTCCCGGCCGTTTTGCTTTTTAAGGGGGCAGCGGTACAGTCGGTAACCTTGAGGAAAGCGAACAAGATGGACATGACGATCAACGAAAAGCCGGCGCGTACGCTGCCGGTGCAGGACGCGCGGATCTACCCGCGCGGTGGGCTGGATGTGTTGTCGCGCGCTGAAGTGGCACGCCTGCGCGACGCCTCCGGCGGCGGCATGCACGAGCTGCTGCGCCGTTGCGCGCTGGCCGTGCTGACCAGCGGCAGCGCCTCGGACGATCCGCGCGCGGCGCGCGATCTGTATCCCGATTTCGATATCCAGGTGGCGCAGCAGGACCGCGGCGTGCGCATCGATCTGGTCAACGCCCCGGCGATGGCCTTCGTCGATGGCGAGATCATCCGCGGCGTTGCCGAGCTGCTGTTCGCCGTGGTCCGCGACCTGGCCTACATGGCCATCGAGATGGGCCCGGCCTACGCGGCCGAGCTGGAATCGTCCGAGGGCATCACCAATGCGGTGTTCGGGCTGCTGCGCAATGCGCGCATCCTCAACCCCGGCGACCCGAATCTGGTCGTCTGCTGGGGCGGTCATTCCATTGGCCGCGATGAGTATCTGTACACCAAGCAGGTCGGCTACGAGCTGGGCCTGCGCGGGCTGGATATCTGCACCGGCTGCGGTCCGGGCGCGATGAAGGGCCCGATGAAGGGCGCCACCATCGCCCATGCCAAGCAGCGCAAGACCACCACGCGCTACATCGGCCTGACCGAGCCGGGCATCATCGCCGCCGAGTCGCCGAACCCGATCGTGAACCATCTGGTGATCATGCCGGACATCGAGAAGCGTCTGGAAGCGTTCGTGCGCATCGGCCACGGCATCATCGTGTTCGCCGGTGGCGTCGGCACCGCCGAGGAGATCCTGTACCTGCTGGGCATCCTGCTGCGCGAAGAGAACAAGGACCTGCCGTTCCCGCTGATCCTGACCGGCCCGACCGTGGCCGCGCCGTACTTCGAGCAGATCGACCGCTTCATCCGCCTCACGCTGGGTGAAGAGGCCGCCAGCCGCTACGAGATCATCATCGGCGACCCGGTCAACGTCGCCCGCAAGATGGCCCAGGGCATCAAGCGCGTGCGCGAGCACCGCCTGGCGCAGAAGGATTCGTTCTTCTTCAACTGGTCCATCGAGATTCCGTGGGAGTACCAGCAGCCGTTCGTGCCGACCCACGAGGCGATGGCGTCGCTGGACCTGCACCACGGCCGTCCGCCACATGCCCTGGCGGCCGACCTGCGCCGCGCGTTCTCCGGCATCGTGGCCGGCAACGTGAAGGAAGACGGCATGCGCCGCATCGAGCAGTTCGGCCCGTTCGAAATCCACGGCGATGCGGACATGATGCAGGCCCTGGATGAACTGCTGCGCGCCTTCGTCGAGCAGCGCCGGATGAAGATCTCCGGCGAGTACCAACCCTGCTACAAGGTCATGGCCTGAGGGCCTGACCTGGCCGGCGGCGGGCAGGGGCCGCTGCCGGTTCTCGATCTGCGTCAACCCATTGACGCCTGTCGCCTCCGGGCGACCGTTCGTCCTGCCGCCGCTTGCTGATCGGCGGCGGGGCGTTCATCTTCTGTGTCATCAACGCTGGGGAGCGTTTCATGTCTTTGCGCCGGTCCAACGGCTTCACACTGATTGAGCTCATGGTGACCATGGCGGTGCTTGCCGTGCTGGTCGCGGTGGGGTTCCCGAATTTCCTGAGCGTGATCCGTTCCAACCGGGTGGTCGCGGCCAACAATGAAGCGCTGGGCCTGCTGTCGCTCGCGCGCAGCGAGGCGATCCGCAACAACAAGGGCGGCGGTGTCTGTGGCAGCGCCACCGGCACCAGCTGCGACGGGGACTGGAACAGCGGCATCCTCGCCTTCGCCGACCCCGACGGCAGCGGTACCCTGGAAACCGGCGAAACGGTCCTGCGCTACAGCCAGGGCCACCCCAGGCTGGTGGTGGACGGGCCGGACAACGTGGCCATCAGTTTCGACGGGCGAGGTCGCCGCCAGGCGCCTGCCGACCAGACGCTGACCCTGCGGCCGGACGAATGCAGCGGCCAACCGATGCAGCGCACCGTGACCATCAATTCCTCCGGCCAGGCACGCAGTGCCCAGGGAGCGTGCCAATGAAGCGCAAGCATCCTCGCCGCCTGCGCGCAGCGCCGGGTGGCTTCACGTTGATCGAGGTGCTGGTCGCCATTGTCGTGCTTGCTTTCGGCCTGCTCGGCTTCGCGCTGCTGCAGACCATGAGTGTGCGCTTCACCCAGAGCGCCAACTACCGCACCCAGGCGACCAACCTGGCGTACGACCTGATCGATCAGATGCGCGCCAATCGCTATCAGGCGGCCTGGTACAGCACGGCATCGTTCTCGCCCGGGACGGTGGCTGTTGCCGGGGCCTGCGGCCGCCCGACCGGCAATGCGGTCACCATCCAGCAGAACGTCGCGCGGTGGCAGTGCCAGGTGGCCAAGGCATTGGGCGAGACCGCCAGTGCCAACGTGGCCTACGAAGATGGCAGCGTCACCGTCCAGATCGCCTGGGGTGACCAGCGCTGGGACAAGGACAAACCCGATGAAAAGACCACCTTCACCGTGACATCGCAGCTATGAGCCCTTTCCCGAATACACGGCGCAGGCAGTCGGGTCTGTCGCTGATCGAGCTGATGGTCGCGGTGGTGATCGGCACCGTGCTGATGCTGGGCGTCATCCAGGTCTTCATCGCCTCGCGCACCGCCTCGAGGTTGGCTGAAGGCGTGGCACGCACCCAGGAAAACGCCCGGTTTGCGATCGATTTCCTCGAGCGCGACATCCGCATGGCCGGCCACTACGGCTGCGTCAACGATCAGGCGCATTTCATCAAGGACGAGGGCGACCCGCGCCATCATTTCACCGCTGCGTCCGGGGCCGGCAGTCCGCTGGATTTTTCGGTGGCGGTGCAGGGCTATGAAGCGGGGGGTACCGCGCCGGGCGATACCCTGACCCTGGGCGAGGCCTGGAGTGACGCAGGCAACCTGCCGTCCGAGATCGTCGGGCTGAATCCACTGGGGGGCAGCGATGTGCTGGTACTGCGCTTCCTGGCCGGTGAAGGCGTTCCGGTCACGGCCATTACCGCGGACAGCGGCGGCAGTGAATTGACGGTGGACACCGAGCGCGCCGCCCGGTTGAGCCAGGGCACGCCCGCTGCGCCGACCATGTTCGGCATCGCCGATTGTGCCCACGTCGACATTTTCCCGGGAAGCGTCGCCGGGGGCACCGTCACGGCGACCAACGCGGACCTGTCCAGGTATGCGCCGCCCAATGGGCAGACGCTGGTCTACCGCGCCGAGTCCATCGTGTACTACATCGGGGCCGGCGCGTCCGGCGAGCCAGCGTTGCGCCGTGCCCGCGCCAATGCGGCCGGCGCGTACCCGGCCGAGCTCAATGAGGAGCTGGTGGAAGGCATCGAAAACCTGCAGGTTCTGTTCGGCCTGGATTCGACCCCGGACATCAGTGTCGATGCCTCGCCCATCGGCAACATCACCGTGCAGGCAACCGCCAGTGGCGTCTCCACGGGCACCGATGCGGCCGCGGCCGGGCAGTGGCGACGCGTGGGCCTGGTGCAGGTCGGCGTGCTGGCGCGCAGCCCGCAGCCGGCCGATGCGCTGCAGGCCCAGCAGAAGGTGGCTCGCCAGGGCGCACTGGGCGTGGAGTTCGCGCCGTCCGATACCCGTGATACCCGCTACCGGGCCAGCTATGAAGTATCGGTGGCCTTGCGCAATCGACTCTATGGGAACTGACATGCACGCCTCCGTCCGCCCCGTCGTTCGTTCTCCGGCCCCACATCGCCAGCGTGGCGCCGCGCTGTATGTGGCGCTGGTGATGTTGATCCTGCTGGCGCTGATCGGTATCGCGGGCATGCAGGTCGCCGGCATGCAGGAGAAGATGTCGGCCAACTATCGTGCGAGCAATCTGTCCTTCCAGAACACCGAAGCGACCGTGCGCACTGCCGAGCATCTGGTGGAGAAAATCGCCAATCGTCAGGAGCTGCCCGATGGCAGCCTGATCGTCGCCGGCGACATCGATGCCGGCTGCGATGCTGCCTTCGACCCGTCAGAGTGGGGCAGCGAGCAGAGTTCCGATGCGGTTCCAGCGGTAACGGTCAGGCAGATCGATACCTGCGTGCCCTTCGGCACCGGCGTGGGCCTGGGCGGGCCGCGCGATACCCCCATTCCGATCTATCAGATCACCGGCTATGCCGCCGATGATGAAGAACATCCCACCTCTTCGACCGTGATCGACACGGTTTTCAAGCTCTGAGGACGCGCACATGGTATCGCGCAGGACCACACTCATTTCCGCGTCGGTACTGGCCGTTCTGGTCGGCGGCGGGGTGCTGACCTATCAGCTGATCGCCGCGCAGGGGCAGGGGACGCTGTCCCAGGTGCCGTTGAACAACCAGGTGCAGGCGCAGCCGGCCTTCATCATGACGGTCGACAACTCCGGCTCGATGACCTTCCAGACCCAGTTCCCCGGGGCGGATGGCCAGGCCTGCTGGAATACGTCGGCCAAGAGTTTCTTCAGCAGCACCAAGACGCTCAGTACTACGGGTACCTGCGCCTTCTATTACGTGCTGCCGGGCACGCGCATTTCCGGCGCGTATTACGGCATTGCACCGTTCGACAAGTTCGGCTTCGCACGCTCCCCGACCTACAACCCGGCCTTCTACAACCCCACGATCAAGTATGAGCCGTGGATGCGCTATGACACCAACCAGGAAAAGGTGGTCGATTACGCTCAGGCAGCCACGTCCAAGACCCTGATAGATCCACGTCTGGCGGCGAACGCGGCCAACACGGTGGATCTGACCGCGGCCACCACCGGTGTGTTCAACATGGTCGATGGAATGGTGGTGCCCCAGGGCACTGTCTTCGCGGCGAACGGGAAGGACGGAACGCCCTACGCGGCGAACAAGGACTACACGTGGAAGACCACCGATTTCTACGTGGCGGGCAGGAATCAAACCCAGCCAACCCGGTACGACGCGACCTTCACCTACGTTCCAGCGACGTTCTTTCTTCCGTTCACGGGGAAGAGTGATTCGGTTCCGGAGTTGGCCGGGAGCCCTGGCGCCTACACGGCGGTAGCGCGCACGGAGGCCGCCAATGCCTGTGGCACGGGTTGCACGATGTGGAAGTACACGATCAAGAGCACCGACGGCGTTGCGTTGCAGAACTTCGCCAACTGGTTCTCCTACTACGGCAACCGCAACCGCTCCATGATCGCCGGCATGACCCGATCCATGGCGACGGTGGACAACCTGCGCGTGGGCTATTTCAAGATCAACGACAACGCCGACTACGACATGAGCGACAAGGGTGCGGCGTTGCCCATCCGCGATCTGGGTACCAAGGACGACAAGCGTGCGTTGTACGCCGACATGATCGCGTTGAACGCCTCGGGCAGTACACCCAATCGCCAGGCGGTGAAGGCGGCGGCCACCCAGTTCACCCGGACCGATGATCAGGCGCCGGTGCAGCTGGCTTGCCAGAAAAACGCCGTCATGCTGTTCACCGATGGCTACAGCAACCTTGATGGCCCGGAGGTCGCCAATGCCAATGGCGACGGCAACATGGGCATCCCGTTCAAGGATAGCCACGACAATACGATGGCTGATATCGCCGCTTCGTACTACATCAACAAGGATGGCAAATCCCCACTGCGTCCGGAACTCGCGCCCGGGCTGGTGCCGGTGCCGGAGGCCTGCAATACGGCCAACCCGGATCCGCGCCTGGATTGCCAGAAGAACCTGCACGTCAATTTCTACGGCATCACCCTGGGCGGGCGCGGCAAGCTGTTCAATCCCGATATCGTCCAGGACCCGTATACCAACGCGGCCATCTACAACAACTGGCCAAAGCGCGAGAACGGTGCGATCAGCACCATCGATGACATCTGGCATGCCGCCGTCAACACGCGTGGCGAGTTCATCAACGCGCGTACCCCGGCCGACATCACCCAGGCCATGCGCCGCGTGCTGTCGTCGGTGACGGCCGGTGCATCTTCCTCGGGCAGCTACGCGCAGTCGGGCGCGCGCATCGGCACCGGCTCGATGGCGGTGGCGCCGTACTACGAGATCGCCAACGAATCGACCGACTGGTTCAGCCGCCTCACTGCGAGCCAGATCACCGTGGACCAGGCCACGCGCAAAGCGGTCTACACCACCGCGTGGGAAGCCAGCGCCAAGATGCCGCAGCCGACCGCGCGCAAGGTGTTCTTCGGTACGAACACCGACGTGCTTCCTTTCAGCAGCAACAGTGTCACGCTGGAGTCGTTGTGTGACCTGTCCCCGTCGTTGTACCCGGGCATGGCCCGGTGTTCGGCTGGTGAGCTGACCGAT
This sequence comes from Stenotrophomonas sp. RIT-551, assembly GCF_026241915.1. Taxonomy (NCBI): domain Bacteria; kingdom Pseudomonadati; phylum Pseudomonadota; class Gammaproteobacteria; order Lysobacterales; family Lysobacteraceae; genus Stenotrophomonas; species Stenotrophomonas sp. RIT-551. The sequence goes on along the minus strand of NZ_JAPJIU010000004.1, from coordinate 319,418 downwards.
CTCGGCGCGACGCGCGCAAACGCAGTCAGCTACCTGCTGGGCGAAAGGAGTCTGGAAACGCGGCAAGGGGGGCGCTTCCGCGACCGCACCACGGTGCTTGGCGACATCATCAATTCGTCGCCGGTCATCAGTGCCCCCATCGATGACTACGGTTATCGCGGGCTGGATCAAGGCCTGGGCGCGAGCTACGCCACCTACCTGGAGACCAAGCGCAGTGGGCGTTACATGGTCTATGTCGGCGCCAACGACGGCATGCTGCATGCCTTTGATGGCGGCATGGGTGTAAGCGGTACGATGGATAGTAGCGGCGGCGCGGAAACGTTCGCCTACATTCCCGCCACCTCCATGGGGCACATGGGCAACCTGCTGTTCCCGCTCGATCCGAACAATCAGGCCTTCCAGAAGTTTTCTCATCGCTACTATGTTGATGGTCCGGTCGCCGTGTCCGATGCGCGTATCGGCACCAGCTGGGGCACCGTACTGGTCGGCAGTACCGGCGCGGGCGGCCGCGGCGTGTTCGCACTGGATGTGACCAAGCCGGGTAGCTTCGGCACCGGCAGCCGCCTGTGGGAAATCAACGACCTCAGCGGCTCTGAAGGCGTGAAGGCCAATATCGGCCACGTGCTGGGCAAGCCGGTCATCGTTCCGTTCAAGGACGCGAGCGGAACCGTGACCTGGAAGGCCATCTTCGGCAATGGTTATGGCAGTGCCAGTGGCAAGGTGGTGCTGTTCATGGTGGACATCGGCACCGGCTCCCCCAACATCACGATGATCGAAGCGTCCGAGACGGCAGGAAGCCCGCCGGCTGGCAAGAATGGCCTGGGCAACATCCTGGTGGTCGACCGTTGGACCGGCAGCGGCCGCAATGCGCGCGGCCGTGACGGTTATGCCGATACGGTGTACGCGGCCGACCAGAAGGGCGCGGTATGGAAGTTCGATCTGCGCGATACCAGTGCGAGGGTTTCCACGCCGCTGTTCACCACGCAGACCAGCACCAGGAATGGTTTGACCTACCGTCAGCCGATCACCGGCGGCATCAACGCCACCAATGGTGACCGCGGTGGTGTGATGCTGTTCTTCGGCACGGGCAGTTTCGTCTTCAACGAAGATGTCCGTGACGAATCGATCCAATCCCTGTACGCGGTCTTGGATGCCTCCGACGAAACGCCTTCCCTGACGATGACCGCGGCCGATCTGCGGCCGTATACCGTGTCTGCCTCGGGTGATGTGCGGACGATGACGCCGGGCACGATCCCCGCCGATTCGCGCGGCTGGCATGTCGACCTGCCGGCGGGCGAGCGCTTCCTCGCGTATCCCGCGCTGGCGTCCGGTGTGGTCTTCATGCCCACCTATGTGCCCAATCCAACCACCAAGAGCTGTGCGTCGGATGGCTCCAACTGGCTGTTCGGGCTGAGTGCGCAGTCCGGTGCGCCGGCATTGTCGAAAATGCGCGCCGGGTCGCCGACCGGCACCAAGTTCGGCGCTGGCACGGCCGCGGTTCCGCTGTCGACCGGCGGCAACGCCCCGGTGAAGGATGTCGGGGTGCAGGTACTGCCGCGCCAGCAGCCACCCGGCAAGATTTCCGGCGACAGCCCAGGCGGCGGTGGACCGGGTTCACCTGGCGGAACGCCACCCCCGGTGGACCCGCCCGCCGAGCCCTGCCAGATGCTGGTCACCGCGGCAGGCGGCGTCCCCATGTACGTGCCGTATCCCTGTGGACGCCAGTCCTGGAGGCAGTTGCAATGAGTCGTTCGTTTCCCACCCTGGCCCGCGCCGGACGCGTGCCGGCTGTCCCCGCCCGCGCGATGGGGGGATTCACGCTGATCGAGTTGATGTTGGTGGTGATCGTCATGGCGATTCTGGCCGGTATCGCATACCCCAGTTACGTCGAGCAGACGCGCAAGTCCAAGCGCGGGCAGGTCAAGGCCGACCTGGTCGAGTACGCGCAACTGGCCGAGCGGTTCCACACCACGCAGAACACCTATGAAGGGTTCACGCTGCCCGGCGGTGGGAACTCGGTCAGCTCGCCGCGCGAAGGGGGTACGGCCGCCTACAGTGTCGGGTTTGTCGGCACCCAGTCCACGTTCACGCTGACCGCGACCGCACAGGGAAACCAGGCCAAGGACAAGTGTGGCGACCTCGGCATCAACCAGGCCAACGTCAAGACCAGTGGGGGCACGCTCTCCGAGTGCTGGTGACGTGACGTGACGTGACGGGCGGCGGCATGCACAAGGGTGTTGCCCTCCGCGCGAGTGCCCCGTACAATGCGCCTCCCCGCCCGAATAGCTCAGCCGGTTAGAGCACTTGACTGTTAATCAGGGGGTCGTTGGTTCGAGTCCAACTTCGGGCGCCAGATTCTGCAGAAGCCGCGAGCAATCGCGGCTTTTGTCGTTTTCGTGCCGGCATTTCCGGCGGTCCTGCATCAGCAGGGCGCGCGGTCGCGCAGTCGCTCCGAGCGGGCGCGCCCGGCATTGTTGACAACCACCTTGCTGTGTCTTTGTCCTCGGGTGCAGATGGTGACCGTCAGGTTGACGCCCATGCTGCTGCCATCCGGACGAAACCGCAGCCGAGGGCGCCCGGCAGAGGCCGGAGCCCGCAGGGTCAGGCCGGTCTGCCCCGGGTAGTACTGGAGGATGTCTGCCTCGGCCGGTTGTGGCTGGCGACGGGGATCGCGATACGTCAGCCACCCCGTGCTCCATTCCGACGCGCAGCGCCGGCCATCGTCACTGGGGCAGATGGTGACGATCTCGCGCCGTGTCACCGCGGCCATGCGAGCGCCGGCGAATGCCGAGTTCAGTTGCAGCCGCAGGGCATCGGCGCGCAGGCTGGAGACGGTCTCGACCAGGTTGGGTGCCGCCACGGCGACCACCAGCGCGAGGATCGCCAGGGTGGCCATCAGCTCCATCAGGGTGAGGCCAGCGCTTCGGTCACGCGGGCTGGGCCGGAGGCGCATGGGGCAGGTCATCCGTCAGCGGGGAGCCCTGAGCTTGCCCGCCGGTGCCGACGCTGAATATCAGCCTGACCAGGCCCCAGGCATCGGTGGATTCCTCAACAGGCCGTCACCAACCCGGCCGTTATACTGAAGGCTTCCCGGCAGTGGCGGCACCATGAGCGATCGTTTCCAACTTGTATCCCCGTATTCGCCGGCGGGCGACCAACCGGCGGCCATCGAGAAACTGACCGCCAACTTCGAGGCGGGCATCGCCAAGCAGACCCTGCTCGGCGTCACCGGTTCCGGCAAGACCTACACGATCGCCAACGTGATCCAGCAGGTGCAGAAGCCGACCCTGGTGATGGCGCCGAACAAGACGCTGGCGGCGCAGCTGTACGGCGAGTTCAAATCGTTCTTCCCGCACAACGCGGTGGAGTACTTCGTCAGCTATTACGATTACTACCAGCCCGAGGCCTATGTGCCGTCGTCGGATACCTTCATCGAGAAGGACAGTTCGATCAACGAGCACATCGAGCAGATGCGGTTGGCGGCGACCAAGACGCTGCTGTCGCGCCCGGATGCGATCGTGGTGGCGACCGTCTCGGCGATCTACGGCCTCGGCGCGCCCGAGGACTATCTGTCGATGCGCCTGATCCTCTCCACCGGCGAGCGGATCGACCAGCGCGACCTGATCAAGCACCTGACCCAGCTGCAGTACACGCGCAACGAGTTCGAGCTGCATCGCGGCACGTTCCGCGTGCGTGGCGAAGTGGTGGACGTGTTCCCGGCCGAATCGGACAGCGAAGCGGTGCGCATCGAGCTGTTCGAAGGCGAGGTCGAGCAGATCAGCATGTTCGATCCGCTCACCGGTGAAAGCCTGCGCAAGATGATGCGCTACACGATCTACCCCAAGACCCACTACGCCACCACGCGCGAGCGCGTGCTGTCGGCCGTGGATACGATCAAGGCGGAACTGAAGGTGCGCCTGGAGCAGCTGTACGAGCAGAACAAGCTGGTGGAAGCGCAGCGCCTGGCGCAGCGCACCCAGTTCGATCTGGAAATGATGGCCGAGGTGGGTTACTGCAACGGCATCGAGAACTACTCCCGGCATCTCACCGGCAAGAACGCCGGCGATCCGCCGCCGACGCTGTTCGACTACCTGCCGCCGGATGCATTGCTGGTGATCGACGAATCGCATGTCACCATTCCGCAGATCGGCGCGATGTTCAAAGGCGACCGGTCGCGCAAGGAAACGCTGGTCGAGTTTGGCTTCCGCCTGCCGTCGGCGCTGGACAACCGCCCGCTGCGTTTTGAAGAGTGGGAAGAGCGCTGCCCTCGCAGCATCTATGTTTCGGCCACGCCGGGTCCGTATGAGCTGCGCGAGACCGAAGGCGAGATCACCGAACTGGTGGTGCGCCCGACCGGCCTGATCGATCCGGTGGTCGAGATCCGCCCGGTCGGCACCCAGGTCGATGACCTGATGAGCGAGGTCAACGAGCGCATCAAGCTCGGCGATCGTGTGTTGGTCACCACGTTGACCAAGCGCATGGCCGAGAACCTCACCGAATACCTGGCCGAACACGGCATCCGCGTGCGTTACCTGCACTCGGATATCGATACCGTCGAGCGCGTGGAGATCATCCGCGATCTGCGCCTGGGCAAGTTCGACGTGCTGGTCGGCATCAACCTGCTGCGCGAAGGCCTGGACATGCCCGAGGTCTCGCTGGTGGCGATCCTGGATGCGGACAAGGAGGGCTTCCTGCGCTCCACCGGCTCGCTGATCCAGACCATCGGCCGCGCCGCACGCAACCTGCGCGGCAAGGCGATCCTGTACGCGGACAAGATGACCCGTTCGATGCAGGCTGCGATCGACGAGACCGACCGCCGTCGTTCCAAGCAGGTCGAGTACAACGAGCTGCATGGCATCGTGCCCAAGTCGGTCCTGCGTCCGATCACCGATGTGCTCGAAGGTGCGCGTTCGGAAGCGGCCGAGAAGGAGGCGCGCGGCAAAGGGAAGGGCAAGGGCAAGGGCGGTCGCGTGGCCGAAGAGGCGACCGATTACCGCACCATGGACCCGGCCCAGATCGCCAAGCGCCTGCAGGCGCTGGAGCAGCAGATGTACCAGCACGCACGTGATCTGGAGTTCGAAGATGCGGCCCGGGTACGCGACCAGATCCGCCAGTTGAAGGAGGCCAGTCTGGGCTGAACAACACATCGTGAAATATCTTCACAAAAGTGTTGCGCTTTCCGGGGGGCATCCGTAATATACGCGGCCTGCACCGACGCATTCGCAGCGGGGCAGGGAAGCAAAACGGGCGGTTAGCTCAGCGGTAGAGCACTACCTTGACATGGTAGGGGTCACAGGTTCGAACCCTGTACCGCCCACCACTTCAGTACCTGGGAAACCACGGGAACAGGTGGAATAAGACGAAGCCGGCCAATGGGCCGGCTTTTTCGTTTTCTGGCGCCCAGTCAGAAGAAGCTCACGTTGCTGCGTGGAAGCGCAGGTGTTCTTGGCGCGCTGGCGTGTCGCTCTGCCTGGCAGCCACGAGTCTCCCTCAACACCAGGCGGATCCGGTTGCCTCGGCACTGCACGTTGCCCTGATAGGCCAGCGCGCGGGCACCGAGCGCCTGCCTGGCGAGCTCCACAGTACCGGGTGCCAGCGTCCGGTGGGGATCCAGAAGCCCGGCGATCACCACGATGCCCTGCTGTCCTCCACGTTGAATCGTGCGTGCGCGAAGACGTAGAGATCCTTTTTCTGCCGTCAGCAGGACCGCGACGACGTCTGCCATGCTCCGGAACGCTGCCAACTGCAGATCAAGGCTCAGATCACACGGGTCGCCCATCAAATGCGCGGGCAGGACGCGATCCGTCTGTGCCCAGGCATCGGCGATCGCGCCGGCCCGGAGAGCTACGTACAGGCCCGCGGATTCTATTTCGACGGGGTAAACCAAGTTCGCCTGCACTCGTAACGCACCCGATTGTGCGGCATGCAAGCGCTGGAGCTCCAAGGCCAAGCCGTCCTGGCCCTTTGCCGTGAGCGTATTTGCGATTTTCTGCAGGGACCGGTCGATGTCATCGCCGACATTCCGCAGGTACCAAGCGCGCTCGCGCCTGTCCTGTTCGCCGGCGACAAGCGTGGTCCTGGTCATGGCGATGGCGCGGCGCCCCAGCCACTCGTTCTGTCGGAAACGATGATAGTAGTGCGAGGTGGTCGCGCCGAGCAGGAGCAGTACAGTTCCAGTTGCTGCAAGAATCTGCTGTGCGGTGAATGCGGCGGGGTCATGGGAGCCTGGCAGGCCAGTACTATCCATGCGGAGCAGGACCATCAAGTTGACGCCGATCACTACCAGAGAAACTACAGCTGCCAGTGTCCAGCCACGCATTGATTCGGCAGCCATGCGCCTGCGTCGCCACATGACGACCAAGGGCGCGATCAACAGAATGCCTAGATAGTCCCCCACGGCATATCGCGCAGCGCCTTCCCAGGAGACGGCCACGTGCTGCGTGGGCATGAGTAGATACGCAAGGCCCTGATTCAGGGCGGTGACCACGATTGCCGCGAGCAGTGCGACCGATAGCAGCCACGTGTCATTGCTCGACGCCATCCAGCGTCGATGCGTGTGCACGATCCCTGCGACGGCGGGCATGAGGCTGGCCGAAGCGACCACGGCCCAGGCAAGGCCATACTGCGGGATCAGCGGGTACCGCGCTAGGGCGAAGAAGGCGTACTCGCCCGCAATCAGGTAGACCCAGTAGCGCGGTGGGCAAAGCAGCAGGGCGGCAACGCGCAGGCCCGCAGGAAGATAGAGCTGGTCGACCGAAACATTGCGAGCTGCCCAGAAGGCAACGGCATAGCTCAGCGCCAGCAGCACGCCACCAGGATGAAGGCGTACGTGCAGATGGATGTCGCGGCTCAACCAGTCGAACGCCACGGTCGCCTCCTGTCGGGGGGCTGGATACCAGTCACCAGCACTGCTCGGACACTATCGGCGAATACAGGCTGCTGCAATGGCAGGTCACGCCTCCCGCACATGGCCAGGCCAAGGCTCTTCCCTGTCCCGTGAGTCTCCAAGTTTCCGACAGACGGGCAGGTCCGGCGCCGATGGGCACACGCTGTGGGAACAAGCACAGTATGGTTTTCAGTGGGGCGTTGCGCATGTCGCGGGTGCTCGACAGTGCCGATCACGCCACCGATGACGCCTTCCCGATCTTCGGCAAAGCGTGTGTCGTTTCGCTGTTGGCAGGCATCTGCGCGATCATCTTCTCGCCCCGGCTGCTGCCGATGGAATGGGGCGTTGCTGCGGCGGCGGTCGGTCTTCTGATCTGGATCCTGCCCTCCCGCCTGCGCCTCCTCGGCGCGGCCCTCTTCGGTCTCGGCTGGGCGGCCTTCCACGGCCACGCCGGGCTCGCCCAGCAGCTGACACCCGGCAGCGCCGCCGTCGACCACGTGCTGCACGGGCGGGTGGTCAGCCTCCCCGACCACGGCCCCGGGGGAACCCGCTTCCGCTTCCGGGTTGACGAAGATCCGGCGATGCCCGCTGGACTCCGCGGTCGCGACCTGGCGCTGGGCTGGTACGACGGATTCCGTGGCGCCGCCGATGATCGCCGGCGCACGCTGCGGGCCGGCGAGCGCTGGTCGCTCAGCGTGCGGGTCCGGCCGCCGCGTGGCCTGGTGAACCCGGGCGGGTTCGACGCCGAGGGCTATGCATTGCGGCAGCGGGTGGCGGGCAGTGGGCACGTGCGCGAGCCCGCCCGGGCACATCCACTGGGCGAGCCGGCGGGCTTGCCGGCGTGGCGCGAGCGGATGGCCGACGCGATCGCCCGCGCGGTCCAGGACGACGGCCGCCGCTTCGTCCAGGCGCTGGCACTGGGCGATACCCGTGGCCTTGGCCAGGCCGATTGGGACGACCTGCGTGCGCTGGGGGTGACCCACCTGGTAGCGATTTCGGGTTTCCATGTCGGCGTCGTGGCTGGCGTGGCCGCACTGCTGGCAGGCGGGCTGTGGCGGTGCCTGCCGATGATGGGCCTTTACCTGCCGCGCCCGATGGGCGCCGCAGCCGCGGCGGTCGCAGGTGCGGCGCTGTACGCAGCAGCGGCCGGTTTCGCGCTGCCGACGGTGCGCACCGTGCTGATGATCGCGGTGGTGGCAACGGCGCGTTGCAGCCGGCGACGGGCGCCGGTCGCCCAGTCGCTGTCGCTGGCGGCGCTGGCGATGCTGTTGTTCGATCCGCTTGCGGTTCTGGCCCCTGGCTTCTGGCTGAGCTTTGCCGGCGTGCTGTGGCTGATCTGGTGCCTGCCGGGGCGCGAGCAGGGCTGGCTGCGGGGATTCTTGAGTGCCCAGGGCGTGGCCACCGTGGCGTTGCTGCCGCTGACCGTGGCGCTGTTCGGGCAGGCTTCGCGCGCCGGTCCGCTGGTGAACCTGGTGGCGATTCCGTGGTGGACCATGGTGGTGGTGCCGCTGGCACTGCTCGGTACCGCGCTTGAGGCGCTGATCGAGGGGGCGGGGCGCTGGCCCTGGCAGCTGGCGGCATGGTGCTTCGACGCGAGCTGGTGGCTGTTCGGGTATGCCGCGCGCAGCGAGCTGTCGCTGTGGTGGCTGCCACAGGCCAACCGCTGGGCATTGCTGGCGGCGGTGTCCGGCGTGTTCTGGCTGTTGTTGCCGCGCGGCAGTGGCGGCCGGGTGGCGGCGCTGCTGTTGTGCCTGCCGCTGCTATGGCCGGCGCGTCACGGGCCTGGCGAGGGCGAGGTGGAGCTGCTGGTGATGGATGTGGGGCAAGGCCTGGCGGTGGTCGTGCGCACGCGCCGCCACACGCTGCTGTACGACACCGGCCCCGGGACCGACGATGGCTTCGATGCCGGTGAGCGGATCGTGGTGCCCACGCTGCGTGCGCTGGGCCAGGGGCGGCTGGACCGGATCATGATCAGCCACGACCACCGCGACCACACCGGTGGCCTGCGCGGGGTGCGCCGCAGCTTCCCCGATGCGGTCGTGCAGGCACCGCAGGGCGCCCTGCGTGGCCGCGCATCGGCTTGCCATGCCGGACAATCCTGGGCGTGGGACGGGGTCACGTTCCGGGTGCTGCATCCTCTTCCCGGCGATGCCGGGTCGGTCAACGACAGCAGTTGCGTGCTGCGGCTGGAAACCGCCCGGGGGGCGATTTTGCTGGCCGGCGACATCGAAAAAGGCAGCGAAGCGCGGCTGCTCCAGCAGGCAGGTGCGCTGCTGGCGGCCGAAGCCGTGGTGGTGCCGCACCATGGCAGTGCCAGCTCGTCCACCCCGGCCTGGGTGGATGCCGTCGCGCCGCGCCTGGCGATCGTCTCGGCTGGCCATCGCAATCGCTTCGGCCACCCGCGCGCCGAGGTGGTGTCGCGCTGGCAGGCGGTGGGGGCGGAGGTGCTCAACACGGCCGAGAGCGGCGCGGTCCGTATCTGGCTCGGGCGTGAAGGCCTGCAGGTGCGTGAACAACGGGTTTTCGAGCGGCGTTGGTGGGATGCCGCGGAGCGGAGCCGGTCGGCTGCTATCCTATCGGCGATCAAACAGGCGGCCGCTGGGCCGGAGGATTGAAACGTGTGGGAACTGGTCAAGGCCGGTGGCTGGCCGATGCTGCCGCTGCTGCTGTTGGGCGTACTGGCTTTGGCAATTGTCCTGGAGCGTTTCTGGACCCTGCGCCGCAATGAAGTCCTGCCCCCGGGGCTGGGGCAGGAAGTGCGCAACTGGGCCGCGCGCGGCAAGCTCGACCCGAGCCACATCCAGTCGCTGCGCGGCAACTCGCCGCTGGGCGCGCTGCTTGCCACCGCGCTGGAAGCGCGCAATCGCCCGCGCGACCAGATCCGCGAGCGCATTGAAGACGCCGGCCGGCACCTGGTTCACCGCATGGAGCGGTTCCTGAATGCCCTGGGCACGATTGCCTCCGCCGGCCCGCTGCTGGGCCTGCTCGGCACGGTGGTCGGCATGATCCAGATGTTCATGGGCATCCTCGACCACGGCGTGGGCGATGTGAACCAGCTGGCCGGCGGTATCGGCAAGGCACTGGTGTGCACCGCCACCGGCATGATCGTGGCGATCCCCGCGCTGATGTTCCATCGCTACTTCAAGGGCCGCATCGCCGGCTACGTGATCGAGATGGAGCAGGAAGCTTCGGCCCTGCTGGACGCGCTGGATGGCCGCCCGGGCGTGATGAACACTGCCCCGCGTGCCGCTGGTGCCCCCGCCGGCGCCACACCCGTCACGGTCAAGGGCTGACGGATGCGTATCCGCAATGACCGGATCCAGGACGAACCGCATATCGATCTGGTCCCGCTGATCGATGTGATCCTCGTCCTGATCATCTTCTTCGTGGTCACCACCACCTTCGACGCGCGCTCGACGCTGCAGTTGCAGTTGCCGACCGCCAGCCAGCAGGACACCACCGAGCCGCCGCGCTCGCTGAGCGTGCTGGTCAATGCCGAGGGGCGTTACTTCATCAACGATCAGGAAGTGCTGCGCACCGACGTCGAGTCGGTCAAGCAGACGATTGCCGCCGTCGCCGGCAGTGATCGGGAACAGACCGTGCTGTTGCGCGCCGACGCGCGTACGCCTTACCAGGCCGTGGTCACGGCCCAGGATGCCCTGGGCCAGCTGGGCTTCCGCCGCATCGCCATCGCTACCGCGCCGGAGGTGCGTCCATGAGCAAGAAACATTCTTCCGTCTGGCCGATCTACAAGCGGCTGCTCGGGTACACCGGGGCGTACTGGGTGTTCATGGTCGCGGCCGTGATCGCGATGGTGGTCGAGGCGCTGGCCGGCTACAGCTTCACCAAGCTGATGGAGCCGCTGGTCAACCGGGGGTTCGTCAACCCGGAGCCGCGCATGGCGGTGATCCTGCCGCTGACCATCCTCGGGTTGTTCATGATGCGCAGCCTGGCCACGCTGGTCAGCGACTACGCGCTGGCCCGCACCGGGCGCAGCGTGGTGCGCGACCTGCGTGAGCAGGTGCTGGAGAAGTACCTGCACCTGCCGTCCTCGCACTTCGATGCCGAGGCCACGCCGGTGATGGTCAGCCGTCTGAACTTCGATACCGAACAGGTCACCCAGGCCAGTGCCGATGCGCTCAAGACCCTGGTGGCCGATACCCTCACCATCATCGCCATGCTGGTGGTGATGCTGCAGATGAGCGTCAAGGTCACCATGGCGATGCTGGTGGTGGTGCCGTTGATCGGCGTGATCGTCTCGATCGTCGGCAAGCGTTACCGCCGGATCAGCCGGGGCATCCAGGACGGCATGGGCGGCATGGCGCAGACCGCCGAACAGTCGTTGGCCGCGCAGCAGGAAGTGAAGGTGCATGGCACCCAGGCGCACGAGATTTCGCGCTATTCCCGGCTGGCCAACCGCATGCTCGGCCTGAACATGAAGGTCGAAACCACGCGCGCACTGGCCTCCAGCACGGTGCAGTTCCTGGCGGCATTGGCGCTGGCGGTGATCGTGTGGGTGTCCACCCGCGAGGCGCTGGCCGGCAAGCTCAATGCAGGCCAGTTCATGGGCCTGATGACCTCGATGATGGCGATCATTCCCTCGCTGCGTCGCCTGACCAGCGTGCAGACCTCGATCTCGCGTGGTGTCGCTGCGGCCGAGCGCCTGTTCGGGATTCTGGACATGCCGGTCGAGCGCGACGAAGGCCTCCAGCGCATCGGCCGCGCGCGCGGCGAGCTCGCGTTCGAGCACGTGATGCTGCGCTATCGCGAGGACACCGGCATCGCGCTGGACGACATCAGTTTCGTGGCCAGGCCGGGCACGGTGACGGCGATCGTCGGCCGCTCCGGCAGCGGCAAGACCAGCCTCATCCGCCTGGTGCCGCGCTTCTACGAGCCCAGCGGCGGCCGCATCACGCTCGATGGCGTGGCCCTGGACGACTACCCGCTGGCCGACCTGCGTCGCCAGGTGGCGATGGTCGGGCAGAAGGTCATGCTGTTCGATGACACCGTGGGCGCCAACATCGCCTACGGCATGGATGCCACCGAAGACCAGATCCGCGCGGCGGCCGAAGCGGCCAATGCGTGGGAGTTCATCGCGCGCATGCCGCAGCAGCTGCAGACGCCGGTTGGTGAGAATGGCGCGTTGCTCTCCGGTGGCCAGCGCCAGCGCTTGGCGATCGCCCGCGCGATCCTGCGCGACGCGCCGATCCTGATCCTGGATGAAGCCACCGCTGCGCTCGACAACGAATCCGAACGCCTGGTGCAGGACGCCCTGCAGCGCCTGATGCCCGAGCGGACCACGCTGGTGATCGCGCACCGCCTGTCCACCATCGAACATGCTGATCAGGTGCTGGTGATGGACCACGGCCGAATCGTTGAACGTGGCACGCACAACGAACTGCTGGCGCTGGGTGGCCTGTACGAGCACCTGCACAGGATGCAGTTCCGCGAAAGGCAGCCTTGATGGCAGGCAAGGGCACGCAGACGCCGTCGTATTGGTATGACGGCAGCACCATTCCGTTCCTGGCGCGCCTGGCGTCACCGCTGTATGGCGCGGCGATCGCGCTGCGGCGGATGGCCTATCGCCGCCGTTGGCTGAAGCGGCATTCGCTGCCGGTGCCGGTGGTGGTGGTCGGCAACGTCACCGCCGGCGGCACCGGCAAGACCCCGCTGACGATTGCCCTGGTCAACCGCCTGCGCGACGCGGGCTGGAAGCCGGGGGTCGCCAGCCGTGGCTATGGCCGCGAGGAGGCGGGCACGCCGCGCTGGGTGCTGGCCAGTACCGATACCTCGGTCGGCGGCGACGAGCCGGTGCTGATCGCCTGGAAAACCGGCGTGCCGGTGCGGGTCGATGCGGACCGCGTCGCGGCGGGCAAGGCGCTGGTCGAGGCGGGCTGCGACATCATCGTCTGCGATGACGGCCTGCAGCATTACCGGCTGGCGCGCGACATCGAAATCGAAGTGGTCGATGCCCAGCGCCGCTACGGCAACGGCCGCCTGATTCCCGCCGGTCCGCTGCGCGAGCCGGCCAGCCGTGCGCGCGACTGCGATTTCCGCGTGGTCAACATGGGCCAGGCCAGTGACGGTACCGAAGCGCAGACCGCCTGCGGCTTCGGCGAATGGCCGATGCAGCTTCGCATCGACAGTGCGCAGCCGCTGCAGGGCGGCCGTGCGCGGCGCCTCTCGCATTTCCAGGGGCAGCGGGTGCATGCCGTGGCCGGCATCGCCAACCCGCAGCGCTTCTTCGACATGCTGCGCGCGCACCGCATCGGCGTGGTGCCGCATGCCTTCGCCGATCACCATGCCTACCAGCCCGCGGACCTCCGCTTCGGCAGCGAGTTGCCGGTGCTGATGACCGAGAAGGATGCGGTCAAGTGCAAGGCCTTCGCGACCGAGTGGCACTTCGCGGTGCCGCTGTCGGCGGAGTTGCCGGCCGCGTTCTGGATCAGCCTGCTGGATCGCGTCGAGAAGCTCGGCAAGCGTTGACGCCTCCGGTGCCGCTTGCGGCACACTGAGGCCCTGATTGCCTTCCTTTCGTACAGGTCATCCCCCATGAGCGCTTCCGTCGAGTTCGTCGTCGCCATTCCCGCCCGTTACGCCGCCTCGCGGCTGCCGGGCAAGCCACTGCGCCTGCTGGGCGGCGAACCGCTGGTGCTGCGCGTGGCGCAACGCGCGCTGCTCGCCGGCGCTCGCGAAGTGTGGGTGGCCACGGATGACCAGCGCATCGCCGATGCGTTGCAGGGCCTGGCCGAGGTGCGTGTGGCGATGACCTCCAGCGATCATGCTTCCGGCACCGATCGCCTGGCCGAGTGCGCCGCACAGGCGGGCTGGTCGGACGACACCCTGGTGGTGAACCTGCAGGGCGATGAGCCGTTCGCCCCGGCCGAGGGCATCCGTGCCGTGGCCGAAGCGCTGGTCTACAGCGGTGCGGAGATGTCCACGCTGGCCACCCCGGTGGAAGACGCCGAAACGCTGTTCGACCCGAACGTGGTCAAGGTGGTGCGCAAGCAGAATCTGGACGCGCTGTACTTCAGTCGCGCGCCGATTCCGTGGCACCGCGACGCCTTCGCGCGCTCGCGCGACACGCTCGCCGGCCCACACTGGCTGCGCCACATCGGCATCTACGGCTACCGCGCCGGCTTCCTGCGCCGGTTCGCCGCGCTGCCGCCGGGCACGCTGGAGCAGTTGGAGTCGCTGGAGCAGCTGCGCGTGCTGGAAGCAGGGCACCGCATCAGCGTGGCCCTGACCCCGGCCGAGTTCCCGCCCGGCATCGACACCCCGGACGATCTGGCGCGCGCCGAGGCCTGGTGGGCCGCCCACCCGTGACCGTGGCACGACGGCTGCATGACGCGTCCTCCGGCATAATCGGGGCATGAACGTCCAGCCCGTCCAGGATCTGCCCGAATTCGCCACCTGGCTCAACGCCACGCCCACCACGCTGGGCGAGCTGCAGGGGCGGCCCGTGGTGCTGGCCTTCGTCAACGCAGCCTCGGTGTGGTGCGCGCAGCGGCTGGCCGAGCTGGCCCAGTGGCAATCGCGCAACCCCGGCAAGGTGCAGCTGCTGGTGCTGCAGGTGCCGCGTTTCGATGGTGAGCGCGATCCTGCCCAGTCCCTGAAACTGCTGCGCCGCCAAGGGCTTAACGCCCCGGCCCTGCTGGATGCGGACTGGGATGGCTGGCGCCGGTTCGGCGTGACCGCATGGCCGACCCTGGTGCTGCTCGATGCGCAGGGACGCGAGCGTGAGCGGCTGATCGGTCTCGGCGGGGAGCTGGAGCGTTCGCTCACGGCGCTGTGCGAGGGCAGTTCGCGCCCATCCGATGAAGACCTGCACGGCGCACGCGAGCTGAGCCCCGAGCCCCGCCTGGCGCTGCGCTTCCCGACCGGGTTGGCGGTGACCACCGAGCGCCTGTACATCGCCGACACCGGTCACCACCGCGTGCTCGAGTGCAGCCATGGTGGCCGCGTGCTGCGCCAGTTCGGCATGGGCACCGCCGATTTCATGGATGGCGACCAGGCCCAGGCGGCCTTCCATCATCCCCAGGGCCTCGCGCTGGAGCGCGAATGGCTTTACGTGGCCGATACCGGCAATCACGCGCTGCGCCGGATCCATCTGCTCTCCGGGCAGGTCGACACGCTGTGCGGCACCGGCCGCCCTGGCGAGCCGGTCGAAGGGCCGATCGCCGAGCCGCGCCGTACCGCACTGAACCACCCGCAGGGGCTGGCGGTCGCTGACAACCAGGTCCACATCGCCATGGCCGGCGACAACCGGATCTGGAGCTACCACCTCGGCCAGCGCAGCCTGCAGTGGCGCGCCGGCAGTGGCGCCATCGACGAACGCGACGGCAGTGGTCATATGGCCGCCTTCGCGCAGCCGTGCTCGGTCGCCGCGGTCCAGCAGGTGCTGTACGTCTGCGACGCGCTGGGCTCGTCGATCCGCGCCATGCAACTGCGTGGCGATCTGGTCCAGACACTGGTCGGGCAGGGGCTGTGGAGCTTCGGCGACCAGGACGGGCCGCGCGCCTCGGCACTGCTGCAGTACCCGCAGGCGATCGCGCTGAGTCCGGATGCGCCGCTGTTGTGGATCGCCGATGCCGGCAACGGCCGCCTGCGCACCCTGCGCCTGGGCGGTGGTGAACTGAGCACGCTGGAGCTGCCGCGGCGCCTGCATGGTCCGGCCGGCCTGGCGCTGGGCGGTGGTGCGGTCTGGATCGCCGAGACCGATGCCCATGCCGTGCTGCGGTTCGACCCCGTCAGTGGTGTCCTGAGCGACGTGCCGATCAACGAATGACTGTTTCTTCCGCCCCCGCCTTCGATGGCAAGGCATTTGCGGCCCACCTGAGCACCGCACCCGGCGTGTACCGCATGTACGCCGCTGACGACACGCTGCTGTACGTCGGCAAGGCGCGCGCGCTGCGCAACCGCGTGGGCAGCTATTTCAACGGCACGCCCAAGACCACCCGGATCATGTCGATGCTGTCGCAGGTCGCGCGCATGGACGTGACCGTGACCCGCTCGGAGGCCGAGGCGCTGCTGCTGGAAAACCAGCTGATCAAGTCGCTCTCGCCGCGCTACAACGTCTCCCTGCGCGACGACAAGACTTACCCGCACGTGCTGCTGACCCGCGAGCAATGGCCGCGGATCGCGTTGCACCGCGGCCCGCGTGCGGTGCCGGGGCGTTACTTCGGTCCGTACCCGGGCGTCACCGCCGTGCGCGAGACGCTCAACCTGATGCACAAGCTGTTCAAGCTGCGCAGCTGCGAAGACAGCGTGTTCCGCAACCGCTCGCGGCCCTGCCTGCAGTACCAGATCGGTCGCTGCAGCGCGCCCTGCGTGGATCTGGTGGCACCGGAGGATTACGCCGAATCGGTGCGCCGCGCCTCGATGTTCCTGGAGGGCAAGAGTGACCAGCTCGCCCGTGAGCTTGGCACCCAGATGCAGACCGCCAGCGAAGCGCTGGAGTTCGAGCAGGCCGCGCGCCTGCGCGATCTGATCGCCTCGCTGCGCAGCATGCAGACCCGCCAGTATGTGGATGGCCGCGCGGCGGACTTGGACGTGCTCGCCTGCGCCACCCAGGGCGCCAGTGCCTGCGTGCTGCTGCTGGCCTTCCGTGACGGCCGCAACATGGGCACGCGCCCGTTCTTCCCGCGCACCAATGGCGAAGAAAGCGCCGATGAAGTGCTGGGTGCATTCGTCTCGCAGTACTACGCCGAGCACGCCCCGCCGCGCGAGATCCTGCTCGACCGCGAAATTCCCGACGCGAGCCTGATCGAGTCGGCGCTCAGTGCCTCGGCCGAGCACAAGGTGCAGTTGCGATGGAACGTGCGCGGCGAGCGCGCCGGCTATGTCGAGCTCGCTGCACGCAACGCGCAGATCACCCTGGTCACCGAGCTGGGCAGCCGCAGCGCGCAGCACGCCCGCAGCGAGGACCTGCGGCAGATGCTGGGCCTTGCCGAACAGGTCAAGCGCGTGGAGTGCTTCGATATCAGCCACACCATGGGCGAAGCCACCGTGGCCTCGTGCGTGGTGTTTGATGCGGCCGGTCCGGTGCGCAGCCAGTACCGCCGCTTCAACATCAGTGGCATCGAGCCCGGCGATGACTACGCGGCCATGCACCAGGCGATCGAACGGCGCTTCCGCCGCGCGGTCGAGGAAGACGGCGTGCTGCCGGACCTGCTGCTGATCGATGGCGGTGCCGGCCAGTTGGCCCAGGCGCAATCGGCGCTGGCCGACCTGGGCGTGGAAGGGGTGATGCTGGTCGGTGTGGCCAAGGGCGTGGAGCGCAGGGCAGGGCATGAAGCCCTGGTGCTGCCGGATGGTCGCGAGCTGCGCCCGGGCGCTGCCTCGCCCGCCCTGCAGTTCATCCAGCAGGTGCGTGACGAGGCCCACCGCTTCGCCATCACCGGCCACCGCGGGCGCCGCCAGAAGGCCCGGATGACCAGCAAGCTCGAAGATATTCCCGGCATCGGACCGCGCCGGCGGGCCAGCCTGCTCAAGCATTTCGGCGGCCTGGTCGGCCTGAAAGCCGCTGGCGAAGCGGAAATCGCGAAAGTGGACGGCATCAATGACGCCCTCGCTGCGCGTATCTACGCTAACCTTCATGGACTGCCTACGCCCGATGCGGCGGGCGAGTAGAGAGACGCAATGAAGTTGACCCTCCCCACCTGGCTGACCCTGCTGCGGATCGTGATGATCCCCGTCCTGGTGCTGGTGTTCTATCTCCCCTACAAGTGGACCAATTTCGCTTCCGCGGCGATCTTCGGCCTGGCCGCGCTCACCGACTGGCTCGACGGCTGGATCGCCCGCCGTTACGACCTGCAGTCCGCGTTCGGCGCCTTCCTCGATCCGGTCGCGGACAAGCTGATGGTGGCCGTGGCACTGTTCCTGATCGTGCAGGGCCATCCCACTGCGTGGATGGCGGTGTGGGCGGCGGTGATCGTCGGCCGCGAGATCGCCGTATCGGCACTGCGCGAATGGATGGCCGAAATCGGCCAACGTGCGAAGGTGCGCGTGGCGGTGATCGGCAAGGTGAAAACCACCGCGCAGATGATCGCGCTGCTGTGCCTGCTGTACTCGGTGGCGCCGCACACCCCGATGCAGGACATCTGGATGGGTACCCAGGTCTTCCATATCGGTGACTGGACCCTGGCCATCGCCTCGATTCTCACGCTGTGGTCGGGCCTGCAGTACCTGCACGCGGCGTGGCCGAGCCTGCGCGAGGACGAGCGCCTTGCGCGTGAGAACGCCAAAGCGAAAAAGAATGCATGAGGGCTGTTGACAGCCCCTCGTTTGGCTGTAGAATTTCGCCTCCCAAGCGGGAATAGCTCAGTTGGTAGAGCGCAACCTTGCCAAGGTTGAGGTCGCGAGTTCGAGTCTCGTTTCCCGCTCCAGATATCGATCTGCAGACTTCCGTGAAGTCTGTAGGTCTTTGAAAATAGACGCTTCGGCGTCTTTTTTCGTTTCAGTGCAGTGTCCCTGAATCCACCAGCAGCCACGAAATTTAAGTACATTTTTAAGTACAGCGTTTCCGGGTAGTTGGCGTAGCGGATTGATGGCTAAGCTGGGCCTTGGGCATCGATATACATCTCCTCGACCTTGCGAGACCGGGAGATGTGCACATGCCATTGACCGATACTGCTGTCCGCCAGGCAAAGCCCACTGGCAAGAACTACACCCTCAAAGACACCGCTGGCCTTGCACTGTTCGTCGGTGCCAACGGCGCCAAGCAGTGGCACTTTCGTTTCTATTGGTTGGGCAAGCAGGCCCGGATCTCGATGGGCGTCTGCCCGGCCGTCAGGCTCAAGGAAGCAAGGGAGGCGCGGGACCAAGCGCGTGCATTGGTGGCCCAGGGTGTCGATCCCCGCGTCAGGAGCCGCCAAGTGTAGAGAATTTTGTTAGCTCTCAGTTTGCTCGTTGAGAGGTGGACTTTATTCGTTGTTATTGAGTGCTGTAGAGGCCAGGAATGCGAAAAGATTAGAGTATTCTGTTCTGTGCCATTCCTCCAGCTCGTGGTCCCAAAAAAATACTCCAGAGGAGCATTTTTTCTCTGACACCTGAAATCCATAGTGGTCGCCGGACCCGTTTTCAGAAAATATTATGTAATTCTTCCGTATGCCTTGGTTGTTGAAGTTTGTCTTTTCTAGTGGGAAGTTGCTGTCGGGGTTAGGGGAGTAGACGGCGCTGAAAGCAAAGTATCCGCTACCGAATTTTGTTACGAACTGCCTATATTCATCCGGTAGCTGCGCATCAATGTTGGCTTCTAACTGATAAATTTCCTCCTTACTACTAGGTGCATCTCCCTCCAGTTGAAACCAGATAGGATTTGAACGCTTTTTTTCGGCGATAAGTTTTGAGAATTCTTCAAAATTCATTTCTATCTCTCAGTTGACGTGGGTCCACCCTGGAAGTGTTTGGTCTGCGCCTTGCTCTGTCGCACGGTACCACCAGTGCAGTTTTTGTCTTGATCCCTCATTTGAGGTGTGACGCCTTGATTGTCTTTGTTCTGAGCAAGTGCTTTGTTTCCTCTGTGCTCAGCGGGCAGGATTTCATGAATCGCTGGGCCGGGCATTTGATCTGCGTGGTGTAGATCAGGACGACCTAATCCCTTGGGTGGATGACCCAAGAGGGACTGTTTCATGTCGTTTGCTGACCATTCGCCTTGAATCCTTGCAGGTGGATCGCTGGGGCCATAGCCCGTGGGATTGGGGCAGGAGGCTCGCTCGTGGATGCTGCACTATGGGTTACACTATTTTTGCAGTCGGGGTCATTGCAGGGAGTTACTTGAAGCCCCAACGGATCCACCCACCCCGTCGGGTTCGGCACATACCGATAGCTGTTCAATGCCCCCGCCAGCTTGATCTGATCCGCCGTCAGGTACCGTCCAGTGTTTGGATTGTAGTAGCGATGCCGGTTGTAATGCAGCCTCGTTTCCGCATCTAAGTAATGGCCCTGAAACCGCAGCGGGTTGTCGATCTCTTCGATCTCGAGCCTGGCCACGATACCGTATGCCTTGTACCGCGCCGACCAGCAGATCCCGCCTTGTGCCGAGGTCAGCTCCTACGGGGTCCCCAGGTGGCCAAGCTGGTAGCAGTAGGGGCGGACATTCTCCGGCCCATCGCCATCCACCATCACCAACGGACGAAAGGACCCCGGCTCGGGCACATAACTGCGGCTACGCCCAGGCGACCACTGGCTGATCAACCGCTCACCCTCCAGAAGAACTCGGTCACAGCTCCGGCAACATCTTTCTCTATCCGCCTGTCAAATGCGTCGTACCGATACTTGGCCACCTGCCCATTGGGCAGCAGTACTTCACTCAACCGGTGCTGGCAGTCATAGCGATACTGGGCAACCAGCTACTGCCCGGCCCCACGCCGTTTGCGCACTAGGTTGCCGAACACGTCATAGTCAAAATGCGCATCGCCCTGCGTCAGCAGGCGGTTGCCCTGAACGTTGACCTGCTTAAGATCAAGCTGCGCCGACTGGGCGAGCATGTCGCCAGCGGGGTCAGCGACCATAGCACCGAGCACGCCCCGGACCTCGAAGACTACGATTACCCCGGCTACTTCACCGACCGCGAGCGCGACAGGCTGCTGGCCACTCGCGCCTTACAGCGCCACCGCGCCGACTACCACGTGGCCGAGGGCCGTAGTGACGTGACTTGGTTGGTCAGCGGGCAGTTCCTGCCCCTGGCCGGACACAGCCGAGTCGCGTAGAACGACCTGTGGCTGCCGACCGCTATCCACCACGAGGGCAAGCAACCCCAGGTGCTGGAAGAGGTCCTGTCCGGTGCCACGAGCAACAGCAAGGACCCCTTCGCCATCGAAGGCTGGCTGCAAGTGGAGAGGGGGGGGGGGGGCTCGTTCACCGCCCACCTCGATGGCAGCGGCAACGTCAAGGTTCGATAAGGAGTTTCGACATGGGCAAACCTGCCGCACGGGTCAGCGACCCCACCGCCTGCCCGATCCCCGGGCATGGCACCAATCCCATCGCGGCCGGCTCGCCGGACGTGATCATCGAAGGCCTGGCCGCCGCCCGCAAGGGTGACGCCAGCGCCTGTGGCGGCGCCATCGTTGGTGGCGTGTCGGCCACCGTCACGATCAACGGCATGAACGCCGCCACCGTCGGTTCGGTGGGCAGCCACGGCAACAGCGTCACCGCCGGTTCCGGCACGGTGATCATTGGCGATGCGCACAGTCCGGCCGCGGTCGTGGCGCCGGTTCCGGTGGACATCCAGTGGGCGTTGGGTCGGATCAGTTCCTGGGTTATTGGAACGAAAGTAATGTTCGGGACGGTACAAACCGTATCACACGGCCATTTACCCGTTTTTTTGATGCGGTGACGCGAAGCGCTGAAAGTCTTGAAGATGACGGTGTTACGTATTATCGGGTGACCAATGACAGTTTCAATCGGTATCGAGAGAGCTTCAACAAAGGCGGTGACTTCCTGATTTTTTCCACGGTCTACAAAGTGAATGTGGATATCAGCATTCCTATTGGTAAGTCCGATATCCTGGAGTTCATTGACAGGTAGATGAAATGACATGTTGAAGGCTCTCGTGCGCTGGTTATTTCTACCCGTGGGCTCATTGATCTTGCTGCTGTTCCTGGCGTGGTTCGGCATGCGCCAGTATGCAAGCGATCAGGCGCACGTAACCGACAGCATTGCCAGCGGGTCTGGCAAATGCCTGTTGAAAACTTACAGGCGCGACTACTCTGCTTTCGGCGTGGCAGGGCGGATGGCATCGGCTTTCGGCAGCCGCTACTTCTACCGCGTTTACAACAATGCCGGGGACCAGCTCGCCACATCCGAATGGAACTTCAGTGAGGATGAGGTGAACACCTTTGCCACTGAGTGGCTGGGCCAGATGGCGATGTATCCAACCCGGCACGGCTGGGCGAGTTTTGAGATGAGAGAGTGCGCGGCAGCGTCTGCGCAACCGTTGAAGGACTGAACGCCACATATGTATGACTACCCGCGCTCCAGATACGGGGCTGCGCCGACCGAAAGCGAAGTATTCGCCGGCTTGGCGCTATTGAGCCTGTGCATGCCGCTGCTGCATGCAGTGGGTAGCTGGTACCTCAACCAGAGGGAGGCGACATGAGTCCATGGGTACTGGGCGGCCAACGCGCGTTGGCGGGGCTGCCATGGCTGGGCAGGGCCTGTGGCCACCTGCTGGCCTGTGTGCTGTGGACCCTGGCGGTCAGCGTGTTCAGCGAGCACTACCATGCGCCACGCCGTGTCGGGGTGAGCGTCGGCCTGGCCCTGTATTACCTGTTCCACCTGTTTGTGCTGGTCAACCTGGCACTGATTTTCGTGAGCAGTGTGAAAGCCCGCTGCGCCGTGGCCATCGCACTGGCGACGCTGGTGTTCGTGTATTTGGCGGTGGGCAGCTCCAGCCACCCGCTGCGCGGCACGCTGCTCACCGGCCTGTTCGCCAGCCTGATGTTCCTGGCCGTACTTGTCGACGTCGCCTACCGCGCATGCCTGCGCCCCATCGCGCCTCAACCAAGGTAACCAAGCCGTGTCGTTCAACCACTACTACCAGAGCGAACTCACCGCCTTGCGCCAGTTGGGCCGGCGTTTCGCCGAGCGCAGCCCGGCGCTGGCGCCGTACCTGGGCCAGAGCGGGCGCGACCCGGATGTCGAGCGCCTGCTCGAAGGCTTTGCCTTCCTCACCGGGCGCCTGCGCCAGAAGCGAGGATATGGGATATCGACGGACCAGAGATAAAGTTGTCAGGTATTAGCTTGCTCTGTCGAACTTGATGGTTGACTCTCCGGGGCTATGATTAGGTCTGTCACTAGGATCCAAAGGCTGTCTGGTACTTCGTTGTGGCAGATGAGACCAAGATCAGTGATGCATGCGGTGAATTCGACTAGTACCCGGCTGCCGAGTTTGTGTCTAGGAAGGCTGGACTCATTCTCTTGCGCTATAACCGTTCCGGCCTGTCCGATGAGCTTCCAGTAATTTTCGGAGGCGCGCGTGGGTTGGCTTGGAGTGCTTGTGCCAAAGAAGGTGCGAAGTTCTACCCTTTTCCCGTTAGTGATTTTCATTTATGTCCAGTTGTTTTGCTGGGTAGGTGAGAGGGGTTCCTTGAAAATGTCTATGGCGCAGACGTCCCGCTTATCGTGTTCGTTAAAGTCGTCAAGGCTTAATTTCTCCCCGACGTTTATGCTCGGAACTGGATGGGTCGTAATCCTGCATTCGTGAGACTCCCCGTTGGAGAAGTAGATGGCGTCCTTGATTGGAAGTAATTCTTGTTCCCACAATTTCGCTATTGTGTTTTTCATGAGGGCTGGGCTTATGGGTAACGTCGTTCTGTTCCTTGCAACTTCGTCCTCCAGCTATCCAGCTTGTTCGTCCATGACAAAGATGAATTCATTGGAGTGATCCGTTGCTCTGCTCGCGTATTAGGTCATGGAGGCGTCTCCAGTAGGCATCAAAGGAGATTCCCTGTAGCTGATTCCAGCTCGGTTCCTTCCATTGCCGCCCGGGCTGGTGGCGCCAAATGCAGCGCCATGGTTGCTACGGCAGACCTGCGTTTCAACTGAGGATGTGCCAGACCCTGCGGCCAAGCCATGCAACGAGTTGCAATGTTCAGACGCGTCGCAGGTTCGGCTTAATCCCCACTCGGGCATCTGCCTTAGTGCGACCGAGTGCCATGTGGAGTGCGCGATGGGCCGATCACCGGCCCGGGCGTGATCCTCAGGCGACGCGGCCGGGATGTGTTGCCCCGCTCGGCCGGCGGCATCCATTCGTCCTGGCGGCACGGCTGGGCGGTCGGCGATGCGGTCGCCCTGCCATTGCGCGACGAGGGGCGGCCGGCCGAAGCCGCAGTGGCGCGGGTGGCGCCCAGGTTCCGGTCCAGACGCGCGTTGCGCTGGGCGATGGAGCACCTGCAGGTGGAGTGGCCGATCAACTTGATGCTGCAGTTCGGCGCGATGCAGCGGATCGCCGAACAGAGCTATTTCCACCGGCAGGGGATGCGGGTGTAGCCGGGGTGGATCCCTTGGCTCGCACGGCCCGGGGCAACGCACGGAAATGCAGCAAAAAGGATGTTGACGACGTGAAGGAATTCCGACAGAATAGCGCTCCTTCGACGCAGGTCGAGGGGCCGACAGCCTCCAGCACCCTAGGGTGCGGTGCCGTCGGGGCAAGCGAAAGTCTGCGGGAATAGCTCAGTTGGTAGAGCGCAACCTTGCCAAGGTTGAGGTCGCGAGTTCGAGTCTCGTTTCCCGCTCCAGATTTCGACAGGGCCCCCTCGGGGCCTTGTTTTTCTCCGCGGTGGCACGCGGGCATCCCGTCCGGAAGCATTGGCCGGGATGTGAAAAAAAGTGTGAAAAAGCTGGTGTGTTTCGAGTGGTTTCGGTAACATGCACGCTTGATTTTGCGGGAATAGCTCAGTTGGTAGAGCGCAACCTTGCCAAGGTTGAGGTCGCGAGTTCGAGTCTCGTTTCCCGCTCCAAATCCTGACCAGGCCCCGTTCTCGGGGTCTTGTTCTATCGGGGCATGCAACACGCCTCCGATGATCGTAGGGTCACCGGCCTGGTGGCAGAGTGGTCATGCAGCGGACTGCAAATCCGCGTACGCCGGTTCAATTCCGACCCAGGCCTCCAAATAGAAAGTAGCCCAGAGCCCGCGCATGCGGGCTTTGTGCGTTGTGGGCCTCCATTCAGTTTCGCAGGCGAGAGCCGACAGGGCCTACACAACCCGCTTCGTATGCTGCGCCCGTCCATATTGGCAGCCTTATGCAGACACAAAAAGCACGCGTAGCGACGGGTATCGAAGGCCTCGACAGCATCCTGGGCGGGGGCTTCCCGCAGGGGCGGCTGTATCTGCTCGAGGGTCCGCCCGGCTCAGGCAAGACCACGCTGTCCCTGCAGTTCCTGCTGCACGGGTTGAGCAAGGGGGAGCGCTGCCTGTACATCACGCTCTCCGAGACGGCTGACGAACTCCGGGAAGTCGCCAATGCCCACGGCTGGTCGCTGGACGGGCTGGACCTGTTCGAGCTGGCCTCGGCCGAGGAAGCACTGGGCGATGGCCGCATGCAGTCGGTCCTGCACTCCTGGGAGGTCGAGCTGGATGAGACGGTCAAGCTGATCCTGGGCGAGGTGGAGCGCATCAAGCCGCACCGGGTGGTGTTCGACTCGCTCTCCGAGCTGCGATTGCTCTCGCAGGATCCGCTGCGCTATCGCCGTCAGATTCTGTCGCTCAAGCAGTTCTTCGCGCCGAAGAGCGCAACCGTGGTGCTGGTCGATGACATGACCGCCTCCGGCGAGGAGCGTGATGGCCAGCTGCACAGCCTGTGTCATGGCGTGGTGTCGCTGGAACGACTGACGCTGGATTTCGGCCCGGCCCGCCGGCGCATGCATGTGCAGAAACTGCGCGGGGTGAACTTCACTGCCGGCTACCACGACATGACCATCCGCGAGGGCGGTCTGGAGGTGTTCCCGCGACTGATCGCCTCGGACCATCACGCCAAATTCAACGGTACCCCGATCAGCAGCGGGGTGGGCGAGATCGACAGCCTGCTCGGTGGTGGACCGCTGCGGGGCACCAGCACGTTGCTGACCGGCCCGGCCGGCAGCGGCAAGACCAACGTGGCGCTGCAGTATGTGTGGGCCGCGTGCGAGCGCGGTGAGCATTGCTGCATCTTCGAATTCGATGAGCGCATCGGCACCTTGCTGGCCCGCGCGGAGTCATTGGACATCGATCTCAGCAAACATCTGGAGACGGGGCTGCTGGAGATCCAGCAGGTGGACCCGGCCGAGATCTCGCCGGGCGAGTTCGCCTGGAACATGCAGCGTGCGGTGGAAGAACGTCAGTGCCGCCTGCTGGTGATCGACAGCCTCAACGGCTACGTCACGGCGATGCCGCAGGAAAAGCAGCTGATGCTCCAGCTGCACGAGATGCTCTCCTATCTCAACCAGAGGGGCGTGGCGACCATCCTGATCAATCCGCAGCATGGCCTGGTCGGCACCATGTCCACGGGCAATCTCAACGTGTCCTACATCGCCGACTCGGTCGTACTGTTCCGTTTCTTCGAGTCGCAGGGGCGGATCCGCAAGGCGATCTCGGTGATCAAGAACCGCGGCGGTGCGCACGAAAACACGATCCGCGAGCTGAACATCGACGGCAAGGGCATTTCGCTCAGTGCGCCCCTCAACGAGTTCAAGGGGATCCTGACCGGCACGCCGGAATTCGTGGGCAATACGGCGCATCTGCTCGGCCACACCCGTGCAGACTGACGCCACGTCCGGCGTGGTGCACATCGTTGCACCGTTCGGGCGTGATGCGCCGAGCATCGCTGCCGTGCTCAACGCCGCCGGGTTGCGGACCACGATCCAGGAAAGCCTGGCGCGGTTGGCCGATGCGCTCGATGACGAGGTGGGCGCGGTGGTGGTCACCGAGGAGGCCGTGGCGAAAGGCACGGCTGCCCTGCTCGAGCCCCTGGCCCGGCAACCGACCTGGTCGGATATTCCCTTCATCCTGCTGCGGTCCCCGCGCTCGCAGAAGCGGCCATTGGCCGACGCGGGCCTGCAGCTGGCGATCAACATCATCGAACTGGACCGGCCACTGGGCAGCAGCTCGCTGCTGAGTTCGGTGCGCAGTGCGCTGCGCGCGCGCGACAAGCAGTTCCTGGTGCGTGACCAGATGCGGGCGCTGGCCGATGGGCGTGCCGCGCTGGAGCGCAGCGAAGCCGAACTGCGCCTGGTGGCCGACGCGATGCCGGTGCTGATCGCCTTCATCGACCGTGACCTGAATTACCGCTTCGCCAACAAGGCGTATGAAGCCTGGTTCGAGCGGCCGGTTTCGGACGTGATCGGCAGGCGCGTGCCCGACGTGTTCGGGCAGGAAGTGTGGACCAGTCGCCGGCCGTTGATCGAACGTGCGCTGGCCGGCGAGCACATCGTGTTCGAGGCGAACTGGCCGTTCAGCGATGGCCGGCGGCGCGACAGTGAGATCCGCTACTCGCCACGCGTTGATGCGGATGGCACGCCGGACGGGTTCCATGTGTTCGTCACCGACATCACCGCCTCCAAATTGGCCCTGGAGACCAGCCAGCAGCACGCGCTGGACCTGGAGGCGATGGTGGCCGAGCGCACTGCCGAACTGGAACACCAGATGGCCGCGCGCGAAGCCAGCGAAGCCGCACTGCGCCAGTCGCAGAAGATGGATGCGATCGGCCAGCTCACCGGCGGCATCGCGCATGACTTCAACAACATGCTGACCGGCATCCTGTCCTCGCTGGACATCATGCGCATGCGCGTGGAGATGGGGCGCATGGAAGGGTTGGAACGGTTCCTGGATGCCGCCACCGCCTCCAGCCAGCGTGCGGCCGCGTTGACCCAGCGCCTGCTGGCGTTCTCGCGCCGGCAATCGCTGGATTCGAAAACCGTCGAACTCAACGCACTGGTGGGGTCGGTCCAGCACCTGCTGCGCAGCACCCTGGGGGAAACGATCCGCATCCAGATGGTGACCAGCGATACCCCGCTGCGCGCGAACCTGGACAGCAACCAGTTTGAAAGCGCGCTGCTCAACCTGGCGATCAATGCACGCGATGCCATGCCCGATGGTGGAGAGTTGCGCCTGCGCACCTCGCATGTGCATGTCGCCGAGGCGGAGGTGCCGACCATCCCGGCCGGCGAGTACGCCGTGGTGGCCGTGTCCGATACCGGCACCGGCATGCCGCCGGAGGTGGTCGAACGGATCTTCGAGCCGTTCTTCACCACCAAGCCGATCGGCAAGGGCACCGGGCTGGGCATGTCGATGATCTACGGCTTCATGCAGCAGTCCGGGGGCCACATCACCGTGGACTCCGCGCCGGGGCAGGGCACGACGGTGTCGTTGTTCATGCCGGTGGTGCACGACCCGGCCGAGGATGAGGACACGCCGAACGCACAGGCGGTATCGCTTGGCGCCGGGCAGTCGATCCTGGTGGTGGAGGACGACGAGCAGGTGCGGATGCTGGTGACGGTGGTGCTTGAGGATCTCGGGTATACCGCCGAGGTGGTCGGCGACGCCGATGGCGCCATTCCCATCCTCGGCTCGTCGAAGAAGATCGACCTGCTGATCACCGATGTCGGGCTGCCCGGTCTCAATGGACGGCAACTGGCGGAAATCGCGCGGCAGACGCGGCCATCCCTGCCGGTGCTGTTCATGACCGGCTACGCGGAGAAGGCGCAGGAACGCTCGGCGTTCCTCGACAACGGCATGGCGATGATCGCCAAGCCGTTCCTGCTCGATGCGTTCAGTGAGGCAGTACGTAGTTCGATCGCCACGCGGCAGTGAGTGCGCGCGGCTGCCTGCGGCGGCCTGGGTGACGAAACCACCGCGCGATCGAAACTTTCGTTTGCGGCGGCATCTGAATGCTTCAGCCAGCGGCTTTATTTAGATACCTGAAAGTGCCAGCATAGTGCTTTGAGAATGTCGGAGTTTACCCATGCCCTTATGCGCGATCGCGTATGTCAGCGACGTTGCGGGCCCGCTGGCTGCGGCGCATCTTGACGCCCTTGTCGAGGATGCCATCCGCTTCAACAGCCTGGCGGGGGTGACCGGCGTACTGCTGTGCGACGGCAGTCGTTTCCTGCAGTACTTTGAAGGTCCCGATGACGGGGTGTCGGCGGTGCATGAGCGGGTGTTGCAGGCGCGGAGCCATCGCGCCATCCACAAGCTCGGCCACGCGCGCGTACCGCAGCGCTTTTTCCCGTACTGGAGCATGCGCTGGCTGGGCGTGGAGCCTGCCTTGATCGAGATGCTCTCGGCAGGTGACTGGGAGGCTTTCGCAGACCGTATCGCCGGCGGCGCGCCGGCGGGCAGCGGAATGGAGCGGCTGCTGCAGTTCGTCGCCCCGCACCTGCCCGGGCAGGCCGCGTCGCAGCCGGTGCGCTCGGCAGCGGAATGAGATGACCCCTGCAGCGTTTACCCGCAGGGGCTGATACCAGGGGGAGCCGGCCAGAGGCGGAGTATCCGCCGCCACGCTGACATGCTGCTGTCAATATGCGCCCTGCATGATGCAGATACGGGCGCAGGCGCGAGATGAACCATTCATCAGGGGCGTCGCCTTTGGCCGTGTGGTAATTGACTTAATGCAAAGGAAGTGCAAATTTTAAGTGAACCCGAAGTGAATCCGCCCCTGAGGGGGTTTTGTCGTCCCTGAAGCAAGCAAGTCCCACGGAGGTCGTATGGAATACGGCGAACATGACTTGGCTGACGGAGTGCGAACCGAGCTGGAAGCCAGCTACGTGAAACATGGCTGCGGCCCGGAATTCTGGTCCACCTACCAGCGCGTGCTGGAGCGACTGGTCCCACCGGCGCAGGGCACCGCGCGAACCCGTGTCACCAATGAACTGGCGTTGATCATCGAACAGTTGGGGATCGTGCGGCGCGCCCAGTTGGTGCCCCCACGCAGTGCGCGACCGCGCGCTCGCTGAAACCGGGTCGGGGGACCGGGAATCGGGACGGGGACAACTGCCAGCGCGGCGCCACTACAGGTAATGGAGACCGATGCCCAGCAGGGCCAGCAGCGTGCTGGCCGCGGCAAGCGTGCGCGGGCGGATCCAGCGTGGCGGGCGTTGCTGCATGGCTGACGGGCTGGCACGGCGGATCAGACCGGTCGGGAACTGCCAGGCACGCATGCGCGCATCGCAGGCGTCCTGGCAGTCGCCACAGCCGATGCAATCGGCATGCGGCCCGGCGCGCACGTCCAGCGCCATCGGGCAGACGGTGACGCAGTCCCCGCAATCCAGGCAATCGCCGAGCCGATCGGCGCTGAAGTGCGGCATGGGGCCGGCGATGTCCTCATGCGCGGCGCGGAACGCGTAATCGCTGGCGCTGGTGGGGTCGAGCAGTCCGCGGCCGCGGGCCTGCACGCCACCCAGCCCTGCCACGCGCGGGCCACGCGGTTCACCGCGGCGCGCGTGATAGTGCATGCGCGGCGTGTCGCTGTCGCAGAACACGCCGTGGACGCGCGCATACGGGCACAACTCGCGACAGACATGTTCACGCAGGAAGCCCGCATTGCCCCAGGTGGCGGCGGCATAGAACAGGATCCAGAACGTTTCCCAGCCGCTCCAGGCCGGCGGCCACGACGTGCCGACCAGACCGTGGATCGGGCTGAAAAAGCCCACGAAGGTGATGCCGGTCCACGCGGCCACCAGCAGCCACAGCAGATGCTTGGCCGCGCGCGCCGGTGCGGCCGGCAGGCAGTGCGCGGCGGCCTGTTCGATCCAGCGGAACAACCGGCTCCACAAGGTCTGCGGGCAGGCATGGCCGCACCAGACCCGGCCAGCCAGGTTGGTCAGCAGCACCAGAGTGGTGGCCAGCACGGCGGCCAGCCCCAGCAGGATGCCCACGTCCTGCGGCCAGAGGGTCCAGCCGAACAGATCGAAACGGCGCGCGGTCAGGTCGAACAAAACTGCCTGGCGGCCCTCCCAGCGCAGCCACGGCAGGGCATAGAAGCCGGCCAGCAGCAGCGCCGACAGCAGCGGCCGCCAGCGCAGTGGCGCGCGGCGAACGGTGGGCGGCGGTGCCGGTGGGGGATCGACAAGATGCAGGGTGAGGCGGTCTGTCATGGTCACCCCAGCGGCAGATCGTCGTCGTCGCCGGGCATCGGCCGCAGCAGGTACCAGGTGATCGTGCTGGCGGCGGCGGTGATCGCCCAGAACATGAAGAACCCCAGTGTGTAGCCCAGTTCGCGGCTGATCTCGTGTTGCGGGAAGGTGATGTCGCGCAGGCGCAGCGGGTCGACGAACGCGAAGAACACCACGCTGGCCAGGCCGGCTGCGACGAAACTGGGCCACAGGATGGCGCCCCATTGCTGGATCAGCCGTCGGCGGCTGCCGTCGGGCGGGTCGTGCAGGTCGTTCATTGCGGCCACGGTCAGGAGGAGGGGGCAGGGCACGGCTATACTTCGCGCCGACCGGGGGCCGGGATCGCGGGTGCGCGCTTCCTGTCGAGCTCCCAGACTAGAAGGCTTCGCGACGGCCTTCATTGATTCTGATCAAGGCAGCGGCACGCGCTGCCGCCGATGCTGGGCGTTGCCGCCCGAGGATGTTCATGGCCGACCCCACCGACAACGCGCTGCCTCTCCCTGCGCCGGACCTGTGCAGCGAAGAGGAGGTCACCCGGCTGGTGCATGACTTCTATGCGCGCGTCCGCGAGGAGCCGCGGCTGGGGCCGGTCTTCGCGGCACGGATTCACGACTGGGATGCGCACCTGGCCCAGCTGGTCGATTTCTGGTCGGCGATGCTGCGCGGCACGCGCCGCTTCAAAGGCGCGCCGATGCCCAAGCACATGGCCATGGATGAGCTCGACCGCGATCTGTTCGACCGCTGGCTGGCCCTGTTCCGGCAGACCACCGCCGAATGTGGCAATCCGCCGATGCAGCGGCTGGCCGATGACGTTGCCGGGCGGATCGCCGATACGTTCTGGCGTCGCTTCCAGATGCTGCGATGGCCCAGCCTGCCGCTGGTCGGCCGCCAGGGCCTGAATTGATCTGACGCAATGCGTGCGTGCCCGCGCGCGTGCACGCTGGCGGCATGGATACTTTCTCGCCTGCCGCCGCCGGGCTTGCCTGGCACTTCGACCCCGAGCTGCTGCGCCGCCACGACCGGCCCGGGCCGCGCTACACCTCCTATCCGACCGCGCCGCACTTCCATGACGGGTATGGCGAGCTGGCCCTGCGCGAGGCCATCGCCGGCAGCAACCGGCTCGGCCGGCCGCTGTCGCTGTATGTGCACGTGCCTTACTGCAGCAGCCCATGCTTCTACTGCGGCTGCAACCGTGTCATCACCCGCGACCACAGCAAGGGCATCAGCTACGTCGCCCGCGTGCTGAGCGAGGCGGACCTGATGGCGCCGCAGTTCGATCCGGCCCGCGAAGTGATCCAGCTGCACCTCGGTGGCGGCACGCCGAACTTCCTCGCGCCAGCTCAGATGCGCGAGCTGCTCGAGGGGCTGCGCGAGCGCTTCAATTTCAGCACGGCGGCCGCACGCGATTTCTCCATCGAACTGGACCCGCGCTTCGTCACCCGCGCCGACATCGCCGGCTTGGCCGCGCTGGGCTTCAACCGCGCCAGCCTGGGCGTGCAGGATTTCGATCCGGACGTTCAGAAGGCGATCAACCGCGAGCAGGGCGTGGAGGCCACCCTGGACATCCTGCGCGCGTGCCGCGAGTACGGGCTGCGCTCGGTCAATGTCGACCTGATCTATGGCCTGCCGAAGCAGACGCTGGCCGGCTTCGCGCAGACACTGGAAACAGTATTGCGTGAGCGCCCAGATCGCCTGGCGGTTTACGGCTATGCCCACCTGCCGCACCTGTTCCGCGCGCAGCGCCAGATCGCCGATGCGGATCTGCCCGGTCCCGACCAGAAGCTCGCCCTGCTCGGCCTGGCGGTGCAACGGCTTTCCGAGGCGGGCTATCAGTACATCGGCATGGACCACTTCGCATTGCCGGAGGAGGATCTGTCGCGGGCACAACGCGCGGGCCAGCTGCACCGCAACTTCATGGGCTACACCACGCATGCCGATACCGATCTGGTCGGCCTGGGCGCCAGCGCGATCAGCCACATCGGCGACACCTACAGCCAGAACCCGCGCGAGCTGCCGGCCTGGGAGGCGGCCGTCGATGCAGGGCGCCTGCCGGTCTGGCGTGGCCTGCAGCTGGACGAAGACGACGTACTGCGCGCCGAGCTGATCGGCCAGCTGATGTGCCAGGGCGAAGTGGATGGCGCCGCGCTGGCGGCGCGGCATGGCGTGGACTTCGAGGCGTATTTCGCCGACGGGCTGCGCGCGCTGGCCACGCTGCAGGCCGACGGCCTGGCCGACTACGCGCAGGGCGTGGTGCGCGCCAGCGAACGCGGGCGCCCGCTGCTGCGGCTGCTGGCGATGTGCTTCGACCGTTATCTGGCGCAGCCGGACCAGCCGGTGCGGTATTCCAGGGCGATCTGAGTGCCATCGCCCCGGCGTGCGTGCATTCCAAAACCGGGCGCGATCAGGCACCCTATGCGCGCCGTTGCCCGGGTGGCGAAACTGGTAGACGCATCGGACTTAAAATCCGCCGGGGGCGACCCCATGCCGGTTCGATTCCGGCCCCGGGCACCAAGGCTTCCCCTTGGCGTGGGTTCTGATCGCGCTGCGATCGACGCACGCCGGTGATGATTCCACGCGAGGGCAGCCAACCGGCTGCCCTTGTTCGTTGCAGCCGGCGTTCCGGTGCAACGCAAACTTTACGCAGCCGGCCGCGCGCCGCCGTACGCTGCGCAGCAACTCACTTCGGAAAGGTCACATGGCCAACGCAGGACGTGCAGGGAACGCACTGGTGTGGGGCATGGCGGTGCTGCTCGGCGGCGCGGTCCATGCCAATGCCCAGGTCCATGCGCCGGCGCAGGAACCGGTACCGGTACCGGCGCCGACGGCGGGCGAGGTGATCGACCTTGCCCCGGTGCTGGTCTCCGGCGTGCAGCCGGGGCCGGGCATGTGGCAGGTCCGCAACAGCCAGGGGCACACACTGTGGATTCTCGGCACCGTCTCGCCGCTGCCGGCCAAGCTGGACTGGCGCGCCGACGAGGTGCAGGCGGTGATCGCCAGTGCCCAGGAGGTGCTCGGCTCGCCCGGCTGGAGACTGGATGCCGATGTGGGGTTCTTCCGCCGCCTGACCCTGGCGCCCGCGGCGATGAAGGCGGCGCGCGATCCGGACGGACGCACGCTGCGCGAGGTCCTGCCGCCCGATCTCTATGCACGCTGGGCGCTGCTCAAGCAGCGTCACATCGGGCGCGACAATGGCATCGAGAAAGACCGCCCGCTGGTGGCGGCCACGCAGTTGTACGCCGCCGCCCTCAAGGATGTGGGGCTGGGCCGATCCTCGCCGGTCTCCAGGATCATCGAGAAGGCCAGCAAGACACACGGCCTCAAGCCGGTGTCGACCCAGGTCACCATCAAGATCGCCGACCCGCGGCAGGCGTTGAAGGAAGTGCGCGGGACGGCCCTGCAGGACGTGGAATGCTTCCGTCGCACGCTGGAGGTGATCGAGCACGGGCTGCCGCTGCTGGCCGAGCGGGCCAATGCCTGGGCCGTGGGTGATATCCAGGCGCTGCAGCGCCTTGCAGTGAAAGGGCAGTACGTGGCCTGCGTGGATGCGGTGGCCAACAGTGACTTCGGGCGCCGCCGCGGCCTGACCGACGTCGATGCCCAGGCTCACCGCAAATGGATCTCCATGGCCAGCGACGCGCTGGCACGCAACGCGGTGACCTTCGCGACGGTGCCGGTGACCTCGCTGGTCACGCCCGGCGGCTACATCGATCAGCTGCGCGAGCGTGGATTCGAGGTGCAGATCCCGGAATGACGCATGCGCCGACGCGCTTTTCCGGAACGCGATGCCAGACACAGTCGATGTCTACCCAGTGCGAATACTTCATGGCATAGTCAGCTTCAGTTCATTCCGGAAATCCTTCATGCCGCTGCATGCGGTCGCTTATGTCAGCGACGCTGTCGATGGAATCGAAACGTCTGATATCGATCAGATCCTGCGCGCGGCATCCGGATTCAATAAAGTGGCCGGCGTTACCGGCGTGCTGATGTTCGACGGGCGTCGGTTCCTGCAGTATTTCGAAGGTCCGGAGGATGGCGTGGATTCGGTATTCCAGCGGGTGTTCAACGCGCGCATCCATACCAATCTGCGCGAGCTTGCGCGCGGGTCGGTCGGTGCCCGCCACTTCCCCCGCTGGACGATGGCCTCCGCAGCAGTGGAGCCCGAAGCACTGGCGCGCATCATTGATGCGCCTTGGCACGGATTTCTGGCCGTCCTGCCCGCAGTGGGCGACGCGCCCACGGGGTTTGGCTGTCTGCTTGCGGCGTGGACCGGTGTCTCCGGCGAGTTGGAACCGGCTGCGGTGACGCTGGGTTCGTAACGCAGAACAACGCTGGCCGTAACACAATGATCACGGTTGCCCGCCTATCCTCTTCCTACCAGCTGTGACCAGTCTTGCGGGGTTTGCCCTTGGAGGCTGTCTGAAAGGGTAGTAACCGCAGCTGGACCATTATTCCTTTGGCCGTCGTCCGTACTCTCCGCGGGCGGCGGCTTTGTTCTTTGTGGGGCAGGGGCTGGCGCGTTAGGCTTGCATGACCTGTATCCCGGCTCCGTATCGCATGACGTATCCCCTGATGACGCCCCGCCTGCTGGCCGGCCCGGTTCCGCGATGCGGAGCCGAGCGATGACCCAGGCCATTTCCGCCGTGGCTGCGCCGCGCATCGGCGTCATCGGGCTCGGCTATGTCGGGCTGCCGTTGACGGTGACCTTCGGCCGGCAGCAGGCCACGGTGGGCTACGACATCGATACCGCGCGGGTCGCCGAGCTGCAGCGTGGCCTGGACCACACGCTGGAACTGGAGGCCGATGAGCTCGCTGCCGCTGTGCATGCGCGTTACAGCGCCGATCCCGCCGATCTGGCCGCCTGCAATGTGTACATCGTGACCGTGCCAACCCCGATCGATGCGCATGAGCAGCCCGATCTGGGGCCGCTGCGCAGCGCCAGTACCTTGATTGCCGGCCTGCTCAAGCGCGGCGACATCGTGATCTATGAATCCACGGTCTATCCCGGTACCACCGAGGAAGTCTGCGTCCCCCTGCTCGAGGAAGGGTCGGGGCTGCGCTTCAACGAGGATTTCTATTGCGGTTACAGCCCGGAGCGGATCAACCCGGGCGACCGCGAGCGGCGGCTGCCGGACATCCGCAAGATCACCTCCGGCTCGACGCCCGAGGTCGCCGCGGTGGTCGATGCCCTGTACAAGAGCATCATCACCGCAGGCACGTGGCCGGCACCGTCGATCCGCGTGGCCGAAGCCGCCAAGGTGATCGAGAACATCCAGCGCGACGTCAACATCGCCCTGGTCAACGAGCTGGCGCTGATCTTCGATCGGCTCGGCATCGATACCCAGGATGTGCTGGACGCGGCCGGCAGCAAGTGGAACTTCCTGCCGTTCCGGCCCGGCCTGGTCGGCGGCCACTGCATCGGCGTGGATCCGTACTACCTGCTGCACAAATCCGAGAGCGTGGGTTATCACCCCGATCTGATCCACACCGCGCGCCAGGTCAACAACCGGGTCGGCGAGCACGTCGCGCAACGCGTGCTGGCGCTGCTGGCATCGCGCCGCATCGATGTCGCCCAGGCCCGTGTGTTGGTGCTGGGCGTCACCTTCAAGGAGAACTGCCCGGACCTGCGCAACAGCCGTGCGCTGGAACTGGCGCAGCGCCTGCAGGCCAGTGGGGCCCGGGTGGACGTGCAGGACCCGTGGGTCGGTCCGGCGGCACTGGCCGATGCCGGCGTGCGTTGGGTCGACGCCCCGGATGCGGGCGGGTATGACGCCGTCGTGCTCGCCGTGGCGCACGATCGTTTCCGTGCCCTGGATGCGGCGCAGGTGCGCGCGCTGTTGGCACCGGGCGGCGTGGTGTACGACGTCAAATCCGTATGGCCCCGGGAAGTGGTGGACGACCGCCTGTAGACTCGTTGGCAGCTATTGATTGAGGAAAGCCATGCACCGCTATCTCGCGTATCTGCTCGCCATCCTGCTGTTCCCGGTCTGCCTGTGGTTGGCCACGATCTGGCCCGCCTGGTACTGGGGCGTGGGGGTGACGGCCCTGCTGGTGGTGCTGGGCACGTGGGACATGCTGCAGAAGCGCAGCACGCTGCGGCGCAACTACCCGGTGATGGCGCACTTCCGCTACGGGCTGGAATCGATCGGGCCGGAGATCCGCCAGTACTTCGTGCAGAGCGATCTGGAAGACGTGCCGTTCTCGCGCCAGCAGCGTGCCCTGATCTACCAGCGCTCCAAGAATGAAATGGACGTGGTGCCATTCGGTACGCTGCGCAGCACGTATGCGGTGGATTACGAATGGATCAACCACTCGCTGGCGCCGACCGAGATCGGCCACCACGATTTCCGCATCCAGATCGGGCCCAACTGTGCCAAGCCGTACTCGGCCAGCGTGTTCAATATCTCTGCGATGAGCTTCGGCTCGTTGTCGGCCAACGCGATCCGCGCACTGAACGAAGGCGCGCGCCGCGGCAGCTTCTACCACGACACCGGCGAAGGGTCGATTTCTCCCTATCACCGCGAAATGGGCGGTGACCTGGTCTGGGAAATCGGCTCGGGCTACTTCGGTTGTCGTGACGAGGCCGGCGGCTTCAGTGAAGAGAAGTTCGTCGCCAACGCGAACGATGATCAGGTCAAGATGATCGAGATCAAGCTCTCGCAGGGCGCCAAGCCTGGCCACGGCGGCGTCTTGCCGGCGGCCAAGGTCAGCGAAGAGATCTCGATCACCCGTGGCGTGCCGATGGGCGTGGATTGCGTGTCGCCCTCCAGGCACAGCGCGTTCAATACCCCGGTCGAGCTGCTGCAGTTCGTCGCGCGGCTGCGCGAGTTGTCCGGCGGCAAGCCGGTCGGCTTCAAGCTGGCCATCGGCCACCCGTGGGAGTGGTTCGGCATTGCCAAGGCGATGCAGGAAACCGGGCTGCTGCCGGACTTCATCGTCGTTGACGGCGCCGAGGGCGGGACCGGCGCCGCACCGGCCGAGTTCATCGATCATGTTGGCGTGCCGATGCACGAAGCCCTGCTGCTGGTACACAACACCCTGGTCGGGCTGGACCTGCGCGACCGCATCCGCGTGGGTGCGGCCGGCAAGGTGACCAGCGCGTTCGAGATCGCGCGCACCATCGCGCTGGGCGCGGACTGGTGCAACGCCGGCCGTGGTTTCATGTTCGCGCTGGGCTGCATCCAGTCGTTGAGCTGCCACAGCGACAAGTGCCCGACCGGCATCGCCACCCAGAACCCCAATCGCTGGCGGCACCTGGATGCGGCCGACAAGGCCACGCGCGTGCACAGCTACCACGAGAACACGCTGCGCGCGTTGCGCGACCTGCTGTGCGCGGCCGGACTCAACGATCCCTCCGAGCTGGGGCCGGAGCACATCCTGCGCCGGGTCTCGCCGGTGGAAATCCGTTCGCTGGCCTCGTTGTATCGCTATCTTGCGCCCGGTGAACTGCTGCGCAAGGTGCCGGACCACGCGGTCTTCCACGATTACTGGGCCGATGCGCGCAGCGACTCGTTCCAGCCACCAGCGCGCATCCAGGCGCTGCGCGCGAGCAAATCGCGATGACGGGCGATCGTGCAGTGCGCTTGCGGGTCGGCCGCGCCGACGAGGCGGACCGGCTGTGGGTACTGCGCACGCGCTGCGTCCGCGAGGTGTGCAGTACGGCGTATCCGCCGGAGGTGATTGCCCCATGGTCGGCCTCGCCGCCGCCGCAACATTACCGCGCGCTGCTCGCCGCCGGTGGCGGTGTGATTGCCGAAGACGCCGAGGGTGCGCTGCTGGGCTACGGCGTGATCGATCTGGCCGGCAACGAGATCGATGCGTTGTTCGTCGATCCCGACTGCGGCGGCCGTGGCATCGGCCTGACCCTGATGCAGGCGATGGAGGCGTTGGCCGACCCTGCGCGGCCGCTGGTGCTCTCGGCCTCGCTCAATGCGGTGCCGTTCTACCAGCGGTGTGGTTTTGAGGCGCTGCGCGAGGAGAGCTACCCGCACCCCAGCGGCGTCGCACTCGCGTCGGTGCGGATGCAGCGCACGCGTTGATGCCGGCCAGTGGCCGGCACTACCCGGATGCCGCGCTGAGCCGCGCCGAGCGCCTGTCAGGGCACGTCACTGGTAGTGCCGGCCGCTGGCCGGCACCTCACGATCTATCCCTGCGCCAGCCACGCCACCACGCCACGCCCGGCGCGCAGCCCGCTGGCGTAGCACGCGGTGAGCAGGTAGCCGCCGGTCGGTGCTTCCCAGTCCAGCATCTCGCCCGCACAGAACGTGCCCGGCCGTGCGCGCAGCATCAACTGCGTATCCAGTGCCTCCAAGCGCACGCCACCGGCGGTGCTGATCACTTCATCGATCGGACGCGGTCGTTCCAGGGCCAGTGGCAGCCGCTTGAGCGCGTGCGCGATCTGCGCCAGCGGCAGCTGCCCGGCCTCGCGGCCCAGCACCTCGAACAGCAGGGCCGACTTCACCCCGCCCAGCCCGAGCTGGCGACGCAGGACCTCGCCGAAACTGCGGCCCTGGCGCGGCTTGCCCAGCTTCTCCAGCACCTGCGCTTCGGTCTGGCCCGGCAGCAGGTCCAGCTGTAGTTCCACCTGGCCGTCGCGGGCCAGGCTGTCGCGCAGATCGGCCGACAGCGCGTAGATGAGGCTGCCTTCGATGCCGGTCGCCGTGATCACGCACTCGCCCTGCAGTGAGCGCGGTTCGCCCTTCAGGTCGGTCCAGTGCGCCACCACCGGCTTGAGCGGGGCGCCGGCCTGGCGTTCGCTGAAGTAGGGCGTCCAACCGATGTCGAAGCCACAGTTGGCTGGCTGCAGCGGGGCGATGTCGATGCCGGTGGCGACCATCGGCGCCACCCACGCGCCATCCGAGCCCAGTTCCGGCCAGCTGCCGCCGCCGAGCGCGAACACTACCGCGTCGGCCGTCACCGTCGTTTCGCCATCGGGCGTCTGGAAGCGCAGCGCGCCCGCGTCATCCCAGCCGGTCCAGCGATGCTGCACGTGGAAGCGCACGCCCTGTTCCTTCAGCCGGCGCACCCAGCCGCGCAGCAGCGGCGCGGCCTTGCGGTCGACCGGGAACACACGGCCGGAACTGCCCACGTAGGTCTCCACGCCGAAGTCCAACGCCCAGGCGCGCAGCGCCTCGGCATTGAAATCGGCCAGCCACCCGCCCACCGCCTCCGCGCGCTCGCGGTAGCGCGAAACGAACACGTCAGGCGCGTCGGAGTGGGTCAGGTTGAGGCCGCCTTTGCCGGCGATCAGGAACTTGCGACCGGGCGAGCCCTTGGCCTCGTACAGATCGACGGCGTGGCCGGCAGCGCGCACGGTTTCAGCCGCCATCAGACCGGCGGGGCCGCCGCCGATGATCGCGACCCGGCGTGGGGTGGTCAGGGCAATGCTCATGCAGGCAGGATCAACGCGGCTTGACGTCGAGCAGCTCGACATCGAACACCAGCGAGGAGTTCGGCGCGATCGGGCCGGCGCGACGGGCGCCATAGCCGTACTCGGCCGGAATCATCAGCGTGCGCTTGCCGCCCACCTTCATGCCGGCGAAGCCTTCGTCCCAGCCCTTGATGACCTGGCCCTGGCCCAGGTCGAAGCTGAAGGGCTCGCCACGGTCCACCGAGCTGTCGAACTTGTCACCGTGCTTGTCGGCGGTGCGCTCGTCGTAGATCCACCCGGTGTAGTGCACCGTGACCTTGCTGCCCGGCGTGGCCTCGGCGCCGGTGCCCGGCTGGGTGTCGATCTTCTCGAACTGCGCGATGCTTCCACCGGGCGGCGGGCCGGGCGGGGTGCAGGCGGCCAGCAGCGACAGCATCAGGGGGGCGAGCAGGTAACGCGGCAGACGGCGCATGGGCGGGCTCCGGATCCAAAAAACGGGGACGCAAGGGTAGCGCATCGCCGGGCGCTATCATGGGCGCATGTCGAAACTGCTGCTCAACCTGCGCAATGTCGCGGACGATGAAATCCAGGATGTCACCGCCCTGCTGGACAAGGCGGGCATCGCCCATTACCGCACCGAGCCCAGCCCGTGGGGCATCTCCTTCGGCGGCATCTGGGTGCGCGACAACGAGGATCACCCGCGGGCCAAGGCCTTGATGGCCGACTACCAGCAGGCGCGCGGTGAGCGCGTGCGCGGCGAGCGTGAGGCCGCGCTGCGCGAGGGCACGGCCGAGACCTTCGGCAGCCTGATCCGGCGCCG
Organism: Stenotrophomonas sp. RIT-551; assembly: GCF_026241915.1. NCBI lineage: Bacteria > Pseudomonadati > Pseudomonadota > Gammaproteobacteria > Lysobacterales > Lysobacteraceae > Stenotrophomonas > Stenotrophomonas sp. RIT-551. The sequence continues at coordinate 278,756 of NZ_JAPJIU010000004.1, read as the reverse complement.
CCCGGTGTTCGTGGTCACGGTGCTGGTCGGGATGGCCGTCGCCGCCGCCTTGGTGCTGCTGCCGTTCGTGCTGCTGCGCGGCTGATTCCGGCGCGGCTCAGGCGTCGCGGCCGCCCAGCGGCTAAAATAACGGGATGATCGCCAATACCGCCGCCTACCACTTCACCCCCGTCGCCGACCCGGACGCGCTGTGCGCGACCCTGCTGGAGCGGGCCACCGCCGCGCAGCTGCGCGGCACCATCCTGGTAGCGGGCGAGGGCATCAACCTGTTCCTGGCCGGGGCAGAGCAGGCAATCGATGGCTTCTACACCGCCCTGCGGGCCGATGCCCGGTTTGCCGGGCTGCGGGTGAAGACCAGCTACAGCCACATGCAGCCCTTTGCCCGGCTCAAGGCCAAGGTCAAGCCGGAGATCATCAGCTTCCGCATCGACGACGGCCAGCCGCTGGCCTACCCGCGCGCCCCGTCGATCGACCCGGCCACGGTGCAGCGCTGGCTGCGCCAGGGGCATGACGACGCCGGCAAGCCGGTGGTGATGCTGGACACCCGCAACACCCAGGAGATCGAGTACGGCACCTTCCAGGACGCGCTGGTGCTGCCGATCACCAAGTTCACCGATCTGCCCGATGCGCTGGCCCCGCACCGTGAGGCGCTGAAGGACAGCACCGTGGTCAGCTTCTGCACCGGCGGCATCCGCTGCGAGAAGGCGGCCCTGTGGATGCGCAATGACGGCATGGACAACGTGCTGCAGCTGGACGGCGGCATCCTGGGCTATTTCGAGGCCGTGGGCGGCGAGGGATACGACGGCCGCTGCTTCGTCTTCGACGAGCGCGTGGCGCTGGACGCGGCCCTGCAGCCGCTGGTGGACCAGGACGCTGACGCCGCCTGAGCCGTCTTCACGGCGTTGATTGTCCTGAATCGTCGCGAGACGGAAATCAGCGTCTTGCCACCCGTGCCTTGTGGGCGGTGGCAAACAGCGCGGACAGCCCCATCTCAGTGAGATATCTCCTGGTTGGAACGAGCATTCATGATGCAGCTGTCGATTCTTGATCTGGCGCCGGTCTGCGAAGGCAGCGACACCACGCAGGCCTTCGCCAACATGCTGGACCTGGCCCAGCACGCCGAAGGCTGGGGTTTCCACCGCTATTGGCTGGCCGAGCACCACAACATGCCCGGCATCGCCAGCGCCGCCACTGCCGTGCTGATCGGCCATGTGGCCGGGGGCACCAAGCGCATCCGTGTCGGTGCCGGCGGCATCATGCTGCCCAACCACTCGCCGCTGCAGGTGGCCGAGCAGTTCGGCACGCTGGCTTCGCTGTACCCGGACCGCATCGATCTGGGCCTGGGCCGCGCGCCCGGCACCGACCAGCCGACCGCGCGCGCGCTGCGCCGCTACTTCGACAGCGCCGACCAGTTCCCGCAGGACGTGCGCGAGCTGCTGCATTACTTCGAACCGGCCCAGAAGGGCCAGGCCGTGCGCGCCGTGCCCGGCGCCGGCATTCCGGTGCCGGTGTGGCTGCTGGGCTCGAGCCTGTTCAGTGCGCGCCTGTCGGCGGCGATGGGCCTGCCGTTCGCCTTCGCCTCGCACTTCGCCCCCGACGCGATGGATGAAGCCTTGGCGGTCTACCGCCGAGAATTCCGTGCCTCGCAGTATCTGCAGGCGCCGTATGCGGTGCTGGGCCTGAACGTGGTGGCCAGCGATTCGGAAGCTGACGCCAAGCGGCTGTTCACTACCCAGCAGCAGAGTTTCGTCAATCTGCGCCGTGGCCTGCCGGGCCTGATTCCGCCGCCGATCGACGACATCGAAGCGTTCTGGCAGCCGCACGAAAAGGCCGGCGTGCAGAACGCGCTGGCCTGCGCAGTGGTCGGTGACGTGAAGCAGGTGCAGGAAGGGCTGGCCGCGTTCGTGGCGCGGCACAAGCCAGACGAAGTGCTGGTCACCGCCAACATCTACGACCATGCCGCGCGCAAGCGCTCGTTCGGCCTGGCGATGCAGGCATGGCGCGCACTGCAGGCGTAATGCACACGGCGCATGCGAAGAAGGTGTGACCGCGCGGTTCACGTCGCCGTAGCCGCCGATCGGCTGTGATGGTGGCTCCCCCTTGCAGGAGCCACCCCATGGCCGAACACGATCGTCAGCAGCACATCAAACAACTGGCCGAACTGATCCGCGGCGTCGATATCGCGATGTTCACCACGGTCGGTGCGGACGGACGCTTGTTCAGTCGTCCGCTGGGCACGCAGGAAGTCGAGTTCGATGGCGACCTGTGGTTCGCCACCGGCGCCGACAGCCCGAAGATCGCGGAAATCACCGCCAACCCGCGCGTCAACGTGGCCTACGCCTCACCCTCGGGCAATACCTATGTCTCGGTCTCGGGCATCGCCCGTGTCGTGAACGATCGGGCCAAGATCGACGAACTCTGGTCGCCGGCGATGAAGATCTTCTTCCCAGGCGGCAAGGACGACCCGAACCTGCGCCTGATCCACGTCAGCGCCGAATCGGCCGAATACTGGGATGGCCCAGGTGGCCTGCTCGGCAAGGCCCTGTATTTCGTGCTGTCGGCCGTGACCGATGACCCGGGCGCGATGTCCGACACCGGCACGGTGGATCTCAAGCCCGGCGCGTAACCGGGCTCACAGGGCCGGCCCTGCGCCGGCCATTGTGGTGCTGAAGCCGGCCGCGGGGTCGGCTTTTTTCATGGCGCGTTGCGTGAAGGGGGGCGGCCTCAGCCGAACCAGCGTTGGAACAGGTCCACCGTGTAGCCCACCAGGTGGCCCGAACTGAAGCCGAAGAACAGCACGGCAGCCACCGCCCCGACCCAGTTGACCAGCATCAGCACGCCGTCGCGTTCCAGCAGCGCCAGCGCGAACAGCAGCAACTGGAAGCCGAACAGATAGTTGGTGAGCGGGATCGGCAGCGACAACAGCACGCCGATCAGGATCAGCAGCAGGCCGCTGAAGGCATGGGCGGGCAGCGGCACCAGCAGTCCGGCCATCCGCGGTTTGAGCAGGCGGTCCAAGCGCCGCAGCGGGCCGTCGATGCGCTCCAGGAAGCGATGCATGGTGCCGCGCTTGGGCCCACGGTTGCGGATGAAGCCCGGCAGCCACGGCCGGCGCATGCCGCACAGCATCTGCGCACCGATCAGGACCACCAGCGGCCCACTGACCGCGCCGCCGATCCCGGGAATCGGAATGAAGGCCGGCAGGATCGCCACGAACAGGAACACGCCGAACGCGCTCTGCTGCAGATCCTGCAGGATCTGGCCCAGCAGCAGCCGTTCCTCCGGGTCACCGTGGTCGAACATCGCCAGGAGGGTACGGATACCCTCGTTGCGGTACTGCGGCCGCGTCGGATCCGGCGGCGTCGGCTCAGCCGGTGATGTCATCGGTTTCGTCTTCGCTCAGGGTGCGCAGCAGCAGCTTGTCGACACGTGCACCGTCGAGATCGACGATCTCGATGCGCCAGCCGGCCCAATCGAAGTACTCGCCCGCATGCGGGATGCGGCCGAAATAATGGATGCACATGCCGGCCAGCGTGTAGTAATCGCCATCGTCGGCATCGGGCAGCTCGGCGTTGCCCATCAGTTCGCGCAGGTCCTCGATCGACAGCGAGCCATCGACCAGGAACGAGCCGTCCTCACGGGTCACGACCAGTGCGTCCTCGTCCACGTTCTCCACCGACTGCAGGCGGCCGACCACCGCGCCCATCAGGTCGCTGATGGTGACCAGGCCCTGGATCTCGCCGTACTCGTCCACCACCAGCGCCATCGACTGCTGCTCCTCGCGGAAGATCTCCAGCAGCTTCATCGCGTGGGTGGACTCGGAGACGTACAGCGGCTCGCGCAGGTTCTGGAACAGCGAATGGTCATCGCGCACCAGGCGCGTCACCAGGCTTTTGACTTCCAGCACCCCGACAATGTCCTGGTCGTTGTCGCGGAACACCGGGTAACGGGAGAACTCGTTCTCGCGCATGGTGGCGATGTTCTTCTCCGGCGCGGCCTGCGTATCCAGCCAGGCGATCCGGTTGCGCGGGGTCATCAGGCTGTCGGCGGTGCGGTCGCCCAGGCGCATGACGCGGTTCATCATGTCGCGCTCGTGGGCGTCGATCACGCCGGCTTCGTGGCTCTCGGCCACCAGCATGCGGATCTCTTCTTCGGTGACCGAGGCGGCCTCATCCTTGCCCAGGCCGAGCACGCGCAGCACCAGCCGGGTGCTGTGGGAGAGCAGCCACACGAACGGGAAAGCGATCCGGGACAGCCAGCCCATCGGCCAGGCGACCAGCCCGGCGATGTCTTCCGAACGGGTGATGGCCAGTCGTTTGGGGACCAGTTCACCGAAGATCAGCGTCAGGAAGGTGATCAGGGCAACCGCCAGCGCCTTGCCCACTTCACTGGAGTAGGCGAAGGCCGGGACGATGCCGTGCAGCCACTCGGCGATGGCCAGGCCGATCGCCTCACCGCCGAACACACCGGTCAGGATGCCGATCAGGGTGATGCCGATCTGGACCGTGGACAGGAAGCTCTCGGGCTTTTCAGACAGTTCAAGCGCGCGCTCGGCGCGTTTGCTGGTGGCGGCCATCTGCTTGAGGCGGCTCTTGCGCGAAGTCATGACCGACATTTCGGACATGGCGAAGAAGCCGTTGAGCAGGATCAGGGCAAGGACGATAAGCAGTTCAAACACGGGCTTCATCCCCGGTTGGTGGCAGGGAGGGCGTGTTCAAGCGATGTCGGCTACCGGAGGGCGCGTAAGCGCGGCGGTGCGGCGGGGGGTAAGGGTCGTCGTCCATAGAGTGCACCCGAAGGTGCCCGCGCATCTTAACAAAAGGCCGGGGCAGGGATGCAATCAGGGTCGTTCAGGCAGGGCCGTGGGAGCGTGAAGATGACAGGGAGTACCCGGATTGGACATCAAACCGTCATAATTCCGCCCGGTGCCGTCCTTCCTCGACGGCGAATAGGTTTCTCAATGTTCTCTCTGCAGACCATTTTTGGCTCCGGCAAACAGTTCTACACCCTGCTGGACGAGGCTGCCCAGGCCGCCCAGGACAGCGCCAAGGCGCTGCACGCGATGCTGCGCGAAGCGGACCGCCAGCCGGCGCTGGACGCCTTCAAGCTGGCCCGCCTGCGCGAGCGCGCCGCCTCGGACAAGATCAGCCAGGCGCTGGTCGACAGCTTCATGACCCCGATCGAGCGCGAAGACATCGAAGCGCTGGGCTCGGCGCTGTACAAGATTCCCAAGCAGATCGAGAAGTTCGCCGATCGCTATTCGCTGGCCACCCAGCACCTGGAACACATCGATTTCGCGCCGCGCGCGGCGATGCTGGAGCAGGCCGCCAGCGTGGTGGTGGAGATGGTGGGCGACCTGCGCCACATGAACCTGGACCGGATGACCGCGCTCAACGAGAAGCTGCGCTCGCTGGAGAACGAAGCCGACCGCCTGATGCTCGAGCTGTACCGCGACATCTATTCCGGCCGCCTGGACAGCCTGCAGATGTTCCTGCTCAAGGAGTTCTTCGAGATCCTGGAAAAGGCCATCGATCGTTGCCGCGAGGCCGGCGTGGTCGCCTACCAGATCGTCTTGAAGAACAGCTGACGGACGCCACAGCATGCTGACCCTTGTCCTGGTGGTGATCCTGGCCGCGCTCGTCTTCGAGTTCATCAACGGCTTCCACGATACCGCCAACTCCATCGCCACCGTGGTGGCGACCAAAGTGCTCTCGCCCGGCTGGGCGGTGATGCTCGCCGCGTTCATGAACTTGATCGGCGCGCTGACCGGCACCGCCGTCGCGCTGACCATCGCCTCGGGCCTGCTCAACACCAACGTGGTCGATGTGACCCCGCAGGTGATCCTGTGCGCGCTGCTGGGCGGCATCATCTGGAACCTGATCACGTGGTGGAAGGGACTGCCGTCCTCGTCCTCGCACGCCCTGATCGGCGGCCTGTGCGGCGCCGGCCTGGCCGCGGCCCATAACAACTGGGACGCGCTGATCTGGTCCGAGCGCATCGGCACCTGGGCCCAGAACAAGGGCCTGCTGTGGAAGGTGTTCCTGCCGATGATCACCTCGCCGATCGCCGGCTTCCTGCTCGGCATCGCGGTGATGCTGCTGCTGTGGGCGATCATCGCGGGCATGGCCAAGGTCGGCGGGTTCATCGGCCGGCTGGCGCGCCCGCGCATCGTCAATGCGTTCTTCGGCAAGGCCCAGATCGCCTCGGCGGCCTACATGGGCTTCGCCCACGGCCACAACGATGCGCAGAAGACCATGGGCATCATCGCCATGACGCTGATCGGTGCCGAAGCCACCGGTGCCCTGAACGACCTGCCGTCCTGGCTGGCCTTCATGCACCCGGACGCGAGCGCCGGCGACGGCATCGCCATGTGGATCGTGCTGACCTGCGCCGTGGTGATGGCCGCCGGTACCGCCTCGGGCGGCTGGAAGATCATCAAGACCCTGGGCCACAAGATGGTCAAGCTGCACCCGATCCACGGCTTCGCCGCGGAAACCAGCTCGGCCACCATCCTGACCCTGGCCGCGCACTTCGGCATGCCGGTCTCGACCACCCACAGCATCTCCACCGCGATCATGGGCGTGGGCTTTGCCAAGAACCCGCGTTCGCTGCGCTTCGGCGTGATCGAGCGCATCGTGTGGGCGTGGATCCTGACGATCCCGGCCGCCGGCGGTTGTGCGTACCTGATCCTGCGCCTGTTCGAACTGTTCGGCTGGGCCTGACCGGTCTGCACGTTTGAGCATCGAAAAGCCCGCCGCAAGGCGGGCTTTTTCGTGGGAGGGCGCGTGCCCGACAGGGTGAGGCGAGGCCGGTACACGCAGGATGGCGCCGCGCCGGTTCTAACGCGGCGCCGGGTCGGCCCGATCCTGCCACTCGCGTGCCAGCAGGCCGTAGACGGCTGAATCGGAGACCTCGCCGGCAACCCGCCAGCGCTCCCGCAGCAATCCTTCGCGCTGGAACCCGATCCGCTCCAGCACCTTCGCCGAAGGGGCGTTGCGCGGATCGATCTCCGCTTCCAGCCGACGCAGGCGCAGTTCATCGAACAGGTAGGCCGTGAACCGTGACAGCGCCTCGTGCATGTAGCCCTTGCCCTGTGCCGACGGCGCCAGGTGATACCCGATCTCCGCGCGCCTGGACGTCTCGTCGATCGCGAACACGACCACGATGCCCAGCAGCGGTCCGTCCACGTGCTCACGGATCGCCAGTTTCAGTTGCGTGCCTGCCTCCAGCGCGGCGAGATCGTCGAGGATCTGTACGTAGGCCTGCTTGAGGTCGGTCCACGCCGGATGGTTCCAGTAGCGCATGCCCGCACGGTCGGACTGGATCACGAACAAGGCCTGCGCGTCCGTGGCGCGGATCGGTGTCAGCACCAGGCGCGTGGTTTCCAGCATCAGGGTCGGGTCGAACGGCATGCGGGTTCCTGCCAAGGCGGTGACGCCACGGTAATCCTTCCCGCTGCATGCATCCATGCCTGGTGGCACAGGCAAGAAAAAACCCGCCGGAAGGCGGGTTCTTTCAGTGCCACACGAGGCGGATCAGACCTCCAGCGAGGCCAGGTCGCCCTTCTTTTCCAGCCAGCCCTTGCGGTCGCTGGCGCGCTTCTTGGCCAGCAGCATGTCCATCAGCGAATGGGTCTGCTCGCCATCATCGATGGTCAGCTGCACCAGGCGACGGGTATCGGGATGGATGGTGGACTCGCGCAGCTGCTGCGGGTTCATTTCACCCAGGCCCTTGAAGCGGGTCACGCTGACCTGGCCCTTGATCTTCTCGCGCTCGATCTTGTCCAGCATCGTGCGCTTCTCTTCCTCGTCCAGGGCGTAGAACACCTGCTTGCCCACGTCGACACGGAACAGCGGCGGCATCGCCACGAACACGTGGCCGGCATCGACCAGTGCCGGGAAGTGCTTGAGGAACAGCGCGGTCAGCAGGGTCGCGATGTGCAGGCCGTCCGAGTCGGCGTCGGCCAGGATGACGACCTTGCCGTAGCGCAGCCCGGCGATGTCTTCCTTGCCCGGGTCGCAGCCGATCGCGATGGCCAGGTTGTGCACTTCCTCGGAGGCCAGCACGCTGCCCGAGGACACTTCCCAGGTGTTGAGGATCTTGCCGCGCAGCGGCAGGATCGCCTGGAAGTCCTTGTCGCGGGCCTGCTTTGCACTGCCGCCGGCGGAGTCGCCTTCGACCAGGAACAGCTCGGTGCGCGACAGGTCCTGGCTGATGCAGTCGGCCAGCTTGCCGGGCAGGGCAGGCCCCTGGGTGACCTTCTTGCGGGTCACCAGCTTCTCGGTCTTCAGGCGCGCACTGGCGCGCTCGATGGCCAGCTGGGCGATCTGCTCGCCCAATGCGACGTTCTGGTTCAGCAGCAGGCTGAAGGCATCATGCGCTGCGCCCTCGACGAAGCCGGCGGCCTGGCGCGAGGACAGGCGTTCCTTGGTCTGGCCGCTGAACTGCGGGTCGGTCATCTTCAGCGACAGCACGAACGACACGCGGTCCCAGACGTCTTCCGGGGCCAGCTTGACGCCACGAGGCAGCAGGTTGCGGAAGTCGCAGAACTCGCGCAGCGCCTCGGTCAGGCCGGTGCGCAGGCCGTTGGCGTGGGTGCCGTGCTGGGCGGTCGGGATCAGGTTGACGTAGCTTTCCTGGACCAGCTCGCCTTCGGGGATCCAGGCCAGGGCCCAGTCCACCACCTCGTTTTCTTTCTTCAGGTGGCCCACGAACAGGTCGGCCGGCAGCATCTCGCGCTCGCCGAGCTCGGCCTTGAGGTAATCGCTCAGGCCGTCTTCGTAGTACCAGGTGTCCTGCTCGCCAGTGGCTTCGTCGTGGAGCTTCACGGTCAGGCCCGGGCACAGCACGGCCTTGGCACGCAGCAGGTGGCGCAGCGCGCGCAGGTTGTACTTGGGCGTGTCGAAGTACTTCGGGTCGGCCCAGAAGCGCACGCGGGTACCGGTGTTCTTCTTGCCGACGCTGCCGACCACTTCCAGCGGGGTGGCGCGGTCGCCGTTGCGGAAGGTGATGCGGTGTTCGCTGCCGTCGCGCTTGATATGCACTTCGACCAGGGTGGACAACGCGTTGACCACGCTCACGCCAACGCCATGCAGGCCGCCGGAGAAGGTGTAGTTCTTGTTGTTGAACTTGCCGCCCGCGTGCAGGCGGGTCAGGATCAGTTCGACGCCGGGGATCTTCTCCTCGGGGTGGATGTCCACGGGCATGCCGCGGCCGTCATCGCTGACTTCGCAGCTGCCGTCCTTGAACAGCGTGACTTCGACCGTGTGGGCGTGTCCGGCCAGGGCTTCGTCGACGGCATTGTCGATGACTTCCTGCGCCAGATGGTTCGGGCGCGCGGTGTCGGTGTACATGCCGGGGCGGCGCTTGACCGGGTCCAGGCCGGACAGGACTTCAATATCGGCGGCGTTATAGCGGGCGTTCATCTGTCTTCATAAAGCGCAATGCGACGGCGAAGTTTGCGGTCTGGACGGGTTTTTTGCACGCCACACGTTCAGGGGGCGGCCGACCGGGGCGCGATAGACTGTGCTGGATGGGAAACCGGAGCCTCCGGCGTCCCATTCCATGCCATACCGCGAGGAGCACCCCATGAAGAAGTTGCTGACCATCGTTGCCATCGCCGCCGCCGTGGTGGCCGTGCCCATGGCACTGGCCCAGAACGCCGGACAGGGCCAGCCCACGCCGCAGCAGGGCGAACAGGCCGACAAGGCGCAGGCCGAGGCGGACGCCAAGGCCAAGCGCCGCGCGGCCGCCACGGCCGAAATGAAGGCCAGGGGCGAGCAGGCCCCGCAGAAGGAGGAAGAGGAAGAAGCGCGGAAGAAGCGCTGATTCCTGTTGTCTGATTACCGACGCCCCGGCCTGGCCGGGGCGTTTTTTATGTGAAGACCGGCATCCGCCCCTTGGGCTGGAGGCCGTCAATCTGTAAACTATGGCTTTCCGGGAGTAGTGCGTGTCATCCATCAGCGAATGGACTGGCCTGATCGTGCGCGATCGCCAGCAGGGTAGGCAGGAGGTGACGGTCCAGACAGCGGCCGGCACGGCTGACCCGACGTCGCTGACCCACTCCCGCACCGTATCCCCCCTGATCCCGTTCCTGGCGCGTGAAGATGCCGCCGCCAGCCGGATCGTCCCGATTTCCCCCTTTACGTCGTCCGTCGCCCCGCGCGCCGGCGCCGTTTCCCCCTTCCTGACAGGACACCCCCAGCCATGACTCCCTTGATCTTCGTAACCGGCGGCGTAGTGTCCTCGCTCGGCAAAGGCATTGCCGCCGCGTCGCTTGCCGCCATCCTCGAGGCCCGCGGCCTGCGGGTGACGATGATGAAGCTCGATCCGTACATCAACGTCGACCCGGGCACCATGAGCCCGTTCCAGCACGGTGAGGTCTACGTCACCGATGACGGCGCCGAGACCGATCTGGACCTGGGCCATTACGAGCGCTTCGTGCGCACCCGCCTGAGCCGCAAGAACTCGGTCACCACCGGCCGCATCTACGAGAACGTGATCCGCAAGGAGCGCCGCGGCGACTACCTGGGCGCCACCGTGCAGGTCATTCCGCACATCACCGATGAGATCCGCCGCTGCATGGACGAGGCCACCGAAGGCTTCGACGTGGCGCTGGTGGAGATCGGCGGTACGGTGGGCGACATCGAGTCGCTGCCGTTCCTGGAGGCGATCCGCCAGGTGCGCACCGAGCGCGGCCCGGAGAAGGCGCTGTTCATGCACCTGACCCTGGTGCCGTACATCGCCGCCGCCGGCGAGCTGAAGACCAAGCCGACCCAGCACTCGGTCAAGGAGCTGCGCTCGATCGGCATCCAGCCGGACGTGCTGCTGTGCCGTTCCGAGCAGGTCGTGCCGGATTCGGAGCGCCGCAAGATCGCCCAGTTCACCAACGTCTCCGAGCGCGCCGTGATCAGCGTGCCGGACGTGGACGTGCTGTACCGCATTCCAATGGGCCTGCACGCGCAGGGCCTGGATGACATCGTCATCAACCAGCTCAAGCTCGGCGACAAGGCCGGCCCGGCTGACCTGCACGAGTGGGAAGCGGCGGTGGACGCCACCCTGCACCCGCTGGACGAGGTCACCATCGCGGTGGTCGGCAAGTACGTCGACCACCAGGACGCCTACAAGTCGGTCGGCGAAGCGCTCAAGCACGGCGGCCTGCGCCAGCGCACCAAGGTCAACCTGAAGTGGCTCGAAGCGCAGGAGCTGGAAGACAGCGACCTGGCCGCGCTGAAGGATGTCGACGGCATCCTGGTGCCGGGCGGCTTCGGCGACCGTGGTTTCGAAGGCAAGGTGCTGAGCTCGCAGTTCGCCCGTGAGCAGCAGGTGCCGTACTTCGGCATCTGCTACGGCATGCAGGCCGCGGTGGTCGATTTCGCCCGCCACGTGGCCGGCCTGGAAGGTGCCAACAGCACCGAGAACGATCGCCAGTCGCCGAACCCGGTGATCGGCCTGATCACCGAATGGCGCACCGCCACCGGCGATGTCGAGAAGCGTGACGACAAGAGCGACCTGGGCGGCACCATGCGCCTGGGCCTGCAGGAGCAGCGCCTGAAGCCGGGCACGCTGGCCCGCGAGCTGTACGGCAAGGACGTGGTCGCCGAGCGTCACCGCCACCGTTACGAGTTCAACAACCGTTACCGCACCCAGCTGGAAGATGCCGGCCTGGTGATCGCCGGCAAATCGATGGATGACACCCTGGTGGAAGTCATCGAGCTGCCGCGCGACCAGCACCCGTGGTTCCTGGCCTGCCAGGCGCACCCGGAGTTCCTGTCGACCCCGCGCGACGGCCACCCGCTGTTCATCGGCTTCATCCGTGCCGCGCGCGAGCGCAAGGCCGGTGGCAAGCTGGCCCAGGACGCAGCTGCCTGATCGGCACGCCGCACTTGCAGTGGGGGCCGCGTGCCCCCATTGCAGAGCGCTAATCACCCACGGCGGCTGGCCTGGCCAGTGTTCGCCGGACAACAAGGAAACGCCATGAAACTGTGTGGATTCGACGTCGGGCTGGACCAGCCCCTGTTCCTGATCGCCGGCCCGTGTGTGATCGAGTCGATGCAGCTGCAGCTGGACGTGGCTGGCAAGTTGAAGGAAATCACCGATCGCCTCGGCATCAACTTCATCTTCAAGTCGAGCTTCGACAAAGCCAACCGCACCTCGGGTACCGCCTTCCGCGGCCCGGGCATGGAAGAGGGCCTGAAGGTCCTGGCTGAGGTGAAGAAGCAGATCGGCGTGCCGGTGCTGACCGACGTGCACGAATACACCCCGATGGACGAAGTGGCCTCGGTGGTGGACGTGCTGCAGACGCCGGCGTTCCTGGTGCGTCAGACCGATTTCATCACCAAGGTGTGTGCGGCCGGCAAGCCGGTCAACATCAAGAAGGGTCAGTTCCTGTCGCCGTGGGACATGAAGCCTGTCGTGGAGAAGGCCAAGGCCACCGGCAACCAGGACATCATGGTCTGCGAGCGCGGCGCCAGCTTCGGCTACAACAACCTGGTCAGCGACATGCGTTCGCTGTCGGTGATGCGCGATACCGGTTGCCCGGTCGTGTTCGATGCCACCCATTCGGTGCAGCTGCCGGGCGGGCAGGGCAACAGCTCCGGCGGCCAGCGCGAGTTCGTGCCGGTGCTGGCGCGTGCGGCGGTCGCTGTGGGGGTGTCGGGCCTGTTCGCCGAGACCCACCCGGATCCGTCCAAGGCGCTGTCCGATGGCCCCAACGCGTGGCCGCTGGACCGCATGGAAGAACTGCTCGAAACCCTGATGGAACTCGACGCGGTCACCAAGAAGCACGGGTTCTCGCGCTTCGCATGATGGCCGACGTGCCGGCGTCACCCGCGGTGCGCCGCGGCTGGCGTGGTTGGGCCTGGGGCTGGATCGCGCTGGGTGCGGCGATGACCGCCTGGGGCGGTGTGTTCGTGCTGGTGCTGCTGGTATTCGCCAGCGTCGGCTCGCCGGGCGATGGCGACAACGCGCTGCGCTCGGTGCGCCCGCTGCTGCTGGTGACGCTGTCGCTGACCGGGACCGTCGCGCTGGTCTGTGTCACTGCCAGCGTGCTCGCATTCCGGCTGCGCCGGCAGGCGGCTGGCGGCGGTGGCGCACTGCTCCTGCTGGCCCTGTTGATGCTGGTGTTGTTGATCCCATCGCTGGTCTCGCGCCAGGCCACCGTGGCCGGGGTGCTGCCGTCGGCCACGCCGATTTGGCAAGTGACGGGTGTGCAGGGATAATCACGCGGCATGTTTTTTTCGGCGCTGCATTGGCGGCGCCTCCCCTCTCTGACTGGTAACCGGCCCGCTATGACCACGATCCGCAGCATCCACGCCCGTGAAATCCTCGACAGCCGTGGCAACCCCACGCTGGAAGCCGAAGTCATCCTCGAGGACGGCTCGTTCGGTCGTGCCGCGGTGCCGTCGGGCGCCTCGACCGGCACCAAGGAAGCCGTGGAACTGCGTGACGGCGACAAGACCCGTTACCTGGGCAAGGGCGTGCGCAACGCCGTGTCCAACGTCAACACCACGATTGCCACCGCGCTGAAGGGCTTCGATGCCGCCGACCAGGAAGGCCTGGACCGCCGCCTGATCGATCTGGACGGCACCGAGAACAAGGGCCGCCTGGGCGCGAACGCGCTGCTGGGAGTTTCGCTGGCCAATGCCCACGCCGTGGCCGCCTCGAAGAAGCAGGCGCTGTGGCAGCACCTGGCCAATGGCCGCGACGTGACCCTGCCGGTCCCGATGATGAACATCATCAACGGCGGCGCACATGCCGACAACAACGTCGACTTCCAGGAGTTCATGGTGCTGCCGGTCGGCTTCACCTCGTTCTCCGAGTCGCTGCGTGCCGGCACCGAGATCTTCCATTCGCTCAAGTCGGTGCTCAAGGGCCATGGCCTGAGCACGGCGGTGGGCGATGAAGGCGGCTTCGCACCGGACTTCCGCAGCAACGTCGAAGCGCTGGACACCATCCTGGAAGCCATCGGCAAGGCCGGCTACACCGCCGGTGAAGACGTGCTGCTGGGCCTGGACGTGGCCTCCAGCGAGTTCTACGAGAACGGCAAGTACAACCTGGTCGGCGAGAACAAGCGCCTGACCTCCGAGCAGTTCGTCGACTTCCTGGCCGACTGGGCCGCGCAGTACCCGATCATCACCATCGAAGACGGCCTGGCCGAGAACGACTGGGCCGGCTGGAAGCTGCTGACCGACCGCATCGGCAACAAGGTGCAGCTGGTCGGTGACGATCTGTTCGTCACCAACCCGAAGATCTTCAAGGAAGGCATCGAGTCCGGCACCGCCAACGCGATCCTGATCAAGGTCAACCAGATCGGCACCCTGACCGAGACCCTGGAAGCGATCGCCATGGCGCACGCGGCCAACTACGCCTCGATCGTCTCGCACCGTTCGGGCGAAACCGAAGACACCACCATCGCCGACATCGCCGTGGCCACCACCGCCACCCAGATCAAGACCGGCTCGCTGTGCCGCAGCGATCGCGTGGCCAAGTACAACCAGCTGCTGCGGATCGAGGAAGCCCTCGGTGCCGGCGCGCGTTACGCTGGTCGTGACGCGTTCGTGTCGCTGAAGCGCTGATCGCATGCGCAACTGGCGCTGGCTGCTGCTGGTGCTCGCGCTGCTGCTCGCGTGGCTGCAGTACCGCTTCTGGTTTGGACCGGGCAACTCGGGCGAGGTGATGATGCTCGAAGCCCAGGTCGAGAACCAGAAGCGGGACAACGCCGGCCTGCAGCAGCGCAATGACGCGCTGGCTGCCGAGGTCAAGGACCTCAAGGAAGGCGAGGCAGCCATCGAAGAACGCGCGCGCAGCGAGCTGGGCATGATCAAGCCCGGCGAGAAGTTCTACCGCGTGGTCGAAGACGCGCCGGTGCCGCCGCCGCGTGCACCGACGGCCGTTCCCGATCCGGACGCGCCGCACCAGGACGTGCCCTGATGGCCGGCATCTGGGCGGTGGTGCCCGCCGCTGGACGTGGCACCCGCTTCGGCGGGCCCACGCCCAAGCAGTATCTGCTGGCCGGCGACCGCGTGTTGCTGGCCCATACCCTCCAGGCGCTGCTCTCGCACCCGGTCGTGGCCGGGGTGATGGTGGTGGTCGCCGAGGATGACGCCGACTGGCCGGGCTGGCAGTCGCTGGCGGACAAACCCATCCTGACCTGCATCGGCGGGGCGACCCGTGCCGGCTCGGTACTGGCCGGCCTGCATGCCTTGCCCGATGACGTGCGGGCCGATGATTTCGTGCTGGTCCACGATGCCGCCCGCCCCAACCTGGCCGCTGCCGATCTGGGCCGCCTGCTGGAAGTGGGGCGTGCCGACCCGGTCGGCGCGATCCTGGCCGCCCCCGTGCGCGACACCCTCAAGCGTGCCGGCGACGACGGCGGCATCGATGCCACCGAGCCGCGTGAGCGCCTGTGGCGCGCGCTGACCCCGCAGCTGTTCCGCCGCCACCAGCTGGCGCGCGCGCTGCAGGAGGCGGCCGATGCCGGCGTGGAGGTCACCGACGAGGCCATGGCCATGGAGCGCCAGGGGCTGCGCCCGCTGCTGGTGGAAGGCAGCGAAGACAACTTCAAGGTCACCACCCCGGCTGATCTGTCCCGTTTTGAATTCGTGTTGTCGCGTCGCGAACCCTGACGTCCGCACGCGCCACACCCAACCGCAGGTTCTTGCAATGACCACGCCACAGTTCCCTCCCTTCCGCATCGGACAGGGCTACGACGTCCATGCCTTCGGCGAGGGCGACCACATCATGCTCGGTGGCATCCGGGTCGAACACAGCTGTGGCGTGCTCGCGCACAGCGATGGCGATGTGATCCTGCACGCCCTGTGTGATGCGATGCTCGGCGCGCTGGCGCTGGGTGACATCGGCGTGCATTTCCCGCCGACGGACATGCGCTGGAAGGGCGCGGACAGCGCGCACCTGCTTGCGCATTGCAACGGCCTGCTGCGCGAGCGCGGCTGGCAGGTCGGCAACACCGACATCACCGTGATCTGCGAGCGGCCGAAGGTCGGCCCGCACGCCTTGGCCATGCGTGAGCGCATCGCCACCGTGCTGGGCATCGCGCTGGACTGCGTGAGCGTCAAGGCGACCACGTCGGAGAAACTGGGCTTCACCGGCCGCAGTGAGGGCATTGCTGCCCAGGCCAGCGTGCTGTTGGTGGCGCTGTGATCCCGTTGCCGCTGGCGTTCGGTGCGCCGCTGCTCACCGCGAAGATCCGCACCACGCCGGAGGATTTCCAGGTCGACGAACTGCCGGCGTTCGAGCCGAGCGGCGAGGGCGAGCACCTGCTGCTGACGATCCGCAAGCGTGGCGCGAACACCGTGCACGTCGCCAAGGTGCTGGCCAAATGGGCCGGGCTGCCGGACATGGCGGTCAGCTACGCCGGCATGAAAGACCGCCATGCGGTCACCACGCAGCGCTTCAGCGTGCACCTGCCCAAGCGCGTGGCGCCGGATCCGGCGCTGCTGGCTTCCGATGAGATCGAGGTGGTCGAGTCGACCTGGCACAACCGCAAGCTGCAGCGCGGTGCGTTGGCCGGCAACCGCTTCAAGCTGGTCCTGCGCGATGTGCAGGGGGATGCTGCGGCCATCGAAGAGCGACTTTCCCATATCGCCTCGCGTGGCCTGCCGAACTGGTTCGGTGAGCAGCGTTTCGGTCGCGATGGCGGCAATGTGCCGGCGGCGCTGGCGATGTTCGGTGGCCGCCGCATGCGTCCGGACCAGCGCTCGCTGCTGCTCTCGGCCGCCCGTTCGGCGCTGTTCAACCAGGTGTTGGCGGCGCGCGTGGAGCAGGGCAACTGGGACGCGCCGCTGGACGGCGAAGTCTGGATGCTCGATGGCAGCCGCAGCGTGTTCGGCCCGGAGCCGTGGACGGATCTGCTGGCCGATCGTCTCGGCCGCTTCGACATTCATCCCAGCGGCCCGTTGTGGGGCGAGGGCGAACTGCGCAGCACCGGTGCCGCTGCCGAGCTGGAGCTGGGCGCGGTTGCCGATGCGCAATCACTCGCACTGCGCGCCGGCCTGGAAAGCGCCCGCCTGAAGCAGGAGCGCCGCGCGCTGCGCCTGCGCCCGGCGATGCTGCAGCACCAGTGGCTGGCTCCCGAGGTGCTGGAACTGAGCTTCGCGCTGCCGCCCGGCTGCTACGCCACCGCGGTGCTGCATGAGCTGGGGCCGGTAGAAGACGCCAGCCAGTCCGACACCCAGGCCGCGTAGAGCCGACCGTTGGTCGGCTGCCGTCCGTCCCGGCGCCGCAAATTACGTAGAGCCGACCGTTGGTCGGCTGCCTTCCTCAGCCGACCAACGGTCGGCTCTACCCCGCGCGTGGGGGCCGGGGCCGGCGTTACCGGTTGCTCAGCAGCACCAGCACTGCGCCGGTGCCGCCCTGGCCGGCGGGCGCGGAATGAAACGCGAGTACGTCGTTGCGCAGGCGCAGCAGACGATCCACCAGATTCTTCAGCACCGGTGCGCCGCCATCGGATTGCAGTCCCTTGCCGTGGATGATGCGCACGCAGCCGTACTCATGGGCATGCGCTTCCACCAGGAACTGGCGCACCAGTGTCTCGGCCTGGGCCACCGTCGCGCCATGCAGGTCCAGTTCGTCCTGCACGGAGTACTGCCCGCGCTTGAGCCGCTGGAACATCCGCGGCGGCAGATTCTCGCGCCGGTAGCTGGCGGCATCGCCGGCCTCCAGCGGGCTGCTGTCGCGCAGCAGCCGGGCGAATTCCCCGCGGGCCTCCTGTTCATCCTGTTCGGCCATGCGCGCACGCGGCTTGGGCCGCGGCGTGGCCGGCGGCGGGGTGACCACCTTGCGCAGCGGCTTGACCTCGCCGATGGCGGCCCGGAACAGGGCCGCGGGATCTTCGTCTTCAGAATGTGACATGCGTACAGCCTAATGGGCGGGAGGGGCGATGCCTACCGTTATCGGGGTAGGACGATCTGTCCGCTTGCGGCACAATAGCTGACGCACTTGCGCGGTCGTCGCGCTCCGGAAGGGGCAGGGCCACCGCCGCCAACAGTGGGAAGTGATGGAATCGAAGTCTTGAAAAATCAAGCGGTTAAATCGCAGATGCGGATTCTGGTCAGCAACGACGACGGTGTCGATGCGCCGGGCATCAAGATGCTCGCCACGGTATTGCGTGACGCAGGTCATGAAGTGACCGTGGTCGCCCCCGATCGCGATCGCTCAGGCGCCAGCAATTCGCTGACCCTGGACTTGCCGATCCGCATGAAGCGCATCGACCACTACACCTGCTCGGTGGCCGGCACGCCGACCGACTGCGTGCATCTGGCCCTCACCGGCATGCTCGAGTACGAGCCGGATATCGTCGTCTCGGGCATCAACAACGCCGCCAACCTCGGCGACGACGTGATCTATTCCGGCACCGTCTCGGCGGCGATGGAAGGGCGCTTCCTGGGTCTGCCCGCCGTGGCGATGTCGCTGGTCACGCACAACCACGAGCCCCGCAACTTCGAAACGGCCGCTCGCGCTGCGGTGGAGATCGTCACCCGGCTCAAGGCCGATCCGCTGCCCGCCGACACCATCCTCAACGTCAACGTGCCGGACCTGCCGTGGAGCGAAGTGCGCGGCTTCGAAGTGACCCGCCTGGGCAACCGTCACCGCGCCGAAGGCTGCATTGCCCAGCGCGACCCGCGCGGCAACCAGGTGTACTGGATCGGCCCGGCCGGGCGCGAACAGGACTCCGGCCCGGGCACGGATTTCCACGCGGTGCGCAACGGCTATATCTCGATCACCCCGATCCAGGTCGACCTCACCCGCTACCAGGCGCTGGAGAAGGTGGCCAGCTGGGTCGGCGGGCTGACCGCCGCGCTGGATCGGCCGGCATGAGCCCACGCCTGCGCCTGCAGCCCGAAGCGGTCGGCATCGGCATGACCTCCCAGCGCGTCCGCGACCGCCTTGTCGACCGCCTGCGCGATGCCGGCATCGCCGACGAAGCCACCCTCAATGCCATCCGCGTGGTGCCGCGCCATCTGTTCATCGATGAAGCACTGGCCTCGCGTGCCTACGAAGACACCGCCCTGCCGATCGGCCACGGCCAGACCATTTCGCAACCCTGGGTGGTTGCGCGCATGACCGAAGCGGTGCTGCAGTCGGCGCCGACGAAGGTGCTGGAAGTCGGCACCGGCTCGGGTTACCAGGCCGCCGTGCTGGGGGCGATCGGGCTGGAGGTCTACACGGTCGAGCGCATCGGCGATCTGCTGCGCCAGGCGCGCAAGCGCTTCCGAGCGCTGGGCATGAACATCCGCAGCAAGCATGACGACGGGCGCGTCGGCTGGGCCGAACACGGCCCTTACGATGCAATCGTGGTGACGGCGGCCGCACCGGCGCTGGTCGATGCGCTGGTCGAGCAGCTGGCCGTGGGTGGGCGCCTGGTGGCGCCGGTGGGCGGCCCGGGCGCGCAGTCGCTGATCCAGTTGACCCGTCGCGATGACGGCAGTGTCGAACAGCAGGTACTGGCACCGGTCACGTTCGTACCGCTGCTGTCTGGCATGCTGGACTGATTCCAAGGAGCGTTGCGTCATGAAGATTTTTGGTCCGCTGTACGAGCGGGCAATGAAGTGGGCCGCGCACGAGCGCGCCCCGACCTATCTGACGGTGTTGAGCTTCATCGAAGCGATCATCTTCCCGGTGATGCCCGAGGTGATGCTGGCGCCGATGTGCGTGGCCCAGCCCAAGCGCGGCTGGTGGTTCGCCACGCTCAGCCTGGCCGGCTCGATGGTCGGTGCGCTGGTCGGCTATGCGCTGGGCCACTTCGCCTTTGAAGCGCTCAAGCCGGTATTCGCCGCGCTGGGCATGCTGGGCAGCATCGAGGGCGGTATCGCCATCGTGCAGGCCAAGATGGCCGAGTCGCCGTGGGCAGTGTTCACCTTCCTGGTGCTGGGCGGCTTCATGCCGATCCCGATGAAGGTCTTCACATGGGCATCGGGTATCGTCGGCGTGCCGTTGCCGCAGTATTTCCTGAGCATGTTGATCGGCCGTGGCAAGCGCGTGTACGTGCTGGCGGCGGTCATTCGTATTGGCGGGCCGCGCGCGGAAGCTGCGCTGCGCCGTTGGATTGAACCGCTGGGCTGGATCGCGACCGCGCTGGTGGTCGTGCTGGTCGCCTGGCTTGTATGGAGGTCGAAGTTCGCATGAGTGCTGATCGTTTGAGCAAGGGAGTGCGCAGCGGCGCGCTGCTGTTGGTGGTGTCGGCGCTGAGCGCCTGCGGCACTGCCACCGTGGTGCGGCCCTCGGGCTCGGGCGGCGGCGTAGCCCACAGCACGCCGCAGACCTCGGTGGCCAAGCCCGGCCAGACTGCGGTCGTCCGTCGTGGCGACACGCTGTATGCACTGGCCCGCATCCACAACATCACCCCGCGTGATCTGGCTGCCTGGAACGGGCTGGCCGAGCCGTACACGATCTATCCCGGCCAGTCGCTGCGCCTGTACCCGGGCGGCAGTGGCAGCCCCGGCCGCGCCCCGACCACCGTGGTCACCGCGCCGCGTCCGGGCAGCACCGCGCCGGCGGCCACCCCGGCCCCGACCACCGCCATCAAGAGCAACATCAGCTGGCGCTGGCCGGCCGATGGCGCGATCGTTGGCCGCTTCGTCGCCGGCGAGGCGACCAAGCAGGGCGTGGACATCGCCGGCACCAGCGGCCAGCCGGTCCGTGCGACCGCCGCCGGCGTGGTGGTGTACTCCGGTGCCGGCCTGGTCGGTTTCGGCGAGCTGATCATCATCAAGCACAGCGACCAGTGGCTGTCGGCGTATGGCCACAACCGCAAGCGCCTGGTCAGCGAAGGGCAGAGCGTGAAGGCCGGCGAGCAGATCGCCGAAATGGGCCGCACCGGCGCTGCGCGCGACATGCTGCACTTCGAGATCCGCTACAACGGCAAGCCGGTCGATCCGCTGCTGTACCTGCCGCCGCGGTAATCAATGCAGCCGACCAACGGTCGGCTCTACCCCGCACAGCCCACCGGGTAGTAGAGCGACGCCATGCGTCGCTGTCGAGGACCGGGACGCAGGCACAAAAAAGGCCGCCCCAGGGGCGGCCTTTTCTGAACGGAAATTCCGGTCTCACCCCTTCAGGATGAACGCCGCCGCCACCTTGCGACCCTCGCTGGCGAGGATGTTGAAGGTCCGTGCGGCCGCCGGGTTGTTCATCACTTCCAGGCCGATCCCCCGGGTCAGGCATGCGGCCATGACCGCAGCGGGCGGGAACACCTGGGTATCGCCGGTGCCCAGCACCACCAGTGCGGGGTTCAGCGCCAGCACCGGCGCCAGGTCTTCCGGGGTCAGGCGGGCGATATCGGCCACCGGCCAGGCTTCGATCAGCGTGTCCGGGGCCAGGATGAAACTGGCGGCCAGGGTCCGGTCATTCACCTTCGCGCTGCGGCCATCGGCGGCACGCAGGGCGTAGGCGTAATCGGGGATTTCGTGGCTCAGCTGCATGGGCGTTCCGGGATCAGCCGCGCGGCAGGACGATCTGGCGCTGTTCCTTGCTCGGGCGGTACAGCACGGCCACGTGGCCGATGCGCTGCACCAGCGCGCTTTCACTGGCACTGACCAGCTCGGCGATGAGGGCGTCGCGGGCCTCGCGGTCTTCGGCGGCGACCTTGACCTTGATCAGCTCGTGGCGTTCCAGCACCTCTTCCAGTTCAGCCAGGAAGGCCGGTGTCACCCCCTTGCCGCCGATCTGGAGCAGGGCTTTCAGATCATGCGCGTGGCCGCGGAGGAAACGGGTTTGGGAAGACGTCAGGGCGATAGCCATTCAGGAACAAGCGGTTAACTGGGGCGATCAGGGTATCATGACCTCCCCATCGGACCCGCATCTCAATGGCAACCCGCAGCAAAAGCAGTCAACGTTGGTTGAAAGAGCACTTCGCCGACCCCTTCGTGAAGAAGGCCCAGGCCGAGGGCATGCGCTCGCGCGCGGCCTACAAACTGGAGGAGCTGCTGGAGCGGGATCGGCTGCTGAAGCCGCACATGGTCGTGGTCGACCTGGGTGCCGCGCCGGGCGGCTGGTCCCAGCAGGTCCGCCGTCAGATCGGCGACACCGGGCGGGTCCTGGCGCTGGACATCCTGGAGATGCCGCCGCTGGCCGGCGTGGAGTTCCTTCACGGTGACTTCAGGGAACAGGCCGTCCTATCGGAGTTCGAAGCCATGCTGGGGGATCAGCCGGTAGACCTTGTGCTCTCGGATATGGCCCCCAATAAGAGTGGAATGGACGCGGTGGACCAACCGCGGATGATGCACCTGGCGGAGTTGGCGTTGGAGTTTGCCGACAACCATCTCAAGCCCGGTGGCGCGTTCCTGATCAAGCTGTTCCAGGGCGTGGGCTTTGACGACTACGTGCGCGAAATGCGCCGCCGGTACGACAAAGTGGTGATCCGCAAGCCTGAAGCGTCCCGTAAGCGCTCGCCCGAGGTGTACGCCTTGGGGCAGGGAAAACGCGCGCAGATCAAGTAAGCTCAACCATACGAATCGCGTCAGGAATTAGAGGAACACCGGAGCCAATGAGGATGAACGACTTGACCAAGAACCTCCTGCTATGGGTGGTCGTCGCCGTCGTGCTGATGGTGGTCTTCCAGAGCTTCTCGCCGAAGAGCAGCGGAGCCGGCGCGCAGGGTGCGACGTATTCGCAGTTCCTCGACCAGGTGGACAGCGGCAACATCCAGAAAGTAGTGCTGGGCGAAATGCGCGGCGGTGCCAATGATGTGACCTACACCACCCGCAGCGGCCAGACCAGCACCATCACCGCGCCCTACGATCGTGACCTGATCAACGTGCTGCGCGGCAAGAAGGTGGAATTCGAGCAGGCGCCGCCCTCCAGCGGCATCTCGCTGGGCGCGATCCTGATGAACTTCCTCCCGGTGATCCTGATCATCGGCTTCTGGATCTTCATCATGCGCCAGATGCAGGGCGGTGGCGGCGGGGCCAAGGGCGCGATGTCCTTCGGCAAGTCGCGCGCCAAGCTGCAGGGCGAAGACCAGATCAAGGTCACCTTCGCCGATGTCGCCGGCTGCGACGAGGCCAAGGAAGAGGTCGGCGAACTGGTCGACTTCCTGCGTGACCCGACCAAGTTCACCAAGCTGGGCGGCAAGATTCCGCGCGGCGTGCTGATGGTCGGCCCGCCGGGTACCGGCAAGACCCTGCTGGCCCGCGCCATTGCGGGTGAGGCCAAGGTCCCGTTCTTCTCGATCTCCGGTTCGGATTTCGTGGAAATGTTCGTCGGCGTCGGCGCCAGCCGCGTGCGCGACATGTTCGAGCAGGCCAAGAAGCAGGCCCCGTGCATCATCTTCATCGATGAAATCGACGCCGTCGGTCGTCACCGTGGTGCCGGCCTTGGCGGCGGTCACGACGAGCGCGAGCAGACCCTGAACCAGCTGCTGGTCGAAATGGACGGTTTCGAGGGAGGCGAGGGCGTGATCGTCATCGCCGCCACCAACCGTCCGGACGTGCTGGATCCGGCGCTGCTGCGCCCGGGCCGTTTCGACCGCCAGGTCGTGGTCGGCCTGCCGGACGTCAAGGGCCGCGAGCAGATCCTCAAGGTGCACATGCGCAAGCTGCCGCTGGCCGACGATGTCGAGCCGATGGTGATCGCGCGCGGTACCCCGGGCTTCTCCGGTGCGGACCTGGCCAACCTGGCCAACGAAGCAGCGCTGTTTGCCGCACGTGGCGGTGAGAAGGAAGTCCGCATGGACCACTTCGACCGTGCCCGCGACAAGATCCTGATGGGTGCCGAGCGCCGTTCGATGGCGATGAGCGAAGAAGAAAAGACGCTCACCGCGTATCACGAAGCCGGCCATGCCATCGTCGGCCGCCTGGTGCCCGAGCACGATCCGGTCTACAAGGTCACCATCATTCCGCGCGGCCGCGCGCTGGGTGTGACGATGTACCTGCCGGAAGGCGACAAGTACTCGATGAACCGCGTGGCGATCGAATCGCAGCTGTGCTCGCTGTACGGCGGCCGTGTGGCCGAGGAGCTGATCTTCGGCACCGACAAGGTCACCACCGGTGCCTCCAACGATATCGAGCGCGCCACCAAGATGGCCCGCAACATGGTCACCAAGTGGGGCCTGTCCGACGAGCTCGGCCCGATCGCCTACGGTGAAGAGGACGATGAAGTGTTCCTCGGCCGTTCGGTGACGCAGCACAAGAGCGTGTCCGACGACACCGCGCGCCGCATCGACGAAGTGGTTCGCAGCATCCTGGACAAGGCCTACGCCCGTACCACCGAGCTGCTGACCGCCAACCTCGACAAGCTGCACACGATGTCCCAGCTGCTGCTGCAGTACGAGACCATCGATGCGCCGCAGATCAACGCCGTGATGGAAGGGCGCGATCCGCCGCCGCCGGCGGGCTGGGGCAAGTCGGCCAGCAACAAGGATGGCGGCAACAACGACAAGGGCGGCGATGCCCGTCCGGTCGCCCCGATCGCCGGCCCTGCCGAACAGATCTGAGTGTTGCCCACGTAAGTGGTGAAGGCCGGGGAAACCCGGCCTTCGTCGTTTCCGGCAGGTCATAATGAGGGCCTGTCTTCGTTCCCGTTCTGGAGCCGCCATGTCCGCCCCCCCGCCGCAGCCGATCTCGCACACCACTGAAATGGTGATCGCCACGATCATTGGCGTGGCCATCGGCCTGACCCGCGACAACTTCCTGCTCGGCGCCGGCATCGGCATCGCCGTCGGTGTGCTGATGAGCATCGCCAAGACGGTCTACGTGGAGCGCAAGCGACGCCAGCGCTGAGGGCTTGCGCGCGCGGGCGGCAGTGGGCAGGATGCGCTTGCCCGCGCCGCATGCCGCGGCCGGGCATGGCCGGGGGATCGGCCGACACACTTTCCAGGGGGACGTTCATGCGTCATTCGATGCGCGCAGCCGCTGCTGCGCTGTTGTGCTGTGCCACGCCGGTCATGGCCGCCGAGATCCACGTGCAGGATCCGGTGCCGTTCAACGAGTCGGCGATCATCGCCGAGAACATCAAGGCCGAGTGCCGGATGGGCGCACAGCTGGCGACCGCGCTGGGCAAGAATGCCCCGGCGCATGGCAATACCATCGTCTTCGGCAGTGACCCGGTGAACACCGGCAGCGGACACGCGTTGAAGCTGGAGCTTGTGGAGGCGCAGAGTGCCGGCAATGCGTTCACCGGCCACTTCAAGTCGGCGGCCGTGCGCGGCGTGCTGTTCGAGAACGGCCAGCAGGTGGCCACGGTCACCGCACGCCGCGTGTCGCGCGGTGGCGCGTTTGCCGGCTTCAAGGGCTCGTGCGATGTGCTTGAGCGCACGGTCAATGCGATCGGCAGCGATCTGGCGATCTGGCTGGCCAAGCCGGTCGATGGGGCCCGCCTCGGCGACCTCTGACGGCCGGTCCGGTGCGCCAGCGTAAACTACGCGCTGGCGTACTTCGTGGATCTGCCCATGTTCGACATTTCTCCCCAGCTCGATTGCGGCGGCCGCCTGCTGCGGCTGGATCGCCCGCGGGTCATGGGCATCGTCAATGTCACCCCGGATTCGTTCTCCGACGGCGGTGAGCACGACAGCGTCGAGGCCGCGGTCGCACACGGCCTGCAGCTGGTGGCCGAAGGTGCCGACCTGCTCGACATCGGCGGCGAGTCGACGCGGCCTGGCAGTGCGCCGGTGCCGCTGGACGAAGAACTGCGCCGGGTCATCCCGGTGATCGAGCGCCTGGCGCGCGAGACTTCCGTGCCGATCAGCATCGACACGTTCAAGCCCGAGGTGATGCGTGCCGCCGTCGCCGCCGGTGCCGGCCTGATCAATGACATCCATGCGCTGCGCCAGCCGGGTGCGCTGGAGGCTGCCGCCGAGCTCGGCGTGCCGGTGGTGTTGATGCACATGCAGGGCGAGCCGGGCAGCATGCAGGACACCCCGCACTACGACGATGTCGTCGCCGAGGTGCACCGTTTCCTGACCGAGCGCATGTTCCAGGCCGAGATGGCCGGCGTCGCCAAGAAGCACCTGATCATCGATCTGGGCTTCGGCTTCGGCAAGACCACCGAACACAACATGATCCTGCTGGCGCGCTCGGACCGTTTCCTTGAACTCGGTGTCCCGATGCTGGCGGGTCTGTCGCGCAAGCGCAGCATCGGTGAGCTGACCGGTCGTGAACAGCCGCGTGACCGCGTGTCCGGTTCGGTCGCCGCGCACCTGATCGCCGCCCAGCGCGGCGCAATGCTGCTGCGCGTGCACGATGTCGCGGCCACGGTCGATGCCCTGAAGGTGTGGGCGGCGGTGGATGCCGTGCCGATGCCGCGGGTCTCGGCCGCACCGGCGATGCCGCGCTGGCCGGACGAGGACTGATGGCCGTCGACCAACGCCCGCTTGCGATCGCGGTGATGGGGCCGACCGCGTCGGGCAAGACCGCCACCGCGATCGCGCTGGCCCAGCAGTTGGACGGTGAGATCGTCAGCGTCGATTCGGCCCTGGTCTACCGCGGCCTGGATATCGGTTCGGCCAAACCCGACGCCGCCGAGCGCGCCCAGGCCCCGCATCATCTGCTCGATGTGCGCGACCCGTGGCAGACCTATTCGGCGGCAGACTTCGCCGGCGACGCCGCCCGGGCCGTGCGCGACATCATTGCGCGCGGCCGCATGCCGATTCTGGCCGGTGGCACCGGGCTGTACTTTCGTGCCCTGCTGCAGGGCCTGTCGCCGATGCCTGAAGCCGATCCGGCGGTGCGCGCGCAGATCGCGGCCGAGGCGGCCGGGCAGGGCTGGGCGGCGATGCACGCCCAGCTCACCGGCATCGATCCGGCAGCGGCGAAGCGCATTCACGCGACCGATCCACAGCGCATCCAGCGGGCGCTGGAAGTCCATCGGCTGACCGGCACCCCGATCAGCGAATGGCAGAAGCTGCCTGGTGTGGACCGGCTGCCGGTGCGGGCGCTCAAGCTGGTGTTGGCGCCCCGCGAGCGCAAGGTGCTGCACCAGCGCATCGAAACCCGGTTCGACGCGATGCTGGATCACGGTTTCCTGGACGAAGTCCGCGCGCTGCGCGCCCTGCCGGCCATGGCCGGGGTGGCCGCGCCGCTGGATCTGCCGGCCGTACGCGCGGTCGGGTACCGGCAGGCATGGGAATACCTGGACGGGCAGGGGACGGCCGCCGAGTTCCGTGAGCGGGGTATCCAGGCCACCCGGCAGCTGGCCAAGCGGCAGCTGACCTGGTTGCGCGGGGAGCTTGATGCGCGCTGGTTCGATCCCCATTTAGAGAAGGCTTCCCTGGCGGATGCGGTGTCGACCTTCGTCGCACGCTGAGTCCACGCCGCCACCCACCCGCCCCGTGTACCATCAAGGGTTCCGGCGGGCGGCGGGGGCCGTGGCAACTGCCGGAAGACCATAAAAACAATAATGAGGAGTGTGCAATGTCCAAGGGGCAATCGCTGCAGGATCCGTTTCTGAATGCACTTCGGCGCGAACGTGTGCCGGTGTCGGTGTATCTGGTCAATGGCATCAAGCTGCAGGGGACGATTGAATCGTTCGACCAGTTCGTGGTGCTGCTGCGTAACACGGTGAGCCAGATGGTGTACAAGCACGCCATTTCGACCGTGGTACCGGCGCGCAATGTGAAGGTCGGGCCCGGTGGTGGCTATGTGCAGTCCAATGATGGCGCCGAAGGCGTCCAAGGTGATGACGACGTTGAGTGACAGTGTGAAAAATTCTGGAGAACTGCGTGTTTGACCGTTCCAAGCGAGGCGAACACGCACTCCTGATCCAGCCGCATGCCGGCCGGCTCGAAGATGACGTGCTTGAAGAGTTCACCGATCTGGCCCGCTCCGCCGGGGCCAGCATCGCGGCCACGTTGACCGCGCGCATCGATCGGCCCAATCCGTCGATCCTGATCGGCAGCGGCAAGCTGGACGAGGTCAAGGCCGCGGCCGAGGCCACCGGCGCTGACCTGATTCTGGTCAACCACGCCCTGTCGCCGGGGCAGGAGCGCAACCTGGAGCGGTTCCTGGAGCGGCGCGTGATCGACCGCACCGGGCTGATCCTGGATATCTTCGCCCAGCGTGCGCGCAGCCATGAAGGCAAGCTGCAGGTGGAACTGGCGCAGTTGCGCCACATGTCCACGCGGCTGGTCCGCGGCTGGACCCATCTGGAGCGCCAGCGCGGTGGTTCCATCGGCCTGCGTGGCCCGGGTGAAACCCAGCTGGAAACCGATCGCCGCCTGCTGCAGAAGCGGGTGGAGCAGCTGCAGAAGAAACTGGAAAAGGTGGAAGTGCAGCGCACCCAGATGCGCCGTGCCCGCCTGCGCAGCGAACTGCCGCGCGTCGCCCTGGTGGGTTACACCAACGCCGGCAAGTCGACGCTGTTCAACGCATTGACCGGCGCCGAGGCTTACGCGGCGGACCAGCTGTTCGCGACGCTGGACCCGACGGTGCGCCGCATCGCGCTGCCCGGTGGCAGCGTCGTGCTTGCCGATACCGTCGGTTTCGTCCGCGACCTGCCGCATGACCTGGTGGCTGCGTTCCGCTCGACCTTGTCTGAAGCCCGCGAAGCGGACTTCCTGCTGCACCTGGTCGATGCCGCCGATCCGCACCGTGAGGAGCGCATCGCGCAGGTCGATGAGGTGCTGACTGCCATCGGCGCGGGCGATCTGCCGCAGCTGCTGGTGTTCAACAAGATCGACCGCATCGACGGGGCCGAGGTGCGCCACGATGGCCAGGACGGCATCCCCGACAGCGCCCGTCGCGAACGGGTCTGGATTTCCGCCCGCGACAACGTGGGCCTGCCGCTGCTGCAGTCCGTGCTGGGCAAGCGCCTGGGCCTGCAGCACGTCAGTGGCGAGCTGCGGCTGCCGCCAAGTGCCGGTCGCCTGCGGTCGCGTCTGCACCAGCTGGAGGTCGTGCGCAGCGAAGCAACCGATGAAGACGGTTGGCTGCTGCAGGTTGAGATTCCGATCGCCGAGGCCGAGAAGCTGGCGGCCGGCGAGGACGGCGCACCGATCCGCGCCATGCTCCCGGAAAAACTTCCGGAGTGGTGAGGGGTGCGCCGGCCGCTGGCCGGCATCCCATGATGCTGAGGGTGCGCGACCCTACGTCGCACCCGGCGACACACGACATCACCCACGATTTCGGCTAAAACTGGGGGCGTTCGTTCCCCCGTTGATCCAGGATTCCCCATGACCGTTCCTTCCGACGCCGAGCTCGGCGCCCTCGCCAGTGACGTGGGGCAGCGGCTTCAGCAGGCCTCGCTGCAACTGGTGACCGCCGAGAGCTGCAGTGGCGGCTGGATCGCCAAGGCGATGACGGATATCGCCGGTTCCTCGGCGTTCTTCGACTGCGGCATGGTGGTGTACAGCTACGAAGCCAAGCAGCGTCTGCTTGGCGTGCGTGCGCAGACGCTGGAGCAGTTCGGCGCGGTCAGCCGCGAGACCGTGCTGGAGATGGTCTCCGGCGCGTTGATCAATTCCGGGGCGGGCATCGCCGTGGCGGTGACCGGGATCGCCGGGCCGGGCGGCGGAAGCGAGGACAAGCCGGTCGGCAGCGTCTGGATCGGCTGGAAGGGCCGGGGCGGCTACGCCCGTGCGCAGTTGTTCCAGTTCGACGGCGACCGCGAAGCCATACGGCGGCAGACCGTACAGCAGGCGCTGACGGGAATCTTCCCCCTGTTGTGACATCCTGACCGCGTGTGCTGACAGGAGAGTGGGCCGATGTGGGAAACGCTGGGTACCGTGCGTGACCTGGGGCGATTGCAGGAAATCGCGTCGGTCCTGATCCGCTATGGCTTCGGCGATCTGGTGCGCCGGATCGGCTTGGCCGATGTGCTTGAGCGTGCCGGCCGCCTGCTGCACTGGAACGACACCCAGCAGATGCTGCGGATGACCGCGCCGGTGCGCGTGCGCCGCGCGATGGAGGATCTGGGTCCGACCTTCGTCAAACTCGGCCAGGTGCTGGCCACCCGCGTGGACCTGTTCCCGCCGGACTGGATCGCTGAATTTTCCGAACTCCAGAACGCGGTACCGGCGCTGCCGTACGCGCAGGTGCGCGACCAGCTGGAGCGCGACCTGGGCGCGCCGGCGACGGAGGTGTTCGCGTGGCTGGATGAAACCCCGATGGCCGCCGCCTCGCTGGCACAGGCCCATCGCGCGACCCTGCATGACGGCACTGCCGTGGTGCTGAAGATCCGCCGTCCCGGTATCCGCGACGTGATTGAAGCCGACCTGCGCCTGCTGGCGCGCCTTGCCGAGATCGTCGAGGCGCGGCTGCCCGATCTCCAGCGCTACCGGCCGGCCGAGGTGGTGCAGCAGTTCCAGGTGTCACTGCGCCGCGAGCTGGATTTCGCTGCCGAATGCCGCAACGCCGAACGGATCGCGCGCAACTTCCAGGGCCGCAACGACATCCTGATTCCCAACGTGCACTGGCAGTGGACCTGCGAAAGCCTCAACGTGCAGGACTTCGTCGATGGCATTCCCGGCCGCGACCTGGCCGGTGTCGATGCAGCCGGCCTGGACCGCGTGCAGCTGGCCCGGACCGGGGCGCGCATCGTGCTCAAGATGGTGCTCGAGGATGGCTGTTTCCACGCCGACCCGCACCCGGGCAACATCATCTACCTGCGCGACGGCCGGATCGGCGTGATCGATTTCGGCATGGTCGGCGCGATTTCCGAACAGCGCCGCTTCCAGGTCGCCCAGCTCCTGCACGGCCTGGTCACGCAGGAGCCCGAGCAGGTGGCCGACGTCCTGCTGGACTGGGCCGGTGGGGTGGAGGTGGACGAATCGCGGCTGCAGCAGGACATCAGCACCTTCGTCGACCAGTACCGCGGGGTGCCGCTCAAGGACCTGCACATGGGCCTGATGCTGGGCAACATCACCCAGCTGCTGCGCCAGTACGCGCTGACCCTGCCGGCCGATCTGGCCCTGATGATCAAGACCTTCCTGACCCTGGAAGGGATGGGCCGCCAGCTTGACCCGCAGTTCGACATGGCCAGTGCCGCGCGTCCGTACCTGGAACGGGTGATGTGGCAGCGTTACTCGCCCGGCGCCATGCTCAAGCGCGGCAAGCGCAGCCTGGTGGGGGTGATGGACCTGGTCGGCGACCTGCCTCGCGATGTCCGCCGACTGCTGCAGATGGCGCGCCGCGGGCGGCTCCAGCTCAAGGTCGAGACCACCGCACTGCAGGGCTTCGGCGACCAGGTCAACCGCGCCGCCAATCGGCTGGTGATGGGCATCGTGACCGCTGCGCTGATCATCGGCTCCTCCATCGTCATGCACAGTGTCGGCGGCGTCTCCAGCCGCTGGCTGCTGGCGCTGGGCGTAGCCGGGTTCATCGGTGCCGGCTTCTGCGGCGTGTGGATACTGTTCTCGATCTGGCGCAGCGGCAAGAACCCCTAGGGTTCTTGCCGCTGGGATCCGCAGGATCCCCGCAACGTGCCGCCAACGCCGCACATTGCGCGTAGAGCCGACCGTTGGTCGGCTGCTCTTGGCGGGTTAGCTGGCTGGGCCGGTCATCGTTTGCCCCGGGTAGCGCCCCGCCATGCGTGTCTTCTTCTGTTTGCCACGTAGTGCCACGCCATGCGTGTCTTCTTCTGTTTGCCACGTAGTGCCACGCCATGCGTGGCTGCTCCCCATCCGGCGCCAGGAATGCCCGACCCAGGAGATGGCAGAGGCTCAACGCCGGAGGGATGGCCGCAAGCGGCACGTGTCCGCAGCGTCAGGCATGGCCGCGCTGCGCGCGGTCACCGACCAACGGTCGGTGGCTACAGGCGTTGCTGGCGGCTTCGGCCGGGGCCCGGACTGCCGTCCTTTGTAATGGCTCTTGCTCTGCGGGCACTTGCGTGCCCGCATTGTTAGTAGTAATACTACTAACCATGGACCTGACCGATACCCAGCAGGCGATCCTGCAGTTGATCGCCGAGCGTATAGAGACCGATGGCGCACCGCCGTCGCAGACGGAAATCGCCCGCGCGTTCGGCTTCAAGGGCGTCCGCGCGGCCCAGTACCATCTGGAAGCGCTGGAGCAGGCCGGGGCGATCCGCCGCATTCCGGGCCAGGCCCGCGGCATCCGCCTGGTCCAGGCACCCGCGCTGCAGAGCGGCCTGCCCGAATCGCTGCCCGCCTCGGCGCTGCCGGACCACGTCCTGCGCCTGCCGGTGCTGGGCCGGGTCGCGGCCGGTCTGCCGATCGGTGCGGACATCGGCTCGGATGACTTCGTGGTCCTGGACCGGGTGTTCTTCTCGCCCGCGCCCGACTACCTGCTGAAAGTGCAGGGCGATTCGATGATCGACGAGGGCATCTTCGACGGCGACCTGATCGGCGTGCACCGCACCCGTGACGCGCGCTCCGGCCAGATCGTGGTGGCCCGCATCGATGACGAGATCACGGTCAAGCTGCTGAAGATGGGCAAGGACCGGATCCGCCTGCTGCCACGCAATCCCGATTACAAACCGATCGAAGTGCTGCCGGACCAGGACTTCGCGATCGAAGGCCTCTATTGCGGGTTGCTGCGGCCCAACCGCTGACCCTGTTCCCCCTGAATCACGCGCGGTCTTTTGTGGCACATCTCTGGTTTTGCTGAGGTTGGTACGGATGTCCGATAATTTTTTTCCGAACGCCGGGCAGAATCTCAGCCCGTGCGATACGCCAGCCTTAAAGTGAACCCATGGCCAAGAAGACTTCCAAAGACAGCACCTCCACCGATACGACCTCTGCAAGGACCACTCCGATGGACGAAAACAAAAAGCGCGCCCTCACCGCCGCGCTGAGCCAGATCGAAAAGCAGTTCGGCAAGGGCGCCGTGATGCGCATGGGCGACCGTGTCGTCGAGGCGGTCGAGGTCATCCCTACCGGTTCGCTGATGCTGGATATCGCACTCGGCATCGGCGGCCTGCCCAAGGGCCGTGTGGTGGAGATCTACGGTCCGGAATCGTCGGGCAAGACCACCCTGACCCTGCAGGCGATCGCCGAATGCCAGAAGAAGGGCGGTACCGCCGCCTTCATCGATGCCGAGCACGCGCTGGACCCGATCTACGCCGCCAAGCTGGGCGTCAACGTGGACGACCTGCTGCTGTCGCAGCCGGATACCGGTGAGCAGGCGCTGGAAATCGCCGACATGCTGGTGCGCTCCAGCTCGGTGGACATCGTGGTGGTCGACTCGGTCGCCGCGCTGACCCCGAAGGCTGAAATCGAAGGCGAAATGGGCGACCAGCTGCCGGGCCTGCAGGCCCGCCTGATGAGCCAGGCGCTGCGCAAGCTGACCGGCAACATCAAGCGCTCCAACACCCTGGTGGTCTTCATCAACCAGCTGCGCATGAAGATCGGCGTGATGATGCCGGGCCAGAGCCCGGAAGTGACCACCGGCGGCAACGCGCTGAAGTTCTACGCCTCGGTCCGCCTGGACATCCGCCGTATCGGCGCGATCAAGAAGGGCGACGAGATCATCGGCAACCAGACCAAGATCAAGGTGGTCAAGAACAAGCTGGCGCCGCCGTTCAAGCAGGTGATCACCGAAATTCTGTACGGCGAAGGCATCAGCCGCGAAGGCGAGCTGATCGACATGGGCGTGGAAGCCAAGCTCGTCGAGAAGGCAGGCGCCTGGTACAGCTACGGCGAAGAGCGCATCGGCCAGGGCAAGGACAACGCCCGCGGCTATCTGCGCGACAACCCGCAGGTTGCCCAGCGTCTGGAAGCCGAGCTGCGCGAGAAGTTCCAGCCGGAAGAAGCCGTGCGTGAAGGCGGCGACGACGCCGAAGACGACGCCGAGTGAGTTTCCTGCGGGGCAGGGCGGCGCCGTCAGTGACGCCTGCCCTGGCCCGCAGTTCCACGAATCCCCGACGGGATGGCGCCAAGGATGGCGCACTGTAATGATAGGCGGCCATGCACGATTCCGATCCCCCCGCACCCCGGCGCAAGCGCCGTGTCCAGGAACAGACGCCGGTCCAGCGGGCGTTGGGGTTGTTGGTGCGCCGCGAGCATTCGCGTAAAGAGCTGACCCGCAAGCTGCAGGCCCGGGGCATCGAGAACGAGGCCGCCGAAGCGGCCGTCAGCAAGCTGGCCGAGGCCGGCTGGCAGGACGACACCCGCTTTGCCGAGAATCTGGTCCGGATCCGGGCCAATACCGGCTATGGGCCGATCCACATCCGCGCCGAACTGGGCACGCATGGCCTGGATAGTGATCAGATCGCTGCCGCCATGGATACTTTCGAAGGCGACTGGACCGAGAACGCCCGCGACCTGGTCTGCCGCCGTTTCGGCGAGGCCGGCCCGCAGGAACTGCCACAGCGGCGCAAAGCGGCCGATCTGCTGGCCCGCCGCGGCTTCCCCGGCGACAGCATCCGCCAGGCCACCCGTTACGACCCTGAGGACTGAGCGGCCCGGGCCTGATACCCTTTGTGGTTTCGGCGGTCCTGCAGTTGACACCCGGCCATTGGGGCTGCGTGCCAGGGACTGACCGGCCCGCACAAAGCCAGCCCCCCATGAACGCATCCGTCAAATTCACTACCTCCCAGATCCGCAGCGATTTCCTTGAGTTCTTCAAGGGCAAGGGTCATACGATCGTGCCGTCGGCGCCGTTGGTGCCGGGCAATGATCCGACCCTGCTGTTCACCAATTCCGGCATGGTGCAGTTCAAGGACGTGTTCCTTGGCGCCGAGAAGCGCAGCTACGTGCGCGCGGCCGACGTCCAGCGCTGCCTGCGCGCCGGTGGCAAGCACAACGACCTGGACCAGGTCGGTTACACCGCGCGCCATCACACCTTCTTTGAAATGCTGGGCAACTGGTCCTTCGGCGATTACTTCAAGAAGGATGCCATCGCCTGGGCATGGGAGCTGCTGACCCAGGTCTGGAAGCTGCCGGCCGAGCGCCTGCT
This sequence comes from Stenotrophomonas sp. RIT-551, assembly GCF_026241915.1. Lineage (NCBI taxonomy): Bacteria > Pseudomonadati > Pseudomonadota > Gammaproteobacteria > Lysobacterales > Lysobacteraceae > Stenotrophomonas > Stenotrophomonas sp. RIT-551. The sequence goes on along the minus strand of NZ_JAPJIU010000004.1, from coordinate 243,951 downwards.
GGTCACCGTCTACCAGACCGATGACGAGGCCTACGCGCTGTGGCGCGACATGGTCGGCATTCCGGAATCGCGCATCGTGCGCATCGGCGACAACAAGGGTGCGCCGTTCGCCTCGGACAACTTCTGGCAGATGGCCGAGACCGGCCCGTGCGGTCCGTGCACCGAGATCTTCTATGACCACGGCGACCACATCGCCGGCGGCCCCCCGGGTTCGCCCGACGAAGACGGCGATCGCTTCATCGAGATCTGGAACCTGGTCTTCATGCAGTTCGACCGCCAGCCCGACGGCACCCTGGTGCCGCTGCCGGCGCCGTGCGTGGATACCGGCATGGGCCTGGAGCGTCTGGCCGCGATCCTGCAGCACGTCCATACCAATTATGAAATCGACCTGTTCCAGGCGCTGATCCGCAAGGCCAGCGAGCTGACCGGCATGGCCGATCTGGAGAACAAGTCGCTGCGCGTGATCGCCGATCACATCCGCGCGTGTTCGTTCCTGATCGTCGATGGCGTGCTGCCGTCCAACGAAGGCCGCGGCTACGTGCTGCGCCGTATCATCCGCCGCGCGCTGCGCCATGGCTGGATGCTCGGCGTGCGCCAGCCGTTCTTCAGCAAGCTGGTGCCGACCCTGGTCGAGCAGATGGGCGTGGCCTATCCGGAACTGCCGGCCCAGGTCGACACCGTCGTGCGCGCCCTGCAGGCCGAAGAAGAGCGTTTCGCTGAAACGCTGGATTCGGGCATGAAGATTTTCGACGACGTCGCGGCCAAGGTCAGCAACGGCGTGATCCCGGGCGTGGATGCGTTCCGCCTGTACGACACCTACGGCTTCCCGCTCGATCTCACCCAGGACATCGCGCGCGAGCGTGACCTGACCGTGGACATCGACGGCTTCAACGCCGCGATGGAGACCCAGCGCGAGACCGCGCGCGCGGCCGGCAAGTTCGGCGGCGGCGTGACCCTGTCGGCCGATCTGGTCGCCACGCTCAAGCCGACCGTGTTCCTCGGCTACGACCGCCTGCAGGCCGACGACCTCACCGTGGTCGCCATCCTCAAAGACGGCCGCCCGGCGCAGACCGCCCAGGCCGGTGACGACGTCATCGTGCTGACCAACCAGACTCCCTTCTACGCCGAATCCGGCGGCCAGGTCGGCGACAACGGCACCCTGACCGGCGCGGGCGTGCAGGTGGACATCCGCGACACGCAGAAGTTCGCCGGCCAGTTCCATGGCCATGTGGGCACGCTCACCCAGGGAAGCCTGAAGGTGGGCGACGTGCTGTCCGGCCAGGTGGATGGCCAGCGCCGCGGCGCCACCATCCTCAACCACTCGGCCACCCACCTGCTGCATGCCGCCCTGCGCGAAGTGCTGGGCACCCACGTGCAGCAGAAGGGCTCGCTGGTCGCGCCTGATCGCCTGCGCTTCGACTTCTCGCACTTCGCGCCGATCAGCGCCGAGGACCTGGCGATCATCGAGCGCAAGGTCAACGAACAGGTGCGTGCCAACAACGCGGCCGAAGTCCACAACATGGGCATGCAGGAAGCGCTCGACTTCGGCGCGATGGCACTGTTCGGCGAGAAGTACGGCGAGCACGTGCGCGTGCTGAAGATGGGCGACTACTCCACCGAACTGTGTGGCGGTACGCATGTCTCGCGCACCGGCGACATCGGTCTGTTCAAGATCACCTCCGAAGGCGGCGTGTCCTCGGGCGTGCGCCGTATCGAAGCGGTCACCGGGCAGGGCGCCCTGGATTACGTGGCCCATGAAGAAGCCCAGCTGAGTGAAGCGGCCGCACTGCTCGGCGGTAACGCCGGTGACGTGGTCGACAAGATCCGCCAGCTCGGCGAGCGCCAGAAGAAGCTCGAGCGCGAACTCGACGCACTCAAGGCCAAACAGGCCGCCGGCGCGACCGCCGATCTTGGCGCCGGCGCAGTGGAGGTCAAGGGCGTCAAGATCCTGGCCGCGCGCCTGGAAGGCTTCGACGCCAAGGCCCTGCGCGATGCCATCGACCGCCTCAAGCAGCAGCTCGGTGATGCGGTGATCGTGCTGGCCGGCACCCAGGACGGCAAGGCCGCCCTGGTCGCGGGCGTGAACGGCAGCGCAATGGGCAAGGTCAAGGCCGGGGAACTGTTGGCCCATATCGCCAGTCAGATCGGGGGCAAGGGCGGCGGCCGCCCGGACCTCGCCCAGGGTGGTGGTGAGGACGGGCCCGCCCTTGCTTCTGCACTGGCCGCCGTCGTCGACTGGGTCACCCCCCGTATCTGAACAACCTGACGGTTCCTGCTCCTTGAAGGGGCGGGAGCCCTGACGGTACTATGGCGAATCTTTTCCCGTTGTCGTGGGGCGCTCTTGCCGGGGCGCCAAGCCGGTGGGGAAATGCCACCACCGGTTCCCTGGAGACTTGAACAAATGTTGATCCTGACTCGCCGCGTAGGCGAAACCCTGATGATCGGTGACTCGGTCAGCGTGACCGTGCTCGGCGTCAAGGGCAACCAGGTGCGTATCGGTATCACCGCTCCGAAGGACGTGGCCGTGCACCGCGAAGAGATTTACCAGCGCATCCAGCGCGGTGATGAGCCGAATGCATCCGGAAGTGAAAATTCTTCGGATTAAGGCTTTACCTGAGGGCGCGGAAAACGTTATTATTCGCGCCCCCGCTGAGATGATTCATCGCAGCGGCGGACCAAGAACACTGGAGCGGTGCCCGAGTGGCTGAAGGGGCTCCCCTGCTAAGGGAGTATAGGGCTTAAAACTCTATCGAGGGTTCGAATCCCTCCCGCTCCGCCAGTTGTAGAAAAGGCCTTCGTACGCAAGTACGGAGGCCTTTTTCTTTGTGCGATCCGGTTGCGCGATCTGATTCACTCCACCGACTTGCAGACCGCTTCGATGCGATGCCCGTCCGGGTCGATCAGGAAGGCGGCGTAGTAGTGATTGCCATACGCATGAAACCGGCGGAGCGCGCGTCGGCCGACGCATTCGGATGGCGAATGCACTCGATCCCCAATCTTCATTGGTGCCGGCGCGGCGGCTCGGCTACGGTCGTTCTCCAGCGGCGCCCACCGGGCGCCCCCGTGGAAGGAGCAGGAACATGTCGATGGGAAGGAGGTCGCTACGCGGCTGGGTGGTCATGAGCCTGCTGATGGGCATGGTCATGCCGGCCGGTGCCGCTTCGTTGGATGAGCGGCTGCATCGGGCGGCGGAGAAGGGCGATGCCACTGCAGTGCGTACGCTGCTGGGGCAGGGCGCCAGGGTGGATGCGCGCGGCGTGGCGAAGGCGACACCGTTGCTGGTTGCGACCCACCACAATCACGTGGAGGCCGCGCTTGCGCTGATCCAGGCGGGTGCCGACGTCAATGCCAAGGATGCGATCCAGGACAGCCCCTATCTCTACGCCGGTGCCCGCGGGCATCTCGAGATCCTGCGCGCGACCCTGGCGGCCGGTGCCGACCTGAAAAGCACCAACCGCTACGGTGGCACTGCACTCATTCCGGCGGCCGAACGCGGGCACGTGGAGACCGTGGCGACGCTGATCGCTGCCGGCGTGGAGGTGGATCATGTCAACAACCTGCAGTGGACCGCGCTGCTGGAGGCGATCATCCTCGCCGATGGCGGCCCGCGGCATGTCGAGATCGTCCGTCAGCTCATCGCGGCGGGCGCGGATGTGAACCTGCCCGACGGTGAAGGCGTAAGCCCGCTGCAGCATGCACGCCAGCGCGCGTACCGCGCGATCGAGACGCTGCTTCTCGCCGCCGGCGCTGCCCAGGGCTGAGCATCCGCACGGCGGCGGGGGAGTAATGTTGCCGCTGCCTTGACGCGGCAACGGCATGCTCTGCACCACCGTTCTGCGACGCTGTGCGCTTCCCCCGCAGAATCAGGAGTCGCCGTGAACGCACGTCGCCACTTCCTCTCCGTTGCCGCCGCCGGCACCGCCGCCTTCGCCGCTTCACCGTTGATGGCGCAGTCGTCCGGCCCGGGCAGCGTCCTGCCCACCCGCGGCCAGGCCTCGACGAAACCCTTGCCCGGCAATCCGGCGCAGCAGGGCAGGCGCTATCGTCCGCAGACCCGCCTGGGCCTGGGCGGTGTCGCGATCGGCAATGGCTTCGCGGCCGCCAGCGACGCACAGAGTGAAGCCACGCTGGCAGCGGCCTATGCGGCAGGCGTGCGCTATTACGACACGTCACCCTGGTACGGGCTCGGCCTGAGCGAGCGCCGCTACGGCCATCACCTGCACAACCACCCGGCGCGCGAGTACACGCTGTCGACCAAGGTCGGCCGGTTGCTGACCGCGACCGCCGGTGAACTGCAGGAGGTGATGTGGAAGGATCCCTCGCCGTTCCATTACCGCTATGACTACTCCGCCGATGGCACGCGGCGCTCGGTGGAGGACAGCCTCAACCGGCTCGGGGTGTCGCAACTGGACGTGGTCTTCATTCATGACCTCTCGCCGGACAACGAGAAAGACCTCGGCATGCCGTGGGAGCAGCGCTTCGCAGAGGCCGCGAAAGGCGCGATGCCGGCGCTGACCCGTATGCGCGAGGAGGGGCTTATCAAAGCCTGGGGGTTCGGCGTCAATCGCCCCGAGCCGGCGCTGCGTGCGGTGGCCGAGGCCGACCCGGATATCTTCCTGCTGGCCTGCCAGTACTCGCTGCTGGATCACGAGCAGGCCTTGCATGACACCTTCCCGAAGATCGCCGCGCATGGCGCGTCGGTCGTAGTCGGGTCGCCGCTGTTGGCGGGCTACCTGGCCGGGCGGGACCGGTACCTCTATGACGGCAAGGTGCCGTCCTGGGCGCCGGAAAAGCGTGCCGGGGTGCAGGCTATCTGCGATCGCCATGGTGTGGACCTGCGCACGGCGGCGCTGCAGTTCGCCGATGCACCCGAGGTGGTATCGGCGGTCATTCCGGGCGCGCGCACGCCCGAACAGGTGCTGGCCAACGTCGCTTCCATGTCCGTGGCGGTGCCGGGGGCCTTCTGGGCCGAGCTCAAGCAGGAAAAGCTGATTGCCTCGGATGCGCCGGTGCCGCGTGGTTGATCCGGTGGGTGGACCGGCGGATCACCTGACGTGATTGCTACCAGCCAATGACCTGTGGCGCCCCGGCTGCAGCCGGAGCGTCGCCTGTCTGCGGGGCTCTCCACCCGCTCGCTTGCTGCGATAGCCTTTCGCTATAGGCCCGGATGCGGCATCATGCCGCCCATTCGTTCCCTCCAGCCGCCGCCAGAGGAGTCCCTTCCTGCCTGGAGGCATTGCCGTGTCCGTCGTTCCGTTCCGTGTTGCCCCGATCCATTCGGGTCGCCGTCGTACTGTTCCCTCGATCTCCCCGCTGATGCAGGCGATGGGCTGCGTGCTGGGCCTGGCCCTGTCCGCGTCTGCCGTGCAGGCCGAAGAGGCGCCGGCGGGCGAGGCACCTGCCAAGGACGGCGCACAGACCCTGCAGACCGTGCAGGTCACCGCCAACCAGCTCGGCACCGTGACCGAGGGCAGTGATTCGTACACGCCCGGCACGATCGCCACCGCGACCCGCCTGGTGCTCAGTCCGCGCCAGACGCCGCAGTCGATCAGCGTGATCACCCGTCAGGAAATGAACGACTTCGGCCTCAATGGCATCGATGACGTCATGAAGGTCACGCCCGGCGTGAGCATCGTTACCTACGACAGCGAGCGCACCGAGTATTACGCGCGCGGCTTTGCGGTACAGAACTTCCAGTACGACGGCATCCCGATGGCGCGCGACTCGGCCTACTCGGCCGGCAACACGCTGAGCGACATGGCCATCTATGACCGCGTCGAAGTGCTCAAGGGCGCCACCGGCCTGCTGACCGGCATGGGCGATCCGGGCGCGACCATCAACCTGGTGCGCAAGAAGCCGACCCGCGAACTGGCTGGCAGCGCCACGCTGGGCGTGGGCTCGTGGGACAGCTATCGCGCCGAGGTCGATGTCGGCGGACCGCTCACTGAAAGTGGCCGCGTGCGCGGCCGCGTCGTGGGCGCCTACCAGGACAAGCATTCCAATGCCGACCACTACCAGCGCAGCAATGAAGTCTTCTACGGCATTCTCGAGGCCGACATCGGCGAGAGCACCCTGCTGACTGTCGGTGCCGATTACCAGGACAGCGATCCGGAAGGGTCCAGCTGGGGTGGCATTCCGCTGCTGGACAGCGAGGGCAACTTCAACAAGATGCCGCGCTCGTTCAACAACGGCGCACGCTGGAGCCGCTGGGGCCAGTACGCCCGTACCGGCTTCGCCACGCTGGAGCACACCTTCGCCAATGACTGGGTCGCCAAGTTGCAGCTCAATCACCAGGTCAACGGGTATGACGCCTCGCTGGGCGCGGCGGCCGGTGGCAATCCCGATCCGGTCACCGGTGAGGGCGTGAGCATGTGGCTGGGCCAGTACATCGGCAAGACCACCAGCAATGCGGCCGATCTGTACGTCAGCGGCAAGTTCGAGTGGTTCGGCCGGCAGCACGAGCTGGTGGTCGGTGGCAGCGTGTCGCGCAAGCGCTGGGTCAACAACGGCTACTCGCCGCAGCCGGGCTATGTCAGCAGCGTTGCCGACTACTACGCCTGGACCGGCGATGTGCCCGAGCCGGATTGGCAGTGGGGCTACGGTGACAACCAGGTCACCCGCGAAAGCGGTGCCTACGTGGTGGGCCGTTTCGACCTGGCCGATCCGCTCAAGCTGATCCTCGGCAGCCGCATCGCCAACTACAAGTCTCCGGATACCGACGAGAGTGGCGTGGTCGTGCCGTATGCCGGCCTGGTGTACGACCTCAATCGCAACGTCTCGGTGTTCGCCAGCTACAGCACCATCTTCAAACCGCAGGGCAACCAGGACGAGCAGGGCCGGGTGCTGGATCCGCTGGAAGGGCGCAGCTACGAAGCCGGCCTGAAAGCGGAGTTCTACGACGGCCGACTCAATGCCAGTGCGGCGGTGTTCCAGCTGGAACAGGACAACTACGCGCAGCCGACCGGCGGCAGGACGCCGAGTGGCGGGATCGCCTATGAAGGCCTGATGGGGGTGCGCACCAAGGGCTACGAGCTGGAGGTGTCCGGTCAGCTGGCGCCGGGCTGGCAGGTCCAGGGCGGCTACGCGCACAAGATCGCGCGCCAGCAGTCCACCAAGGTCTCCACGCTGGAGCCGGAAGACCAGTTCAGCGTGCACACCAGCTACCGGCTCACCGGTGCGGCCGATGGCTGGAGCCTCGGCGGTGGCGCGCGCTGGCAGGGCAGCACCTTCGGCACCATCGCCAACCCGGCCACCGGCGGAAGCCAGGTCCATCGCACCGAGCCCTATTGGCTGCTCGATGCCATGGCGCGTTACCAGTTCAATGACCAGCTCTCGGCGACGCTCAACGTCAACAACCTGCTGGACAAGCACTACTACACGATCTTCAGCTGGTACAGCACCTACACCTGGGGTGAGCCGCGCAACGTCCGGCTGACGCTGAACTACAGATTCTGATCCACGCAACGACTGATCCACGCAACGAACGACACCCCGGGCAACCGGGGTGTCTGCGTTTCCGCGCCTGGTGATTACAGCGCGACGTCGAACACGATGACTTCCGCATCATTGGCGTTCTCCAGCGTCAGCTGCGCCTCGTCGCTGACCTGCAGCGCATCGCCGGTTTCCAGGGTGATGCCGTTGACCTGCAGCTGCCCGCGGGCCACCTGTACATAGGCGCCGCGGCCCGGGGCCAGCGGCAGGTGGACGCGGTCGTCACCGTCCAGGATCGTGGCGTAGAGGTTCGCGTCCTGGTGGATCAACAGCGAGCCGTCACGGCCATCGCGCGAAGCGATCAGGCGCAGCTGGCCGCGCTTGGTCTCCGGCGCGAAGTGGGTCTCCTGGTAGCTCGGGGTGATGTTCTCCTGATCGGGGAACAGCCAGATCTGCAGGAAGTGCACCGCCTCGTCGGCCGAGTGGTTGAACTCGCTGTGGCTGACGCCGCTGCCGGCGCTCATGCGCTGCACATCGCCGTAGCGCAGCACCGAACCGGTACCCATCGAGTCCTTGTGCTCCAGCGCGCCGCCGAGCACGTAGGAGACGATCTCCATGTTGCTGTGGCTGTGGGTGCCGAAACCCTGGCCGCCCTGCACGCGGTCTTCGTTGATCACCCGCAGCGGGCCGAAGCTGACGTAGCGCGGGTCGTAGTAGTTGGCGAAGGAGAAGGTGTGCATGGAGTTCAGCCAGCCATGGTCGGCCTTGCCACGGGTGTTGCTCTTGCGGATCTGCAGCATGGGAATCTCCTGGGTGTTCGATGGTTTCGATGGCGGTCCGGGGTGGTCGCTGCCGTTCCCTTTCCTGTTGCGGCCAGTATCCGCTTGCTCCGGCCGCTTGAAAAACGGATAGTTTCGCAAGCCATCATCGAAAATTTCGAATGCTCAAGCTCAGCCTCGACGCCCTGCAGATCCTGGACGCCATCGACCGCCGTGGCTCGTTCGCCGCGGCCGGCAAGGCCCTGCACAAGGTGCCCTCGACCATCTCCTACACGGTCGCCAAGCTGGAAGAAGACCTGGGCGTTCAGCTGTTCGACCGGGTCGGGCCGCGCGCGCACCTGACCCCGGCCGGGGAGGCGCTGCTGGAGGAGGGGCGCCATCTGCTGCGGGCCGCCCGCGAGCTGGAGATGCGGGTGCGGCGCGTCGCCTCCGGCTGGGAAGCCGAGCTGACCGTGGCGGTCGATTCGATGTTCGTACCGGCGCTGCTGGCCGAGGACGTACGAGCCTTCAATGCGGTGGCCGAACAGACCCGGATGCGGCTGGTCACTGAATCGCTCTCGGGCACGTGGGAGGCATTGCTGGACCGGCGCGCGGACCTGCTGGTCGGCGCGGCGGGTGAGGGGCCCAGTGGCGGCGGCTATGTAGTCGAGCCGATGGGCGTGGTGCGCTTCGTGTTCGCCGTCTCGCCCTCCCATCCATTGGCGGCCGCGCCCGAACCGTTGGGCCGTGAGCAGCTGGCCACCCACTGCGCGATCGCCGTGGCCGATTCGGCACGGCGGCTGCTGCCGCGTACGGTGGGCCTGCTGATGGGGCAGGAAACGGTCACCGTGCCGGACATGGTCAGCAAGTTCCGCCTGCAGTGCGCCGGGCTCGGTTTCGGTTTCCTGCCCGAGCCGTATGTGCAGCAGGCGGTGCGGGAAGGCCGGCTGGTGATCAAACAGGTCGAGGAACCCAAACCGGACGAGACGTTCTGGCTGGCCTGGCGCACCGGCGAGGAGGGGGCCGCATTACGCTGGTGGCGGGAGCGGATGCAGCGCCCGGAGGTGCTGGCGGGCTGGTGGCCCACCATGGAACGCTGGCTGGGCTGATCGCAGGCCGGGCAGGGGCCTGCGGCGATGCCGCTGCCCGTCCGTTCAAGCTGAATGTTGGCTTGGCTGTCATCGGATGGTCATCTGGATGCGATAGAGCGCCGTCGGCGTGATCGGTACCCTGCGCGACTCGTCTGGTTTTTCCGATTCCGCCCATGAAGCGCTTGCTGCTGTTGCTGCTGGCCGGGGCTGGCCTGTGGCTGGCTGCCTGCTCTTCCTTGACCTCCACCGCTGCCTCGACCTCGTTGAGTGATCGCCTGATCGCGCCCGGCGGCGTATCCACGCTGCTGGACATGCCGCGCATCGCCGAAGCGGTGGAGAGCGTGCCCAACCGGCATGGCCGGGTGACCGGGCGCGCGGGCGTGCCGATCTTCTGGCGTGCGTTCGACCCTGGTCAGTACGGGTTGCATTACCAGTACCTGGCCCAGCAGCACGACAATGGCGAGCCGCTGCGCACCGGCATGGCGCTGGACCTGCCGCACCCGTTCCGTGCGCAGGCACCGCGCGGCACGGTGGTGCTGCTGCACGGCTGGATGATGAACGGTGATGCGATGCTGCCGTGGTCGCTGCAGCTGGCGCAGTCCGGCTACCGCGTGGTCACCATCGACCTGCGCAACCACGGCCATTCGGGTGCGGGACCGTCGGGCTACGGCACCTTCGAATCGGATGACGTGGTCGATGTCATCGCGGCGCTGAAGGCGCGTGGTGAAGTGGTCGGGCCGTTGTACCTGTTCGGGGTGTCCTATGGCGCTGCCACTGCGCTGTTCACCGCGGACAAGCTCGGCGACCAGGTCACCGGCGTGGTGGCGATGGAGTCTTTCGCCAATGCCGGCGATGCCATCCGCAGCATGATCCCGCACCTGATGTCACTGCAGCCGACGGCATGGAAAGCGCAGGCGATGGCCGCCTACGGACGTTGGCGCTATGGCGGTCAGGATGTCGACCAGGTGATCGCCGCCGCCAGCCAGCGGCTGGACCTGGATCTGGACCGCGTCGATGTCACCCGCGCGCTGGCCGACAGCCGCGCCTGCGTGCTGCTGCTGCATGGCCAGGACGACCAGCACGTGCCGGTCGGGCAGGGGCGCCGCCTGGCGGCCGCCAGCCCGCGCGTGCACTACATCGAGCTGCGTGGCGAAGACCACATCACGCTGCCGCTGCGCGTGGATCTGCTGGGCAGTGTGGTGGATGACTGGCTGGCGCATGATGGCCACGCCGGTGGGGCGTGCCCCGCGCCGGAACTGCCGGGTGAAGCCGACCTGATGGCGATGCAGGCGGCACAGGCGCACGCCCCGCCGCAGGGGTGACAGCTGGGGACAACGCAAAAAAAAACAGCAACCGATGGCTGCTGTTTTCGTCGATGCAATGGTGCGCCCGGAGAGATTCGAACTCCCGACCGCCTGGTTCGTAGCCAGGTACTCTATCCAACTGAGCTACGGGCGCATTTGCATTGTCTGGTTGTGTGTCCTGCCGCGCGTGTTGCCACGTTCGACGGGAAGGCAGGCAAGCCTGCCATTCGATGTAATGGTGCGCCCGGAGAGATTCGAACTCCCGACCGCCTGGTTCGTAGCCAGGTACTCTATCCAACTGAGCTACGGGCGCATTTACATCGAATTTTCATTACTGATACCGACGGCGAAATCGATACCCTGTTGATGGTGCGCCCGGAGAGATTCGAACTCCCGACCGCCTGGTTCGTAGCCAGGTACTCTATCCAACTGAGCTACGGGCGCGTCAACAGGAGCGGAATTATGCGGATCGGCGTCGCATTCGTCAACGGTTTTTGTGAAGGTCTTCATTCAAATGAATGAAAAAGGCGCTCCACCACGGCTTCCGGCGTTTTCATCCAGGCGAAGTGATCGGCACGCGTGCCCAGCGCCTGCGCACTCAACACGCTGAGCTGCGCACGCATGCCGGGCATCTTGGCCAGCAGGGCCTGCATCGAGGAAGGCGGTGCCAGCCAGTCGTGATCCATCACCACGGCAGTGGCCTGGCCCTGCAGGGTGCGCATGCCGGCCTCCAGATCGGTCGCCATGCCCGCCGCCGCATAGTGGTTGTTGAGGCCCACGCGTGACCAGTCGCGGATCAGGCCGCGCGCTTCCGTGCCGCCGAAGCCGAGCTTCTTGCCGTGCAGGACCCCTTGGCGCTGGGCCAGCCAGGGCAGGAAGCGGTACACCAGCGGCAGCGCCCAGCCGCGCGGGGCGGGGAAGGTGCGCCAGTACGGCGTGCCGCTGGCGACCAGCCACACCCGTGCGAAGCGCTGCGGGTGCAACCCGCCGAAGCAGCAGGCCAGCTGACCGCCGAGGCTGTGGCCGCCGATGATCAGGGGCGTTACCGCGTCTTCGGGCATCTGGGCCAGGCTGGCCGGCAGGTCGTGTTCGAGGATCTCGCGATACCCCCAATCCTGCGTGCGCGACGGCCGCAGGCGGCTGCTGCCGTTGCCGCGCCACTCATGCAGGTACACCGCGATGCCACGCGCCGCGAGCGCATCGGCGTAGGGCAGGTAGTGGCGCGCGGCCACGCCCAGCGCCGGCAGCCACAGCAGGCGTGCGCGTGGCTGCGTGGGCACGCGTGCCAGCAGTTCGAAGCGATGGCCATCGCCGGTCTGCACGGGCAGGGGAGAGGCGTCGATCATGCCGGGCGTGCCGCGCCGAAGTGGTCGATCACCAGCACCTCGCTGCGGCCCGGGTAGTAACCGCTCTGCAGGCCACGCGCGACGTAGTCGATGGCCGCTTCGCAGGCGTTCGGCAACGACAACCCCTGGCACAGCTGCGCGGCGATCGCCGAGGCCAACGTGCAGCCGGTGCCGTGCGCATCCACCGGCAACCGGGCGTGGATGAACTCGTCGCGGGTGACGCCGTCGAAGTAGCGATCGATCACGCGGCTGCCTTCATCCAGATGGCCGCCCTTGAGCAGTACCGCGCCGGCACCCAGCTCGAGCAGCGCGTCGGCGGCATCTTCGGCGTCTTCGGCGGTGACAATGCGGCGGCCGAGCAGCAGCTCGGCTTCCGGCGTGTTGGGCGTGAGCAGCGTGGCCAGTGGAACCAGGCGCGTGCGCATGGCCTCCAGGGCGGCGTCTTCAAGCAGTTTGGCACCGCTGGTGGCGACCATCACCGGATCCAGCACGACATGCGGCGGGCGGTGCTTTTCCAGCGCGTCGGCCACCAGGCCGATCACCTCGGCATTGGCGAGCATGCCCAGCTTCACCGCATGGATATCGAAATCGGCGAAGCAGGCGTCGATCTGCGCCTGCAGGAACTCCAGTGGCGGCACGTGCACGGCGGTGACGCCGCGGGTGTTCTGTGCGGTCAGCGCGGCAATCGCCGAAAGGCCATGTACGCGATGGGCGGCGAAGGCCTTCAGGTCGGCCTGGATGCCTGCGCCACCGCCGGAATCGGAGCCGGCGATGGTCAGGGCGGAAACGGGGCTGGAAGGCGTCATGCCTGGATTGTGCAATGTTTGCCGCCGTATTGCTGCCGCGCCGTCAGCGCGCCCGCAGCAGCGCCCACTGCCGGTACAGCACGTAGCCCAGCCCGGTGCCGCCGGTCAGCAGGGCAGGCGCCAGCAGCGCGTCATAACCGAAGCGCAGGAACAACCCGGCGCCGATCACGCCGCCAGCCAGGAAACCGCTGACGATCAGGCCGCTCAGGGTCAGCCGCCGGATCGGCAGTGGCAGGCCGCGCAGCAGGTGACCCAGGCCGATGCCCAGGTCGGTGAACATGCCGCTGAGATGGGTGGTGCGCACCACCGCCCCGCTGAACGTGGTCGCCATCGCGTTCTGCAGGCCGCAGGCCATCGCCGCCGCGAGCGCGCCCCAGATCTGCTGCTGTTTGAACAGCGGGATCGCGATCAGCAGCAACAGCGATTCCAGCGCCAGCACCACGCCATAGCGGCGGCCCAGCTGCAGGCCGCTGTCCTGGATGATCACGCCGCTGAGCGTGGCACCCACGCAGAAGGCGATCAGCAGTCCCCACAGATGCCCGACCACGCGCCAGTCGCGCTGGGCCAGCGCCATGCCGAGCTGGCTGGTGGTGCCGGTCATGTGGCTGACCGCCTGGTGCTCGAAGCCGAGGAAGCCGACCACGTTGACCATTCCGGCCACGCAGGACAGCGCGATCGCGCCGATCCAGACCCAGGTGGGCAGCCGGATGCTCATCCGGCGCGTGTGGTCGGGGTCACGGCACGATCAACGGCCCGCAGGCGGGCCGTTGAACTGCACATCCGAGAAACTGCCGCTGGCCGGATCGAACAGAGCGCCCCAGAACTGCGCGCCGCCATCGCAGACCCGGATGGCATCGCGCGCCGGGTCGATATCGGCATCGTCGGGCAGATGGAAGGCGTTGAGATAGATCAGCTGGCGGCCGTCCATTTCGATGCCCACGTATTGGCGGTCGAAATCGGCCGCCTTGGGCACCTGCGCCTCCAGCGACGGCAACTGGGCTTCCAGCTGTTCGACCTGTTGGCGGCTGGGGGCCCAGTAGCCGGTGACGCGCCCCGGCTCGCGGCCGGGGCTGGAGCGTGAGCAGGTATCCAGGACCTGGGCGGCGACGACCGGTCGCGTCACCACCCAGGACTGGCCGGTCTTGACCGCGGTCGGGACGCTGGCGCCCGGCCGTGTATTGGCAGGCGTGCAGGCGGCCGCCAGCGCAGCAAGCGCCAGCGGCAGGACCGCACGGGACAGGAAGCGGCTCACAACACCTCCGAAGCGTAATCGGCCAGGCGCGAACGCTCGCCACGGCGCAGCGTGATGTGCGCGCTGTGCGGCCAGTTCTTGAAGCGATCCACCGCGTAGGTCAGGCCCGAGGTGGTCTCGGTCAGGTACGGGGTATCGATCTGTTCCACGTTGCCCAGGCACACGATCTTGGTGCCGGGGCCGGCACGGGTGATCAGGGTCTTCATCTGCTTGGGAGTGAGGTTCTGCGCTTCATCCAGGATCAGATAACGCGACAGGAAGGTGCGGCCACGCATGAAGTTCAGCGAGCGGATCTTGATCCGGCTGGCGATCAGGTCGTTGGTCGCCGCCCGGCCCCACGCGCCGCCTTCCTGGGTATGCGTTAGCACTTCCAGGTTGTCGGTCAGCGCGCCCATCCACGGCGTCATCTTTTCTTCCTCGGTACCGGGCAGGAAGCCGATGTCCTCGCCAACGCTGACCGTGGCGCGGGTCATGATGATCTCGCGGTAGCGCTGCTGGTCCATGGTCTGGGCCAGGCCGGCGGCCAGCGCGAGCAGCGTCTTGCCGGTACCGGCGGTGCCGAGCAGGGTGACGAAATCGATCTCCGGGTCCATCAGCGCGTTGAGCGCGAAGTTCTGCTCGCGGTTGCGCGCGCTGATGCCCCAGACCGCGTGGCTGCCATGGCGGAAATCGTTGACCAGCGACAGCGTGATCTTCTCACCGTCTACCTTGGCCACGCGCAGTTCGACTTCATCATCGCCGGGCAGGTAGGCGTACTGGTTGGGATGCCAGTTCTCGTCTTCGCTGGCGATGATTTCGTAACTGGTGCGTCCCTTGTCGCTCCAGCTGCGCAGGTTGTCGGTATGCTTCTTCCAGAAGTCTTCCGGCAGCTCGGTGGCACCGGTGTAGAGCAGGCTGAAATCGTCGAGCGCGCGGTCGTTTTCGTAGTCTTCGGAGACGATGCCGGCAATGGCCGCCTTGATCCGCAGGTTGATGTCCTTGGAAACGAACACCACCGGAATCTCCGGCACCTGCTCCTTCAGGGCCAGGATCGCGCCGAGGATGGCGTTATCGGGAATGACCGCGCCGAAGCTCTTGCCGGCGTCGAAGTGGCTGGTCTGGAAGCGCAGCAGGCCCACGCTCTGCTTGCCGCGCAGCTGCAGCCCGTTCGGGCGCTGCAGTGGAATGCCGTCGGCCAGGTTCTCCAGGCCCGAAGCCTGCACCAGTTCATTGAGGAAACGGCTGACCTGGCGCGCGTTGCGGCTGGCCTCGGTGGTGCCCTTCTTGCCGTTGTCCAGCTCTTCGATCACCTGCATCGGCAGGTAGACATCATGCTCCTCGAACTTGAACAGCGCGGTCGGATCGTGCATGAGCACGTTGGTATCCAGTACGTAGATGCGCTTGCCTCGGGTCATCGTCAATTCCTGGTGGCAGAACAGGGACAAGCCATCACGACCTGCGGGGCAGGGTGATGGCCATTGGGGGTGCCGGGGTGGTCACTGGGTTTTCGCGGCCTTCAGGGCTTCAAGGACGGTGTCTGCGTGGCCGGCCACTTTGACCTTGCGCCACGCCTGCACGATACGACTGTCCGGCGAAATGAGGAAGGTGCTGCGCTCGATGCCGCGCACCTGCTTGCCGTACATGTTCTTCAGCTTGATCACGTCGAACGCGGTGCACAGTGCTTCATCGCCATCGCTGATCAGCGGGAAGGCGAAGCCCTGCTTGGCGCAGAAGTTGTCGTGGGATTTGACCGAATCGCGGGAAACGCCGAACACGCGGGCGCCGGCCTGGGTGAACTGCGGGAGCAGTGCGTTGAAATCGATGCCCTCGGTGGTGCAGCCCGGGGTGCTGTCCTTGGGGTAGAAGTACAGTACCAGCCACTGGCCGGCCAGATCGCCGAGGGTGGTGGTCTCGCCGCCGGACAAGGCCAGCGGCAGTGCGAGGGTGGTGCTGTCCAGGGTGTCGCCGTCGTTCATGGGTTCCTTTCCGGATCCTGGGGTAGATCTACTACAACTGCATGAAACCCCGCGCGCCCGTGACGAGCGCGCGAAACATCAGAACTTCATCGGGTCCATGATCGCATCGAGGTTGAGGTGATCGCAGAACTCGAGGAAATCATCGCGCAGCGCGGCGATGTGCATGTTGGCCGGCACACCGATCGTGACCTGCGCGGAGAACATTTCCGCACCGGTCTGCATCGCGCGGTAACGCGTGCTCTGCAGGTTTTCGATGGTGATGCCCTGGCGGTCGAAGAAATCGGCCAGCTGGAACAGGATCCCCGGCTTGTCGGCGGCGATCACTTCCACGATGTAGGGCAGCAGGTTGGACTGCGCCTGCTTGGCACCGGTGCGGTACCAGACCAGCTTCAGGCCTTCCTCACGCTCCAGCCGGGTCAGCATCGCCTCCAGCTTGGCCACCGAGTCCCACGAGCCGGTGGCCAGCGCGGTGACGGAGACGTCGCGGCCGACCGTGGCCAGGCGGGCATCGACCAGATTGCAGCCACTGTCGGCGATACGCCGGGTCACAGGCAGCAGGGGGGACTCCGGATGCGTCGTATAGGCGTTGATCAGGAGGTGGTTTTCGGTCGGCGCAGGCCGCGGCGTGGTGTCGGTCAAGATGGTTCCGGGTGATGCAAGGTGAGTCTGAACGGCCGGACGACGGCACGTTCGCCGGAGTCCAGCATACTTGCCCGCGCTTTCGACCCGCAAGTAACATGCAACGTACATCTGGCCGGCGTTTGCGCAGGCACGGTGCCCCCTTTCTTCCGAGCACGATGTCCTTGTCCCTTTCCGGTCTCATCACCGCGCTGGCGACGCCCTTCCAGGCGAACGGCGCATTGGATCCCGACGGTTGGCAGCGCCTGCTGCATCTGCAACTGGAGGGTGGTGTTCACGGGGTGGTGGTGGCCGGTTCGACCGGTGAAGCCGCGGCCCTGTCCGACGACGAATACGACCAGTTGCTGCGCAGTGCGGTCAAAACCGTCGCCGGGCGCATCCCGGTATTGGCCGGCACCGGCCTGTCCGGGACGGCCAAAACGATCGAGCAGACCCGCCGGGCGGCCGCCAATGGCGCCACGCACGCGCTGGTGGTGACCCCGCCGTACGTGCGCCCCACCCAGGAAGGCCTGATCGCGCATTATCGCGCGGTGGCCGACCAGGGCGGCCTGCCGGTCATCCTGTACAACGTGCCCGGCCGCAC
Organism: Stenotrophomonas sp. RIT-551; assembly: GCF_026241915.1. Classification (NCBI taxonomy): domain Bacteria; kingdom Pseudomonadati; phylum Pseudomonadota; class Gammaproteobacteria; order Lysobacterales; family Lysobacteraceae; genus Stenotrophomonas; species Stenotrophomonas sp. RIT-551. Next base: position 226,786 of record NZ_JAPJIU010000004.1, on the reverse strand, counting down.
CGGCTGCGACATGTTGCCCGCGACCGTAGCCGAGCTGGCCAGCCACCCGAACATCGTCGGCATCAAGGAAGCGGTGGGCGATATCGGCCGCGTGCATGCCCTGCTGGCCCTGCGTTCGCCGGATTTCGCCATCCTCAGTGGCGACGACGGCACGGCCGCGCGCTCGATCCTGTCCGGCGTGGACGGCCTGATCTCGGTCGGTTCCAACGCCTTGCCGGGTGCCTACCGGCGGATGTGCGACCTGGCAGCGGCCGGTGAGCGCGAGGCGACCGAGTCGTGGGATGCCCGTCTGGAGCCCTTCCATGAATTCTGCGGCGTGGAGTCCAACCCGATCCCGGTGAAGGACCTGCTGCGCCGGATCGGCATTGGTGACGGCCTGCGCCTGCCGCTGCTGCCCCTGTCTGCGGCCCATCACGCCGCTGCCGAACACCTGGCCACCGATATCGGTGCGCTGGAAGCACTATCCAACCACTGACCACAGTGGTCACCCAGGAGATTCCCATGCGTCAATCCGTTTCCGCCATCCGCGTGCTGTCCTTCGCGATCCTGGCTACCGCCACCCTCGTCGGCACCACCGGTTGCTTCAAGCGCGGTGCCAAGGGCGACTACGCCCTGGCCCCGGAAGTGCGTCCGCTGGAAGTGCCGCCGGATCTGAACGTCCCGGCCGGCCAGGCCGCCGCCACCGCCGCCACCAGCTCCACGCTGGCCTCGCAGTCTGCGCGTCCGGCGCCGTCCTCGACCCAGGCACCGGCCAACAATGCCGGGTTCACCGTGCCGGGCACCAAGGAAGAGGTGTTCGCCAAGGTCGGCACCGCGCTGGAGTCCGTTGAAGGCGTGAAGATCGCCAGCAAGGCACAGCTGCTGGGTTCCTATGACGTGGCCTTCGAAGGCAGCGACTTCCTGGTCCGCGTGGTGGCCGTCGATGCCGGCGCCTATGTGTCGGCCGTGGATCCGCGTGGCCTGCCGGCGACCGCTGCCGCACCGACCAAGCTGCTGGGTGAGCTGAAGGCGAAGCTGGCTCCGTAAAAGCGCCAGCGGCCGGCACTACCGAAGCTGCGGGTCAGAGAAACGAAAAGGGCGCCCTCGGCGCCCTTTTTGTTGCTGCCAGCGCCGGAAGGCTCAGCGTTCCAGCAGCTTCAGCTTGTCCGGCTTGCCGTCCCATTCGCCGGCGTCGGCAGGCGGGTCCTTGCGCACGGTGAGCACCGGCCAGGCCTGGGCCAGTTCGGCGTTCAGGGCGACGAACACTTCCTGCCCGGCGGGCACGTCGTCTTCGGGGAAGATCGCGTTGACCGGGCACTCCGGTTCGCACAGGGTGCAGTCGATGCACTCATCCGGGTCGATCACCAGGAAGTTGGGGCCTTCGTGGAAGCAATCCACGGGGCACACTTCCACGCAATCGGTGTGTTTGCACTTGATGCAGTTTTCAGTGACGACGAAAGGCATGGGGAAATCCGGCGTTAAGCCGACCAATTCTAGAACAGGTTGTGCCTGAATGCTGGGGCCGTGCGCTCAGCCGAGCAGGCCGCGCTGCCGTGCAAGACGGTACAGGCCCCGCGCCGCAAGGCTTTCAGGTGCATCGACGGGGGTCCTGTGGAGCACCTTCAGCGCGTGGGCATAGCGCGTGGTCAGCGTGGAACTGCCCACCAGGTGCACCTCGGCCCCGGGCGCGGCCAGGTCGCGGATTTCATGGCCGAGCAACAGACCGGAGAGATAGGAGGGGGCGGCCGAAGGCGCGAGTCGCTCGAACAGGCCCAACGCACGCACGCCGAACAGGTGGTGCAGCAGGCCATCGGCATCGCCGCTGCGCTGCACGCCTTGGGCGAAGGCGATGGCATCCAAACCATCGCCGTCGTCCATCAGGCGGCCGAGCAGGCTGTGCTGGCGCAGCAGCGCGAACACCTCGCCGGTCATGGCGGTCGCAAAACCGGTGATCGCCCCATCGTGCAGCGTTGCCCACTTGCTGTGCGTACCAGGCAGGCAGACATGGGCGTGGCCTGCGCGGGTGTCCAGGCCGAACAATTGGGTTTCTTCGCCGCGCATCACATCCGGCGTCCCGCCCGCGCCCTGGACGGCCACGCCAGGCACGAACCAGAGATCACGGCCAGGCAGCCGTGCATCGTGATGCAACTGCAGCGCTGCGGCGAGATCGGCCAGCCCGGCCGGGCAGGGCAGGTAGGCCTGCTCGATCCAGCCATTGCGGCTGCCGATCATCCCGCTGAGCAGGATCGTGCTGTCCGGCCAGCCATCGACCAGCCCGGCCAGCACGTCGGCGTAGTTGCCATCGCAGTGCAGTATTCCGCGCGCACTGGCGCGCTGCTCAAGGGTGGCACCGTGCTGGTCCAGCCGGTAGCCGCGCAGGCTGCTGCTGCCCCAGTCAACGGCGATCATCCGCGGATCCGGCTCTCGGGCAGGCCAGGCTGCGCCTGGCGCGCGCTGAACAGGCTGCCGGCGTGCGTGCTTGCGGCCAATTCCTCCGGCGTGTGGTCCAGCCGCGAGCTGATCACGTACAAGGTACGCAGGTCATTGCCGCCGAAGGCCACGCAGGTGGGGTGTTTGACCGGCACCGGCTGGACCTGCAACAGGGTGCCATCGGGTGCATAGCAGCTGACCTGGCGCGCGCGCCATTGCGCGTTCCAGACCCGTCCGGCCGCATCGACGGCCGAGCCATCCGGTTCGGCCGCCGTATCGGCCAGGGCGGTGAATTCGCGCACGTTGCGGGTGCTGGCTTGCTCGGGGTCGTAATCGCAGGCCATGATCCGCGGCGATACCGAGTCGCACCAGTACATCGTGCGGCCATCCAGGCTGAAGCTGATCGCATTGGAAATCACGATGCCCGGCAGCGGCAGCTCGCGCAGGCCGTGGCGGGTGGAGTACTGGTAGAAGCGGCCATCGGCAGCGCGCTCGGGGTGCTCGTTCATGGTGCCGAACACGAAATTGCCGTGACGATCGGCGCGGCCATCATTGCTGCGGGTATAGGGCTTGTAGGGCTCCACATCGGCAAGCCACTGCAGGGGCAGGGTGTCGTCGGTGGCGCTGGCAAGATCTGCGCGGTGCAGCGAGCTGACCAACGCCACCAGCAAGGTGCCGTCGTCGAACAGGCCGATGCAGCCGGGGCGGTCAGGCAGCACCCAGTAGCGGTGGGTGCCGCGCGCGGGGTGGTGCTCCCACAGCCGGCGCTCGGCGATGTCGATCCACAACACGCTCTGCCGCTGTTCGCACCAGAGCACGCCTTCGCCATGGGTGCAGCGGCTGTCCACCACCAGCGTGGCCGGGGCCAGCTCAACGCTCATCGCCACTCACCATTCGGCAACGGAGCCGTCGCTGTGGCGCCAGATCGGGTTGCGCCAGTCAGGCGGGTTTTCATGGGCATGGCGCAGGCGCTCCTCATCGATTTCCACGCCCAGCCCGGGTTTGGGCAGGGCGGCGATGCTGCCATGGTCGCAGTGGAAGTCATCCTTGTTCAACACGTAATCGAGCAGATCGGCGCCCTGGTTGTAGTGGATGCCGATGCTCTGTTCCTGCAGCACCGCGTTGTGCGAGACGAAATCCAACTGCAGGCAGGCCGCGAGCGCGACCGGGCCCAGCGGGCAGTGCGGCGCGAGCGCGACATCGTAGGCTTCGGCCATCGCCGCGATCTTCAGGCACTCGGTGAGGCCACCGGCATGCGAGAGATCCGGTTGCAGCAACGACAGACCGCCGTTGGCGAGGACCTGCTTGAATTCGAAGCGCGAGTACATGCGCTCACCGGCCGCCAGTGGAATCGAGGTGGCCGCGGCCAGGCGCGGGTAGTACTCGGCCTGCTCCGGAAGGACCGGCTCTTCAACGAACAGTGGCCGGTATGGCTCCAGTTCCTTGAGCAGGACCCGGGCCATCGGTGCGCCCACCCGGCCATGGAAATCCACGCCGAAATCGATGCTGTCGCCGAATGCATCGCGCAGCGCGGCGACCTTGGCGATGGCGGCATCCACGCGGCGGGGGCTGTCCAGCAGCTGCATCTCTTCAGTGCCGTTGAACTTGAACGTATCAAAGCCGAGCGCGCGGTACCGATGTACCTGCTCGACCAGATCGGCCGGCCGGTCGCCGCCCACCCAGCGGTAGGTCTTCATCCGATCGCGCACCAGGCCCCCCAGCAACTGGTAGACCGGCACGCCGAGCGCCTTGCCCTTGATGTCCCACAGCGCCTGGTCGATGCCGGCGATGGCGCTCATCAGGATCGCGCCGCCGCGGTAGAAGCCGCCGCGGTACATCGTCTGCCACAGGTCGTTGATCCGGGTCGGGTCCTTGCCGATCAGATACGCCGACAGCTCATGCACGGCGGCGTCCACCGTGCGTGCGCGGCCTTCGATCACCGGTTCGCCCCAGCCGACGATGCCCTCGTCGGTCTCGATCTTCAGGAACAGCCAACGCGGTGCGGCGTGATAGGTAACCAGTCGGGTGATCTTCATCCGTGCGTAGTCCGGTAGGCCTGGAGGAACGCCTGGGCCTGCTCGCGGGTACGCTGCAGCGGCTGGGCGGGTTGATAGAGATCGCCCCCGATCCCGGCACCGACCGCACCGGCGGCAAGGTAGCTGGCGAGGGAGTCCGGGGTCACGCCGCCGACCACGTACAACGGCAGCTCGCGCGGCAATACCGAGCGCAGGGCGCGCACGTGGCCCGGGCCATAGGTGGCCGCAGGGAACAGCTTGAGCATCTGCGCACCGGCATCGATCGCATCGAATGCCTCGCTGGCGGTGGCGAACCCGGCCATCACCTGCAGGCCGCGATCCACCGCGTGGCGGATCAGCGCCGGCCGCGTGTTGGGGGTGACGATGAAGCGTGCGCCGATCTCCACCAATGCGTCCACCTGCTGTTCGCGCAGCACGGTGCCGCCCCCGATCCAGGCCTGTGCACCGAACGCGCGCTGCGCGCCGGCGATGCTGTCTTCCCAGCGTGGCGAGTTCAGCGGGACTTCGATCGCATCGAAGCCGGCATCCACCAGTGCGCCGACGTGAGCGAGGGTGTCTTCGGGGGTGATGCCGCGCAGGATCGCGACAAGCGGCAGATGGAAGGTCGGTGCGGTCATGATTACTCGTGGTAAAGCTGGGAACGGCCACCGTCGATCAGGATGTCGGTGGCATTGATGAAGCGGGCTTCGTCACTGGCCAGGAACAGCGCGGTATGCGCCACCTCGCCGGGCTCGCCGATGCGCTTGCAGGGCAGCAGCTGCTCCTGCGCGTGGCGCGTGGCGGCCGGGTCGGCGCTGTTGGCGAACCAGGCTTCGATCCGCGGCACCAGGATCAGCCCCGGCGAAATCGAGTTCACCCGGATGCCCTGCGCCGCATACTCGATGCCCAGCGCTTTGCTCAGCCCGATCAGCCCATGCTTGGCGACCGGGTAGGGGAAGGCGTGCGGGATGATGCGGTGGCCATGTACCGAGGCGATGTTGACGATGGAACCGGCCTGCTGCGCCAGCATCGCCGGCAGCACTGCGCGGCACACGTTCCAGGCACCTTTGAGGTTGAGGTCCAGGCAGCGCTCCCACTGTGCGTCTTCCAGCTGCAGCGGGTCGGCGAAGACATCGGCCCCGGCATTGTTGACCAGTACGTCCACGCGGCCGTGCTCGGCGCGGATGGCCTCTACCAGGGCACCCACGGCGGCGGCATCGGTGATGTCGGCCAGGCGGTGGTCGATCCGGGCATCCACGGCATGCGGTGGATTGAGATCCAGTCCGATCACCCGGGCGCCGTGCTCGGCGAACAGCGCGGCGGTGGCCGCACCGATGCCGCTGGCCGCGCCGGTCACCAGCGCGATCTTGTCCTGCAGTCGTTTACTCATCGAACAGTGTGTCCAGGGGAGCCAACGGCAGACGGTACGACAAAGCGGGGACGGACAAAGCAGGCTCCAGGAATCGGCGGGCGCGGGGGGCGCTGGCGGGCTGGCAGCCGGCGGCGGCGCAACCATACGATCAGGGTTGCGTGCGAAGGTATTCTTATCAAATGAAATTTTTCGGGATATCTATTCCCCCGTCGAATACCGTGATTCAATGCGGCGATCAACGCAGAACGGATGTGTGATGACGACCGCGCCTGGCCCCTGGACAAATGCCTCCCGGCTCAAGACCCGGCATTTGATGTTGTTGCTGCACCTGCATGAACATGGTTCGGTCCTGCGCGCGGCCGAGGCCGCCGCCATGACCCAGCCGGCCGCGTCCAAGCTGCTGGCGGAGATGGAAGACATGCTCGGGGTGAAACTGTTCGAGCGCCATGCCCGCGGCGTGGAGCCGACCTGGTACGGCCACGTGCTGATCCGGCGCGCACGCTCGGCAATGTCCGAGATCGGGCGGGCCACGGAGGAGATCGCCGCGCTGCGCAGCGGGCATCGGGGCCAGGTGTCGATCGGCACCGTGGTCAACCCGGGCACCAACCTGGTGCCACAGGCGATCGCCGAGGTGAAGCGCGAGTTCCCGGACATCCTGATCCGGGTCGAGATGGACTACAGCCGGCCCCTGGTGGCCCGTCTGCTGGACGGCCAGCTGGACCTGGTGATCGGCCGGATCCTCGGGCCGGAGGGTGCGGCGGACCTGGCCTTCGAAGCGCTGGCCGATGAACCGCATTCGGTGATCGCCCGTGCCGGCCATCCGCTGGCCAACCGCGATGATCTGCACCATGCCGATCTGGCCCGGCATGGCTGGATCCTGCCCCCGGCCGACAGCGTGCTGCGCGCGCGGCTGGACGCGCTGTTCCTGGAGCAGGGCCTGCCGATCCCGCAGAACATCATCGAGACCAGTTCATTGCCGGTGATGACCAGCCTGCTGCGCGGCAGCGATCTGCTCGCCGCGCTGCCGGTGGAATCGGTGGCGCCCTACATCCAGGCCAAGCTGCTGACCGTGCTGCCGATCGATGTGGGCGTCCGCATGGAATCGTTCGGGATCATCTACCGGCGCGGCCACGTGCTGCCGCCCGCCGCCGAACGCATGCTGTTGGCCCTGCGTACCACCGCGCGCTGGCTGTATCCGGGGCTCCGCGGGAGCGGCTGACACGGGCGGGGCCCCTGCTGGTATAGGCACCGTGAATGGTATTCTCCGAAGGAATACATCCGGCCCAATATTTTATTGGCATGGAATGGCTCCCGCTGCCTAAGCTGCCCGCCAGCTACCACCCCTCACGAGGGTGGCCGCGATGATCCCCGGGTCGGTTCCACCGGTGTCGGGGTCACCTTAAAACCTGATTGTTACAGGCAGCGCCGCCTTCGCAGCGCTGTCCACCGTCAGCACATGTGTCCTGGGAGGGAAACATCATGTCAGTACGTTGTTGCCGTGGGGCGACAGGCGCGTCCGTGCCTGCACGCACCCCCACCGCTGTGCGCCGCCGCGCGCTGGCGGTCTGCGTTTCGATGCTGGTTGCCGGCCAGGCCATGGCGCAACAGAGTGATATCCAGGACACCACCGCGGCGACCCAGCTGGACACCGTCCAGGTGACCGGCACCCGCAGCAGCGTGACCCGTGCCCAGCAGATCAAACAGAATGCCGAGCAGATCGTGGATTCGATCGTGGCCGAGGACATCGGCAAGCTGCCCGACAACAACGTCGCCGAGGCACTGCAGCGCATCTCCGGTATCCAGATCACCCGCAACTACGGCGAGGGCAGCACGATCGCCATCCGTGGCCTGACCCAGGTGCGCACCGAGCTCAACGGGCGTGACATCTTCACCGCCAATGACGGTCGCGGCCTGAGCTTCGAGGATGTATCGGCCGAGCTGCTCGGTGGCGTCAATGTCTACAAGAATCCGTCGGCGGAAATGATCGAAGGTGGCCTTGGTGGCACCGTCGACCTGCGTACGCGGCTGCCCTTCGATTACGAGGGCCGCAAAATCGCCGGCAGCCTGCAGTACAACCATTACGATCTGGCCGATGACAGCAAGCCCGCGTTCTCGGGCATGTTCAGCGACCGCTGGCAGACCGGTATCGGCGAAGTCGGCCTGCTGGTGAACTACTCGCAGCAGACCAGCCCGTTCCGCCAGGACACGATCTCGCTGGAGCCCTGGTATTCGCAGACGGACCTGCCCGGCTTCGAAGGGACCGAGGTATTCGTCCCGCATGGTGCCGGCGTCAATACCACCGTGGGTGAGCGCAAGCGCCGCACCGGCGCGGTGGCGCTGCAGTGGCGCCCGCGCGATGACATCGAGGTGCAGGCGCAGGTGCTGCGCTCGGACTACGATTTCCGCTGGCAGGACTATTCCTTCTTCGCCTACAGCGGCGGCGATGCCATGCAGGGCGCGCGCGATATCGTGGTCAACGACCGCAACGAACTGGTCAGCGGCGTGTTCCAGAACACCCCGGCCGATTCCAACACCAGCCTCACCCAGCGCAAGTCGATCACCACCGACTACTCGTTGGGCGCCAAGTGGACGGTGACCCCGAACCTGACCTTGAGCACCGATTTCCAGTACGTCGATGCCACCACCAAGGGCACGCGCTACATCGTGGGCACCGGCATGAACGCCACGCCCTTCTACACGATCGACCTGAGCGGCGACCTGCCGTACCTGGCCGTGACCGATGCCGCGGGCAACCAGGGGTATCTGACCGATCCGGCCAATTACGTCGGCTGGAAATTCCATCTGGACAACAAGGACGACAACAAGGGCACAGAGTTCGCCTGGCGTTCGGACATGGATCTGGCGTTCGACGATGGCTTCGCCCGCAGCTTCAAGGCCGGCGTGCGTTACACCGATCGCAAGGCCGAGAACCAGGGCAACGTGTGGCGCTTCATGTGGCTCGGCGCGCCGTTCGCCGACTTCCCGAACGTGGGCCTGGTGCCGAACCCGATCACCGATTTCTTCCGTGGCAAGAGCTATACCTTCGGCCCCACCCTGAGTGCCTCCGATGCCGCGGTGGAGAATTACGAGCAGACCCTGGCCGCGTTCGGTGCCGATCCGCTGGAATTCTCGCCGAACAACATCAACAACCAGCGCGAAAAGACCTACGCCGCGTACGGCGTCCTTCGCTTCGGTGCGGATGACTGGGGCGTCCCGTTCGATGGCAACATCGGCGTGCGCGTGGTGCGCACCGAGGTGACCTCCGACGGCGTGCGCACCGGCACCGACATCGAAGGCGGTGGCCTGCTGCCGGTCAATGTCGAGCAGTCCTACACCGATGTGCTGCCCAGCCTCAACCTGCGCTGGATGTTCACCGACCAGCTGCAGCTGCGCTTTGCCGCCTCCAAGGGCATTTCGCGGCCGGGCTTCGACAAGCTCAACCCGAACCTGAGCCTGAGCGCGGCCGATGCCGGGGGGGGCGTGACCCGGCGCACCGGTTCGGCCGGCAATCCCAACCTCAAGCCGATGGAGGCTACCCAGTTCGATACCTCGCTGGAGTGGTACTTCGGGCAAGGCTCGATGATGTACGGCACCGCCTTCTACAAAAAGGTCGATGGGTTCATTGCCAACGCGGTGTTCAACGAGGTCTACGCCGGCGAGAACTGGGAGATCACCCGCCCGGTGAATGGCGATGACGGCAAGATCAAGGGCGTGGAGGTGGGCTACACCCAGTTCTTCGACTTCCTGCCGGGCTGGATGAGCCATTTCGGCCTGCAGACCAACTACACCTATGTCGACTCCAAGGCGCCCAGCCCGAATGCCACCGATACCAATGGCAGCCAGTTGGTGGTGCCGCTGGAGGGGCTGTCCAAGAACAGCTACAACGTCATCCTCAGCTATGAAGTCCCGCGCTTCCAGGCGCGCGTGGCCTACAACTGGCGCAGCGACTGGCTGATCACCACGGCCGGCAACGGCACCGGCAACCTGCCTGTCTACAACAAGGGCTTTGGCCAGCTGGACGCCTCGCTGCGGTTCAACATCAACGAGGTGTGGTCGGTGTCGCTGGACGGCATGAACCTGCTCGATACCCGCAACGAAAGCTACCTGGGCTACACCACGCGCTACCGCGACTTCGTGATCAACGATCGTCGCTACGGCATCACCCTGCGCGCCAGCCTGTAACGCGTGACCGTCTGCGGGCCTTCCTGCTTCGTGGCACCTCCCCAGCACGAAGCAGGGAGGACCGCAGCTTCTGTTCCAGGCGTGTGGCCATCGGGCCGCATGCCGCTCCACCGGGAGGCCCGTGCATGACCCCCGCCGATTGGCTGATCTGGACCGTGCGCGCATCGGTCCGCCCGCGTCACTGCCGGGCAGGGTGGCTGGTGCTGCTGCTGGCCGTGTTTCCGGTTCTCGCCACCGCGGCGCCCTACCAGTGGCGCAACGTGGCCATCGGTGGTGGTGGCTTCGTGACCGGGCTGGTCTTCCATCCGGCCGAACCGGACCTGCTGTACGCGCGCACCGATGTCGGCGGTGCCTACCGTTGGGATCAGGCCACCGGCCGCTGGAGCGCGTTGACCGACTGGCTCGGTCGTGACGATGCCAATCTCACCGGTATCGAAAGCCTGGCCGTGGACCCGCGCGACCCGCAGCGTGTCTATCTGGCCGCAGGCACCTATACCAACCCCCGCGTGGGCAATGGCGCGATCCTGCGTTCGTCCGACCGGGGGGCCACGTTCGCGCGCACTGATCTTCCCTTCAAACTCGGTGGCAACGAGCTTTCGCGCGGCAATGGTGAGCGACTGGCCGTGGACCCCCATCAAGGCGGCATTCTCCTGCTCGGCTCACGCAGCAATGGCCTGTGGCGCAGTGACGACCATGGTGCGCACTGGCAGGAAGTGACGACCTTCCCGGCGATCGCGCGCAGCGCGCAGGCCAGCGCGCCGGCCTGGAACGGCAGCCAGCAGATCGGCATCGTGTTCGTGCAGTTCGATGCGCGCAGCGGCCGCGCTGGCAGCCCTACACCAGTGATCTACGCTGGCGTATCGACGACGATGGGCCCGGCGATTTTCCGCTCCACGGATGGTGGACGCGCCTGGCAGCCGCTGCCCGGGCAACCGACCGGTCTGCGTCCCACCCGCATGGCGCAGGGCAGCGACGGCCGCCTCTACATCGCCTATGCGGATCTGCCCGGCCCGGACCGCATGGGCAACGGGGCGCTGTGGCGTTTCGACATCAAGCAGGCTCGGTGGCAGGACATCAGCCCGGTGCCGCAATCCAGCGACACCCAGGGCGATGGCTTCGGCTGGGGCGCGGTCGCGGTGGAGGCCGGCAACCCGGACGTGGTGATGGCCAGCACCTTCAACCGTTTCGGACCGCACGACGATATCTTCCGCAGTACCGATGGCGGTCGCAGCTGGACCCCGGTCATCGCGGGCGCGAGGTTCGACCACGGCAACGCGCCATGGACCGCGCACGCCTCCCCGCACTGGATCGCCGATGTGCAGATCGATCCGTTCGATCCGCGCCGGGTGCTGTTCGTCACCGGCTACGGCCTGTGGGCGAGCCGCGATGTCCGCGCGGCCGATCACGGCCAGCCCGTGCAGTGGTGGTTCCAGAATGATGGGTTGGAAGAAACGGTCCCGCTGGACCTGGTCAGCCCGGGGCAGGGCGCACACCTGCTCAGCGCACTCGGCGACATCGATGGCTTTCGGCACGATGACCTGGGCGTGTCGCCGCTGCAGTACGCCGGTCCGCGCCTGACCAACAGCGAGAGCATCGACGCTGCCGCGCAGTCACCTTCCCATGTGGTGCGCAGCGGCACCGTGCGCCATCGCCTGCATGACGAGGTCCGTGCGGCCTGGTCGAACGATGGTGGGCGTACGTGGCAGGCGTTCGTCAGCGAACCGCCGGACGGCGAGGGTGCGGGCCGCATCCGCATCGGCAGCGATGGCGGCCGGGTGCTGTGGCACACGCTGCGCGGCAGCCATTGGTACACCGATGACCACGGCCGGCATTGGCAGGCCGTGCGCGGCCTGCCCAACACTGCCGTGGTGGTCGCGGACACCCGCTCGCCTGCGCACTGGTATGGGTACGACGCCGCCAGCGGCGCGTTGCTGCGCAGCGACGACGGCGGCGCCTCGTTCGTCGCCGACCGCGTACGCCTGGCGCCGGCCCCGGTGCTGACGGCCGAGCTGCGCGCCGATCCACAGCAGGGTGGGCTGGTGTATGTCGGTGCCGGTCCGCAGGGGCTGCTGCGCTGGCGCGCTGGTGATCTGCAGCGCGTGGCGGGGGTGGAGGCGGTTCACAGCCTCGGCGTCGGCAAGGGTGCCCCGGGTCGTGACGTTGCCAGCGTGTTCGTTGCGGGCACCGTCGAGGGCGTCCATGGGCTCTTCCGTTCCGATGACGGCGGTGCCCGGTGGCTGCGCATCGATGACGCCGCGCACCAGTTCGGTCAGATTCAACGCGTCACCGGGGATCCGCGCCTGCATGGGCGCGTCTACTTCGCCACCGGTGGGCGCGGCATCGTCTATGGAGATCCACAATGAAACGAGCGTGTGCGCTGGCGGTATCGCTGTCGATGTTCACCGCGACCGTGCAGGCCGAGCCGGTCCTGCCGCGGATGTTCGCCGACGGCATGGTGCTGCAGCGTGACCAGCCGCTGCCGGTGTGGGGTACGGCCACGCCCGGCGCACGCCTGCAGGTCGGTATCGACGGCGAACGTGCCAGTACCACGGTCGGTACGGACGGTAGCTGGAAGGTCGTGCTGCCGCCGCACGCGGCCGGTGGCCCATTCCAGCTGGAGATCACGGGCGACGGGCGCGCGCTGCAGGTGCGCGATGTCCTGTTCGGCGATGTCTGGCTGGCCAGCGGCCAGTCCAACATGGAATGGCCGCTGCACGATACGCAGGACGCGGCGGCGGCCGTCGCCGCTGCGAGCGACGCGCAGCTGCGTCATTTCAAGATTCCCAAATCCTGGTCCGGGCAGCCGGAGACGGCACTGGCCGGTGGCCGCTGGCTGCCGGCGTCCCGCGCCAACGCGGGCAGCTTCTCCGCGGTCGCGTACTACTTCGCGCGCGACCTGCGGCAGCACGCCGGGGTACCGATCGGGATCATCGACAGCAGTTGGGGCGGCAGCACCATTGAAGCCTGGATGCCCGCCGCGCTGCAGGACATTGATGCAGACGCGCTGGCCACGCGCATGCAGGCGCAACGCGAGACGGATGCACGCACCCTGGCCAAGGTGCGCCAACGCCTTGCGCAGTGGCACACCTTTGACGAGCAGCCGCAGTGGGCCGCAGCCCGGTTCGACGACCGCGACTGGGAAGCCGCCGCGCTCCCGGGGCTATGGGAAACCGGCGGCTATGCCGGCATGGACGGGATCGGCTGGTACCGTGCCGAGTTCACCTTGAGCGCGGCGCAGGCTGCGCAGGCCGGCAGCCTCGGAGTCGGGCGGATCGATGATTCGGACCGCACCTTCGTCAATGGCGTGCAGGTCGGCGCGACGACGATGGCCTGGAACACACCGCGTGTGTATCCGCTGCCCGCCGGCCAACTGCAGGCCGGCCGCAACGTGGTTGCGGTGCGGGTCGAGGACCTGGGCGGTGGCGGTGGTATCCACGGTGAGGCGGCCGAGCTGTTCGTGCGCCTGGCCGATGGCAGCCAGGTGCCGCTGCAAGGCTGGCGTTTCCGTCCCGGCAAGGTGACGGTCGCCCTGGACGATGACAAGAACCAGACCCCGACGCTGCTGTACAACCGCATGATCCACCCGTTGCCGCCTTTCCCGATCAAGGGGGTGATCTGGTACCAGGGCGAGAGCAATGCCACCGATGCCGGAGCGCTGGCCTACCGGGATCAGTTCAAAGCCTTGATCCAGCAGTGGCGGCAGGACTGGAACGCACCGGCGCTGCCGTTCGTCTGGGTGCAGCTGGCCAGCTTCGGCGCGGGCGCCGATCACGGTGAGCAGAGCCCGTGGGCGTTGCTGCGCGAGTCGCAGTCGGCGGCGCTGTCGCTGCCGCATACCGCACAGGTGGTGAGCATCGACCTGGGTAATGCGACGGATATCCATCCACGCAACAAGCGCGATGTCGGCGCACGCCTGGCGCTGGCCGCCCGGCACGCGGCGTATGGCGAAACGCTGACGTACAGCGGCCCGGTGCAGCGCGCCGTTCGCTTCGATCGCGGCCAGGCCGTCATCACCTTCGATCCGATGGGCAGTGCGCTGGCGGTGCGCGGCGGTGGAATGCAGGTACAGGGCTTCACCGTGGCCGGTGCCGACCGCCGGTTTTACCCTGCACAGGCGCGAATCGATGGTGATCGCGTGATTGTCCACAGCGAGGCGGTCGCCACGCCGGTGGCAGTGCGCTATGCCTGGCGCGAGAACCCGGCCGACGCCAACCTGATCAATTCACAACAGCTGCCGGCGTCGCCGTTCCGCAGCGATACCTGGTGACCACAAGGACCCCGTGCATGTCTCCGACCACATACCCGCTTCCGCTGTTCCCGCGCCGCCTGCTGCTGGCCGCCCTGCTTTGTCTGCTGGCCGCCTGTGAGCAGGCACCGACGCCGACACCGGCCGATGGCGCCGCGGCTGCACAGCCTTCCGCGACAGGCAAACCGGCGACGAACGATGACGCCAGGCAGGCGCCGATCCCGCAGTTCACCAGCAAGGATGGCAGGCACGCGCTGCTGGTGGATGGCGAGCCCTTCCTGGTGCTGGGCGCGCAGGTCAACAACTCCAGCAACTACGCGGCGGCGCTGGAGGCAGTGTGGCCGGCGGTGAAGATCATCGGGGCCAACACGGTGCAGGTGCCGATCGCCTGGGAACAGATCGAGCCGGAGGAGGGCAAGTTTGATTTTTCCTTCGTCGATACGCTGCTCCAGCAGGCGCGTGAACATGACGTGCGCTTGGTACTGCTGTGGTTTGCCACCTGGAAGAACAACGGCCCGGCCTACGCACCGCGCTGGGTGAAGACCGATAACACCCGCTTCCCCCGCGTGATCACCCGCGACGGGCGCAGCATCGGGTCGCTGTCGCCGCACGCCCCGGCCACGCTGGAGGCGGATCGCAGGGCCTTCGTTGCCTTCATGCAGCATCTCAAGGCGGCCGATCCACAGCGCACGGTGATCATGGTGCAGCCGGAGAACGAGCCGGGCACCTATGGCAGCGTCCGCGATTTCTCGCCGATGGCGCAGCAACTGTTCGACGGCCCGGTGCCGGCCGAACTGCTGCGCAAGCTCGGCAAGTCACCCGGCACCTGGGCACAGGTGTTCGGTGCCGATGCCGATGAGTTCTTCCATGCCTGGTCGATCGGGCGCTTCATCGATCAGGTCACCGAAGCGGGCAAGGCGGTGTATCCGCTGCCGATGTACGTCAACGGCGCATTGCGCGGGCCGTTCAACCCCGGCCAGCCGGGCCAGTACGCCAGCGGCGGCCCGACCGACAACGTGCTCGATGTGTGGAAGGCCGCCGGGCCCCATATCGATTTCCTGGCCCCGGACATCTACATGCCCGAGTACCGCATGTACACCACGGTGCTGGAGCGCTATGCGCGGCCGGACAACGCGCTGTTCGTCGCCGAGACCGGCAACGCGCCGCCGTATGCACGCTACCTGTTCCCGACGCTGGGCCATGACGGCATCGGCTGGTCCACGTTCGGCATCGATTTCAGCCACTACAGCAACTATCCGCTGGGCGCGAAGAAGGTGGACGAGGCAACATTGGCGCCGTTCGCCACGGGCTTCCAGCTGGTCAGCCTGGGCATGCGCCAGTTCGCCAAGGCCTCGGCCGAAGGCAAGCTGCATGGCGTGGCCGAAGAAGCCGGCCAGGCCGTGCAGGACGTGCCGCTCAATGCGCGCTGGCGCGCCACCGTCACCTATGGCGTGCCGCAGTTCTGGTTCCAGGGCCAGCCGCCGGGCAATCCCGAGCCGATCGGCAGTGCGCTGATCGCCGAACTTGGCCCGGACGAATTCCTGATCACCGCCCAGCACGCGCGGGTCACCCTGCACCCGGCCGGAGAGGCCACCGCGAACATGGTGCTCGATCGTGTCGAGGAGGGGTTCTACAAGGATGGCCAGTGGCAGTTCCAGCGCAACTGGAACGGCGACCAGACCGATTACGGCTTGAACTTCACCACTGCGCCGCAGCTGCTCAAGGTCACGCTGGCGACGTATTGAACCGGGGGTGCCCGCACCCGCGCAACGAATGAGAAGGGAGCACTGAATGCGTTACATGAGCGTACTGAGCGTGCCGCTGCTGGCATTGCTGGCGTCACCGGCGATGGCCCAGAGCCATCGCGTGCTGGACAACGGTGTGGTGGTGGTGCCGGCCCAGGCCGGCGCGGCCCAGGTCCGGCTGGAACTGGTGGACGACAACATCGTGCGGGTCAGCGCCGATCCGGATGGCGACTTCAAGCGCACTCCCAGCCTGATGCGTGTCCCCGTGCAGGGGAAACCGCGCTTCACAGTGGAGCAGGGCGGTGGCAACGTGCGCCTGGTTGCCGCCGGCATCAGCGCGGAGATCTCCGAAGCCGATGGCCATGTCAGCTTCCGCGATGCCGAAGGCAAGCCGCTGCTGGCCGAGCGCGCCGGTGGCCGCAGCTTCAGCCCGCTCAGCGTGGAAGGCAAGGCGTACTACAGCGTGCGCCAGCGCTTCGAGTCACCCAGCGATGAGGCGATCTACGGGTTCGGCCAGCACCAGCAGGGCTGGATGAACCAGAAGGGGCGCGACGTCGAGCTGCTCCAGGGCAACATCGACATGGCGGTGCCGTTCATCGTCTCCAGCCGCAATTACGGTCTGCTCTGGGACAACAATGCGATCACCCGGCTGGGCGACCCGCGTGGGCTGCAGCCGCTGCAGTCTTCCCTTCAGGTGTTCGATGCCAAGGGCCAGGCCGGCGCCTTGACCGCCCGCTACATCGTCGATGGCAAGACCCGCGTCGAGCGCCGCGAGCCGGAGGTGAACTACCAGTACATCAAGGACCTCACCGCGTTCCCGGCCAAGGGCAGGAACGCGGCTGAGGGTGGGCGCTCGCAGGTGGTCTGGGACGGCGCGATCGAGGCGAAGACCGCCGGTCGCCATACCTTCTCCCTGTACGGCAGCGAATACATCAAGCTGTATGTGGACGGCAAGCTGGTGATCGATCGCTGGCGCCAGAACTGGAACCCGTGGCATCACGAGTTCGCGCTCGAACTCACGCCCGGCACCCGCCACCAGATCAAGGTCGAGTGGGACCTGATCGACCCCAGCTACATCGCGCTGCTGCATCGTGATCCGCTGCCGCAGGCCGAAGCGGCCGATCTCTCGCTGTGGTCCGAAGCCGGGCAGATGGTCGACTACTACGTGGTCGCCGGCGGCAACGCCGATCAGGTGATCGCCGGCTACCGCGAACTCACCGGCAAGGCCGTGATGCTGCCCAAGTGGGCGTACGGCTTCTGGCAGAGCCGCGAGCGTTACAAGAGCCAGGATGAACTCCTCGGCGTACTGGACGAGTACCGCCGCCGCAAGCTGCCGATCGACAACATCGTACTGGACTGGTCGTACTGGCCCGAAGATGCCTGGGGCTCGCATGACTTCGATCCCACCCACTTCCCCAATCCGGATGGCATGGTCAAGCACATCCATGACCAGCACGCGCAGGTCATGATTTCGGTGTGGCCGAAGTTCTACCCGACCACGGCCAACTACAAGGAACTGGACGCGGCCGGCTTCATGTACCAGCGCAACGTCGAGGTGGGCGAGCTGGACTGGATCGGCAAGGGCTACAAGAACTCGTTCTATGATCCGTATGCGGCCAAGGCGCAGCAGATCTACTGGCGCCAGATCAACGAGAAGTTGAACAGCAAGGGCTTCGATGCCTGGTGGATGGACGCCGACGAACCGGACGTGCACTCCAACCTGGATATCGGTGAGCGCAAGGCACGTACCACGCCGACCGCGCTTGGCCCGTCCACCGAGTTCTTCAATTCGTATCCGCTGCCCCACACCCAGGGCGTGTATGAAGGGGACCGCGCCGCCGATGGCCAGCGTGTCTTCATCCTCTCGCGCAAGGGCTATGCCGGCACCCAGCGCAACGCCGTGGCGGTCTGGAGCGGGGATATCGTGTCGCGCTGGGATGACATGCTCGAGCAGGTCTCGGCCGGCGTGAATACCGCCATGTCCGGCCTGCCCAACTGGACCTTCGACATCGGCGGCTTCTCCACCGAGAAGCGGTATTCCGAAGAGGATCCGGCGCACCTGCCCGAGTGGCGCGAACTCAACACCCGCTGGTTCCAGTTCGGTGCGTTCGTGCCGTTGTTCCGCTCGCATGGGCAGTACCCGTTCCGCGAAATCTGGAACATCGCGCCGGAAGGCACGCCGTACTACGACAGCATGGTGTACTACAGCCGCCTGCGTTACACGCTGCTGCCCTACATCTACACCCTGGCCGCGGACACGTGGCACCGCGACGGCAGCATCATGCGCGGCCTGCCGATGGATTTCCCGTCGGATCCGGCGGTCCGGGACATCAACGACCAGTACCTGTTCGGGCCGTCGCTTCTGGTCGCCCCGGTCACCACGTTCGGCGCGATCTCGCGCAAGGTGTACCTGCCGGCCGGCACCACCTGGCTGGATTACTACACCGGCCAGCGCCTGCCGGGTGGCCAGACCATCGAGGCCGCCGCGCCACTGGAACGCATCCCGCTGTACGTGCGCGCGGGCGCGATCATTCCAACCGGCCCGGTGCAGCAGTACGTGGATGAGCAGCCGGATGCACCGCTGACGGTGGTGGTCTACACCGGTGCGGACGGTACCTTCTCGCTGTACGAGGACGACGGCCGCAGCTATGGCTATGAGAAGGGGCAGTTCAGCCGCATCCCGCTGCAGTGGAACGAGGCCACGCGCGAACTGCGCATCGGCAAGCGCGAAGGCCAGTGGAAGGGCATGCAGGCGCAGCGCACGATCCAGGTCCGCTTCGTGGACGGACCACGTGCCGATGCCGGTGCGCTGGCCCCGGCCATCGACCAGACCGTGCGCTACGACGGCAAGGCGGTGGTCGTGCCGCAGCGCAAGATGGCAGCCGCGCGCTGATCGCCTACGATGCGGATGACTACCGGTGGACATTTCGCCTTGGAGGGCGTTGAAGTGGCAGCAGGCAGCGCGGGCAACCAATGCAGAGCAGGGTGATGCCGTGGAACTGAGCCGTCGCGGTCTGTTCAAAGCGCTCGGGGCCGGGCTGACCCTGTCCGCGACCGGGTGGTCGGCGCAGGCCGGTGCGGTGCCAGGGGCTGCAGCGCGGGGCGACGCCGCTGGGGCGACAGGCGACGCCCTGCAGCTCTGGTACCGCGCGGCCGCCACCGAGTGGGTGCAGGCGCTGCCGACCGGCAACGGTCGATTGGGCGCGATGGTCTGGGGCGGAGTCGCGCACGAACGGATCGGCCTCAACGAGGACACCCTGTATGCCGGGGGGCCCTACGATGCGACCAGTCCGGAGGCCTTGGCAACCCTGCCGCAGGTGCGCGCGCTGGTCTTCGCCGGGCGTTACGCCGAGGCCGAAGCATTGGCCGACGCCAAGCTGCTGTCGCGGCCGGCCAAGCAGATGCCGTATCAGCCGCTGGCCGATCTGCTGCTGGATTTCGACCGTGCCGATCATATCGACGGGTATCGCCGGTCGCTGGATCTGGACACGGCCGTGGCGACCACCGAATTCCGCAGCGGCGGCGCCTGGCACCGACGCGAGGTGTTCGTATCCGAACCTGACCAGTGCATCGTGGTGCGGCTCAGCGCCGACCTGCCGGGGCGGATTTCGCTGCGGCTGGGCGTGGACAGCCCGCAGGCGGGCGAGGTAGCCGCCGACGAGGGCGGTCTGCTGTTCCACGGGCACAATGCAAGCTTCGCCGGTATCGAAGGCAAGCTGCGTTTTGCGCTGCGGGTGAGGCCGCGACTGCGCGGTGGCACGCTGCGGGTCGCACGCGATCGCCTGCAGGTGGAAGGTGCCGACGAACTGGTGCTGGTGCTGACGGCCGCCACCAGCTTCCGCCGTTTCGACGACGTCAGTGGGGATCCGCAGGCGCTCACCGCGGCGCACCAGGCGCAGGCTGATGCCCATGATTATCCGACGCTGCTGGCGCGGCATCTTGCCGCGCATCAGGCACTGTTCCGGCGCGTGTCGATCGATCTGGGCAGCACGCCGGCCGCGCAGCTGCCGACCGATCAGCGCGTGCACGCCTTCGCCAGCGGCAACGATCCGGCGCTGGCGGCGCTATATCATCAGTACGGACGCTACCTGTTGATCTGCAGTTCGCGGCCCGGCTCGCAGCCGGCCAACCTCCAGGGCGTGTGGAACGACCTCATGGCACCGCCGTGGGAGAGCAAGTACACGATCAACATCAATACCGAAATGAACTACTGGCCCAGCGAGGCCAATGCGCTGCACGAATGCGTGCAGCCGCTGGAGGAGATGCTGTTCGACCTGGCCCGCACCGGCGCGGTCACGGCGCGGCGCATCTACGATGCCCCGGGCTGGGTGGTGCACAACAACACCGACCTGTGGCGCCAGGCGGGCCCGATCGACGGCGCGCAGTGGAGCCTGTGGCCGATGGGCGGTGTCTGGCTGCTGCAGCAGCTGTGGGACCGTTGGGATTACGGCCGCGATCCAGCCTATCTGCGCCGGATCCATCCGCTGTTCAAGGGGGCCGCCGAGTTTTTCGTGGCCACCCTGCAGCGCGACCCGAACACCGGCGCGATGGTCACCAATCCCTCGATCTCGCCTGAGAACCAGCATCCGTTCGGGGCGGCGATATGCGCCGGCCCGGCGATGGACGCGCAGCTGCTGCGCGATCTGTTCGCGCAGTGCATCCAGATCAGTGCAGCCCTCGGTGTCGATACGGCCTTCGCTGCGCAGTTGAAGACGCTGCGCGCGCAGTTGCCTGCCGACCGGATCGGCAAGGCCGGGCAGCTGCAGGAGTGGCAGCAGGACTGGGACATGGAGGCGCCGGAAATGCACCATCGGCATGTCTCGCATCTGTACGCGCTGCATCCCTCCAGCCAGATCAACATCCGCGACACCCCCGCACTGGCGGCTGCGGCCAAGCGTTCGCTGCAGATCCGCGGCGACGAGGCGACGGGCTGGGGCATCGGCTGGCGGCTCAACCTGTGGGCGCGGCTGGGCGACGGCGAGCATGCGCTGCAGATCCTGAAGATGCTGCTCTCGCCCGAGCGCACCTACCCGAACCTGTTCGACGCGCATCCGCCGTTCCAGATCGACGGCAATTTCGGCGGCACGGCCGGCATCACCGAAATGCTGCTGCAGAGCTGGGGCGGGTCGATCTTCCTGCTGCCTGCCTTGCCGCAGGCCTGGCCCGACGGCCAGGTGCGTGGCCTGCGCGTGCGCAACGCGGCCGGCGTGGACCTGCACTGGCGCGCTGGCCGGCTGCAATCGGCCCTGCTGCGCAGTGAGCGCGGGGGCACCTATCAACTCGTGCATGGCGACAGCACGCTGACCGTGGCGCTGCGCGCCGGCG
Organism: Stenotrophomonas sp. RIT-551; assembly: GCF_026241915.1. Lineage (NCBI taxonomy): Bacteria > Pseudomonadati > Pseudomonadota > Gammaproteobacteria > Lysobacterales > Lysobacteraceae > Stenotrophomonas > Stenotrophomonas sp. RIT-551. Next base: position 205,492 of record NZ_JAPJIU010000004.1, on the reverse strand, counting down.
GCCAGCAGCGCATCGGCCTGCGCGGCAATCAACTGGTGAAGCAATGAGTCTGTATGCAGGGCTGGATGTCGGCACCCAGAGCGTCAAGCTGCTGGCCTATGACCCGGCGCTGGGCGAGGTGGTGGCCACGGTCGCCCGGCCGATGCAGCTGGTCAGCCACGACGATGGCACCCGCGAGCAGCAGGCGCAGTGGTGGATCGATGGCATCATCGCCTGCTTCGCCGAGCTCACCGCCGCGCAGCGTGGCCGCATTCGGGCGATCGGCGTTTCCGGCCAGCAGCACGGCTTCGTCCCGATCAACGCACGTGGCGAGGTGATCGCCCCGGTGAAGCTGTGGTGCGACACCAGTACCGCGGCGGACTGCGAGCCGATCATGGCGGCCGTGGGCGGCACCGCCGCCTGCATCGCGCTGGCCGGCAACCCCATCCTCGCCGGTTACACCGCCTCCAAGCTGCCCTGGACGCGCCGCCATCGTGCGCAGGCCTATGCGGAACTGGACGGCATCCTGCTGCCGCACGACTACATCAACTTCTGGCTGACCGGGCAGCGTTACGCCGAGTACGGTGATGCATCCGGCACCGGCTGGCTGGACGTGCGCCAGCGGCGCTGGTCACCCGAACTGCTGCAGGCGATCGACCCGCAGCGCGACCTGGCCGCGCTGCTGCCGCCGCTGGTTCCCCTGGAAACAACCTTCCCCCTGGCGCCGCGGATCGCCGCACTGCTGGGCCTGCCGGCCGACGTGCAGGTCTCCACCGGGGGCGGCGACAACATGATGGCGGCGCTGGGCACCGGCAATGTTGCAGCAGGGCGGCTGACCATGAGCCTGGGCACGTCCGGCACGCTGTTCGCGTATGCCGACCACCCGGTGGTCGACGACGCCGGACGCTGGGCTGCGTTCTGCTCCTCCAGTGGCGGTTGGTTGCCGCTGATCTGCACCATGAACTGCACTGTCGCCACCGAGCGCATGGCGGCGCTGTTCAACCTCCCGCGCGGCGGTGGCGAGGCGCTGATGGCGCAGACCGAACCCGGCGCCGGCGGGCTGGTGATGCTGCCGTACTTCAACGGCGAGCGCACCCCCGACCTGCCCAACGCGCGCGCCTGCCTGCATGGCATGGACCTGCACAACACCACGCCGGCGCATTTCTATCGCGCGGCGATGGAAGGCGCCACCTACAGCCTGCGCAACGGCTATGACGCCTTCACCAGCGCGGGCCTGTCCTTCGACACCGTGCTGCTCACCGGCGGCGGCAGCAACAGTGCGGCATGGCGGCAATTGATCGCCGATGTGTTCGATCTGCCGGTGAAGGTGCCGACCCAGGCTGAAGGCGCGGCCTTCGGCGCGGCGCTGCAGGCGCTGTGGGCCTCGCAGCGCGGGCAGGGCGGAAGCGACAGCCTGGCCGCAACCGTCGATGCGCATGTGCGTTTCGATGCGGCGCTGTCGGCCACCCCGGATCCGCACACTGTGCCGCGTTACGCAGAACACTACCGGCGTTTCCTCCACCATCTTTCCGAGGTTGGTCCGCTGCTGCGCACCGACCCGTCACCACCGCAAGGATCCGAGCAATGAGCACCTCCGTTTACATCGGCGCAAAGGAATACTTCCCCGGCATCGGCCGCATCCCGTTCGAGGGACGCGACTCGGACAATCCGCTGGCCTACAAGGTGTACGACGCGGACAAGCGCGTGGGCGGCAAGACCATGGCCGAGCACCTGCGCTTCGCGGTGGCGTACTGGCACAGCTTCTGCGCGACCGGGCATGACCCGTTCGGCCCGGGCACCCGGGTGTATCCGTGGGACGCGGGCAATACCCCGCTGGCGCGTGCGGAAGCCAAGGCCGATGCCGCGTTCGAATTCATCACCAAGCTGGGCGTGCCGTACTACTGCTTCCACGACATCGATCTGGCGCCGGACGCCGACGATATCGCCGAGTACGAGGCCAACCTGCAGCACATGGTCGGCATTGCCGGCGAGCGCCAGAAGGCGACCGGGGTCAAGCTGCTGTGGGGCACCGCCAACCTGTTCTCGCACCCGCGCTACATGAATGGTGCCTCGACCAATCCGGACTTCGCCGTGGTTGCCCGCGCCGCGGTGCAGGTCAAGGCCGCACTGGAGGCCACCGTGGCCCTGGGCGGTGAGAATTACGTGTTCTGGGGCGGCCGCGAAGGCTATGCCTGCCTGTACAACACGGACATGAAGCGCGAGAAGGACAACATGGCGCGCTTCCTTACGCTGGCCCGTGACCATGGGCGCAGCATCGGCTTCACCGGCAATTTCCTGATCGAGCCCAAGCCGATGGAGCCGATGAACCACCAGTACGATTTCGACAGTGCCACGGTGGTCGGCTTCCTGCGCGAGCACGGCCTGGACAAGGATTTCAAGCTCAACATCGAGGCCAACCATGCCACGTTGTCGGGGCATACCTTCGCCCATGACCTGCAGGTCGCCTCCGATGCCGGCCTGCTCGGCAGCATCGACGCCAACCGCGGCAACCCACAGAACGGCTGGGACACCGATCAGTTCCCGACCGACCTGTACGACACCGTCGGGGCGATGCTGGTCGTGCTGCGCCAGGGTGGCCTGGCCCCGGGCGGGTTCAACTTCGATGCCAAGGTGCGGCGCGAGTCGTCCGCGCCGGAAGATCTGTTCGAGGCCCACATCGGCGGCATGGATGCGTTCGCACGCGGCCTGGAGGTGGCGCATGCCCTGATCGAGACCTCGCCGCTGGAAGGCTGGCGCCAGGATCGCTACGCCAGTTTCAGCAGCGGCGCCGGTGCCGAGTTCGCTGCCGGTCGCAGCAGCCTGGATGCGCTGCGCAGCCTGGCGCTGGCCCAGGGGGAACCGCAGCAGCGCAGCGGCCGCCAGGAAAGGTATGAGAACCTGATCAACCAATACCTCCTGCGCTGACCCGCCGTCCCCTTCCGACCCAGGTATCACCATGTCCAGTGCTTCGCTCAGCAGTACCCGCGCCGGCAGCGGCGAGAACACCGGCTTCATCGTCCTGATCAGCTGCGTGGCCACCATCGGTGGCTTCCTGTTCGGGTTCGACAGCGGCGTGATCAATGGCACCGTCGATGGCCTCAAGGACACCTTCCAGTCCAGTTCGGCCGGGATCGGTTTCGAGGTCGCTTCGATGCTGCTCGGTTGTGCCATCGGTGCGTTTTTCGCCGGGCGCCTCGGCGACCGGCTCGGCCGCCGGGGGGTACTGATCATCGCCGCGGTGATGTTCCTGTTCTCCGCGCTTGGCGCGGGCGCGGCGCACAGCTCCACGGTGTTCATCATCGCCCGGGTGATCGGCGGCTTCGCGGTCGGCGCGGCCAGCGTGATGTCGCCGGCCTACATCGCCGAGGTGGCATCGGCCCGTTACCGCGGGCGGCTGGCCACGGTACAGCAGATCGCGATCATCAGCGGCCTGTTCTGTGCCTTCCTGAGCAACTACCTGCTGGCCAAGGCGGCCGGGGCCTCCACCCAGGAACTCTGGCTGGGCCAGGCGGCATGGCGCTGGATGTTCTGGATGCAGGCCATTCCCTCGCTGTTGTTCCTGGGCCTGCTGCTGGTGATCCCGGAGAGCCCGCGCTTTCTGGTGGTCAAAGGGCGACGTGACCAGGCGCTGGCGGTGCTGACCCGCCTGTATGGACCGGCCGAGGCGCAGGCCAAGATCACCGAGATCGAAGGCTCGCTGTCCCAGGACCAGCACCGGCCAACCTTCTCTGACCTGATCAGCAGGACCACCGGCAAGCTGCGCCCGATCGTCTGGATCGGTATCGGCCTGGCCGTGTTCCAGCAGCTGGTCGGCATCAATGTCGTCTTCTATTACGGCGCGGTGCTGTGGCAGGCAGTGGGCTTCTCGGAGAATGACGCGCTGCTGATCAATGTGCTGTCCGGCGCGCTCAGCATCGGCGCCTGCCTGATCACCGTGGTCCTGATCGATCGCATCGGCCGCAAGCCCTTGCTGTGGGTCGGCTCGGTCGGCATGGCGATCTCCCTGGCGCTGGTCACCATCGCCTTTGCCAGCGGCTCGCTGGATACCGCCGGCAAGCTGCAGCTGACCGACAACATGGGCGTGCTGGCGCTGGTGGCGGCCAATGTCTACGTGATCTTCTTCAACATGTCCTGGGGCCCGGTCATGTGGGTGATGCTGGGCGAGATGTTCCCCAACCAGATCCGTGGTTCGGGGCTGGCGGTGGCCGGTGCCGCGCAGTGGACCTCCAATTTCGCGATCACCGTGTCCTTCCCGATCCTGCTGGGCAGCATCGGCCTGGCCGGGGCGTACGGCATCTATACGGTCGCGGCGGTGATCTCGGTGTTCTTCGTGCTGCGCTTCGTGAAGGAGACCAAGGGCAAGGAACTGGAGCAGATGGAAGGCTGAACCCCTTCGGAGGTGGCCGGAAGCGTCAGGAAGCCTGGCCGGGGAGGGCGCTCCCCGGCCCGTGCCTGCCACGGTGCGCGCCGCCAGCCTGGACCCTGAACGCAAAAAACCCCGCCGTGGCGGGGTTTTTGGCTATCTGCACCGCGACTGGTGCTCCCTAGGGGACTCGAACCCCTGTTTTAGCCTTGAGAGGGCCACGTCCTAACCTCTAGACGAAGGGAGCAGGCTTTGTCGCGAACTGCGCAGCGCGCTAGTATATGGACCTAGATGCCATTGGGCAATCCCGAAAACTCAACCGGAAGCGCCAACATCAATTCCTCTGCTACATCACCGTTCAGCCTGCGCGTGATCCCGCGCGATCAGCACAACATCTCCCGCAAGGACATCAGCCCCAACGCCCTGCGCGTTCTGTACCGGCTGCGTGATTCCGGGTTTGCCGGTTACCTGGTCGGCGGCGCCGTCCGCGATCTGCTGGTGAACGGCCACCCCAAGGATTTCGACGTTGCCACCGACGCGACGCCCGAGCAGGTCAAGCAGTTGTTCCGCAACTGCCGGCTGATCGGCCGCCGCTTCCGCCTGGCGCACGTGGTGTTCGGCCGCGAGATCATCGAGGTCGCCACCTTCCGCGCCAACATCGACGATGGCAGCGGCGACCGTGAGATGGAAAACGGCATGCTCGTGCGCGACAACGTGTACGGCAGCATCGAAGACGACGCGATCCGCCGCGACTTCACCTGCAACGCCCTGTACTACGCGATCGAGGATTTCTCGGTGCGCGATTACACCGGCGGCTTTGAAGACGTGCAGGCCCGCCTGATGAAGCTGATCGGCGACCCCGAGCAGCGCTACCGCGAAGACCCGGTGCGCATGCTGCGCGCGGTCCGCCTGGCGGCCAAACTGGGCTTCCAGATCGAAGAGGCGACTGCCGAGCCGCTGCCGCGCCTGGCCAACCTCCTGGCCGAGGCCGCCCCGGCGCGCCTGTTCGAAGAAGTGCTCAAGCTGTTCCTGTCCGGGCACGGCGTGGCCAGCTTCGAAGGCCTGGAGCGCTATGGCCTGCTCGACGTCATGTTCCCGGAAAGCGCCGCGGCGCTGCGCAGCAACCGCAGTGGCGCGTTGCGCCGGATGGTCATCGAAGGCCTGCACAACACCGACCTGCGCGTGGCCAATGACGAGCCGGTGTCGCCGTCGTTCCTGTTCGCGCTGCTGCTGTGGCCGGCCTTCTGCCGCGCCCTGGCCAGCCTGCAGAAGCAGGGTGTCGCGCTGGAAGAAGCCCAGCGCCGCGCCGCCGACCGCGTGACCCTGCACCAGCTGACCACGATCGCGCTGCCGCGCCGCTTCTCGCTGCCGATGCAGGAGATCTGGCTGCTGCAGGGGCGTTTCGGCTCGCGCCAGCGCAAGCGGGTGATCCGCACGCTGACCCATCCGCGCTTCCGTGCCGCCTACGACTTCCTGGTACTGCGCCAGGTCGCCTCCAGCGAGCACGAAGCCGATGTCGCGTTCTGGCGCGAAGCGCAGCTTCAGTCCGGCACGGAGCTGGATTCGGCGCTGGATGCCGCCCAGGCCGACGGCGAGGGCGAAGACGGTGCGCCGCGCAAGCGCCGCCGCCGTCGTCGTCGTCCCGGTGGAGCGGCAGGCGAGTAAGCCGTGACCCTGGCCTGTATCGGACTGGGCGCCAACCTCGGCGACGCTGCGCAGACCCTGCGCGAGGCGTTCCAGGCGCTGGCGGCGCTGCCGCAGACCACGCTGCAGGCGTGCTCGCAGCTGTACAGCACGCCGGCCTGGGGCAACGAAGACCAGCCGGCGTTCGTCAATGCCGCCGCCGTGCTGGACACCACCCTGCCTGCGCCGGCGCTGCTGGAGGCCTTGCTGGAGATCGAGCGCCGCTTCGGGCGTGTGCGTGACCCGGCGGTGCACTGGGGCCCTCGCGCGTTGGACCTGGACGTGCTGCTGTATGGCGAAGACGTCATCGATCTGCCGCAGCTGCAGGTGCCGCACCCGTATCTGCACGCGCGCGCGTTCGCGCTGCTGCCGCTGGCCGAGATCGCGCCGGAGGCCGTCATTCCCGGTCACGGCCGCGTGCGGGATGCTGTGATGCGGGTCGACCCCTGCGGGATCTCCCCAATAGGAGGATAATGGGGGGCTTATCGCCACCGGTTATCAGCTCATGAGTACCCACGCAGACAGCAAGCCCTGGACCGTCCCCGCCTTGGCGGAGGCCAAGCGCACGGGGCAGAAGCTGGTGATGTTGACCGCCTACGATGCCGGCTTCGCGCGCAGCTTCGACGCCAATGGCGTGGACCTGATCCTGATCGGCGACTCCCTGGGCATGGTGGTGCAGGGGCACGACTCGACCTTGCCGGTGACCACCGACGACATGGTCTACCACACCCGCGCCGTGGCCCGCGTGCTGGAGCGCGCGCTGCTGGTGGCCGATCTGCCGTTCGGCGCCGATGCCACCCCCGAGCGCGCGCTCGACGCCTCGCTGCGCCTGCTGCAGGCCGGTGCGGAAATGGTCAAGATCGAAGGTGCCGGCTTCAAGCTGGACATCATCCGTTATCTGGTCGAGCGCGAGATTCCGGTCTGCTCGCACCTGGGCCTGACCCCGCAGTCGGTGCTGCGCCTGGGCGGTTATCGCGTGCAGGGCCGTGGCGACGCCGCCCAGCAGCTGCGCGATGATGCCAAGGCCGTGGTCGCCGCCGGTGCCAGCCTGATCGTCCTGGAATGCGTGCCCACGCCGGTCGCCGGCCTGGTCACCGCCGAGGTCAGCGTGCCCACCATCGGCATCGGCGCCGGCCCGCAGTGCGATGGCCAGGTCCTGGTATTGCATGATTTCCTCGGTCTGGACAGCGGCCATCGCCGTCCCAAGTTCGTCAAGGATTTCCTTGCCGAAGGCGGGTCGGTTGCCGGTGCGGTCCGTGCCTACGCCGACGCCGTGCGCGACGGCTCCTTCCCCGACGCAGAACACGCCTACGCCTCATGATCGAAACCGTCACCGAACTGTCCCGTCTGCGCGCCGTCGTCAACGGCTGGAAGCGCGAGGGCCTGCGCGTCGCGCTGGTCCCGACCATGGGCAACCTGCATGCAGGGCATTATTCGCTGGTCACGCTGGCGCGGCAGTACGCCGACCGCGTGGTCTCCAGCGTCTTCGTCAACCCGACCCAGTTCGGCCCGAACGAGGACTTCACCCGCTACCCGCGTACGCCCGAAGCCGATACCACCGGCCTGGAGCAGGCCGGCTGCGATGTGCTGTGGTTGCCCACCGTTGAATCGATGTACCCGTTCGGCGTCGAGCTGGCGGCCAGCGTCAACGTGCCGGGCATCAGCGGCCTGCTCGAAGGGGCGCACCGCCCGGGTCATTTCGATGGCGTATGCACCGTGGTCTCGCGCCTGTTCAACCAGGTCCAGCCGGACGTGGCCGCCTTCGGCAAGAAGGACTACCAGCAGCTGGCGGTGATCCGCCAGATGGTGGAAGACCTGGCCTTCCCGATCCAGATCGTCGGCGGCGACATCGTGCGCGAAGACGACGGCCTGGCGATGAGCTCGCGCAACCAGTATCTCAACGCCGAGCAGCGCCCGGTCTCCACCACCATCCACCAGGTGCTGCTGGGCATGCGCGAGGGCTTCATTGCCGGCAAGAGCCGCACCCTCATCGAAGCCGAGGCGGCGGCTGCCCTGCAGGCGGCCGGTTTCCAGGTCGACTACGCGGTGGTCCGCCTGCCGGACCTGTCCGAGCCGGCCGATGCCAACGACGGCACCCGCGTGGCCTTGATCGCCGCCCGGATCGGCAATACCCGGTTGATCGACAACCTGGAGTTCTGAGGGCTGCGCCCCGCCGGGTAGGGCCACCCCATGGGTGGCTGCCGGGCGATGCCGGACGTGCAGCCACCCATGGGGTGGCCCTACGGGGGCGGCGGGGCGGCCTGAAGATGCTGAACGGTGGGCAGCCCCCTCCCGCGACCGGCGCCGCGCGCCCTGCCGCCGGGCCCCCGGGTGCTAGAATTTCCCTTTCCTTTACCGTTGTCCCGTTGCCATGCACCTGTCCCTGCTGAAGACCAAGATCCACCGCGCCACCGTCACTCACTCCGAGCTGAACTACGAAGGGTCCATCGCCATCGATGACAACCTGCTGGCTGCGACCGGCATCCGTGAGTTCGAGCAGGTGCATATCTGGGACGTGACCAACGGTGCGCGTTTCTCCACCTATGCCATCCGCGCCGAAGCCGGCAGCGGCGTGGTGTCGCTCAACGGCGGCGCCGCGCGCCACGTGCAGGTGGGCGACATCATCATCATCGCCGCCTTCGCCAGCATGAGCGAAGAAGAAGCTGACAGCTTCAAGCCGAAGTTGGTATATGTGGACGGCAAGAACCAGATCTCCCATACCAACGACACGATCCCGACACAGGCCGCATGACACAGCACAACGGATTCGACCCGCTTCATTCCCATGCCCAGCGCCTGCGCGGCGCGAGCATCCCTTCGTTGATCGCCGCCGAACCGGGCCGCGCACAATCGCTGGGCGTGCGGGTCGGTCCGTTGTATGTCAATTTCGCGCGGCAGAAGTACGACCGCGCGGCCTTGGACGCACTGCTGCAGCTGGCTGCCGAGCGCGATGTCGCCGGCGGGTTCCAGCGCCTGTTCCGCGGTGAAACGGTCAACGTGACCGAGGGCCGTGCCGCGCTGCACACCGCGTTGCGCGGTGATGCCAGCGGTGCGCCCGTGGCTGGCGAGGCGTTTGCCACCGCCGCCCAGGTGCGCCAGCAGATGGGCGAGCTGATCGCCGCACTGGAAGCGACCGACATCACCGATATCGTCAGCGTCGGCATCGGCGGCTCGGACCTCGGCCCGCGGCTGGTGGCCGATGCACTGCGCCCGGTCACCGGCGCGCGTTTCCGTGTGCATTTCGTTTCCAACGTCGATGGCGCCGCGATGCAGCGCACGCTCGCCACGCTGGACCCGGCCACCACCGCCGGCATCCTGATCTCCAAGACCTTCGGCACCCAGGAAACCCTGCTCAACGGGCAGATCCTGCACGACTGGCTGGGCGGCAGCGAGCGCCTTTATGCGGTCAGTGCCAACCCCGAGCGGGCGGCCAAGGCCTTCTCGATCGCCGCCGGCCGCGTCCTGCCGATGTGGGACTGGGTGGGCGGGCGCTATTCGCTGTGGTCGGCGGTTGGCTTCCCGATCGCGCTGGCGATCGGCTTCAGCCGCTTCGAGCAGCTGCTCGAGGGCGCTGCGCAGATGGACGAACACGCGCTGACCGCGCCGCTGCCGCAGAACCTGCCGGTGCTGCATGCGCTGACCGATATCTGGAACCGCAACCTGCTTGGCCACGCCACGCATGCGGTGATGACCTACGACCAGCGCCTGGCGCTGCTGCCGGCCTACCTGCAGCAGCTGGTGATGGAGAGCCTGGGCAAGCGCGTGCAGCTCGATGGCAGCCCGGTCGCCAGCGACACCGTGCCGGTGTGGTGGGGCGGGGCGGGCACCGATGTGCAGCACAGCTTCTTCCAGGCGCTGCACCAGGGCACGAGCGTGATCCCGGCCGATTTCATCGGCTGCGTGCGCAACGATGATCCCTACGTGGTCAACCACCAGGCGCTGATGGCCAACCTGCTGGCGCAGACCGAAGCGCTGGCCAATGGCCAGGGCAGCGAGGATCCGCACCGTGAGTATCCCGGCGGCCGCCCGAGCACCCTGATCCTGCTCGATGCACTGACCCCGCAGTCGCTCGGTGCGCTGATCGCCATGTACGAACACGCCGTGTACGTGCAGTCGCTGCTCTGGAACATCAACGCGTTCGACCAGTTCGGCGTGGAGCTGGGCAAGCAGCTGGCCAGCCAGTTGCTGCCGGCGTTGCAGGGGGAAGCGCATGCGATCACCGACCCGGTGACGCTGGAACTGCTGGGCCGGCTCAAGGGCTGAGCATCGGCCCCACCGCATCACCACGAACCGCCGGCCTGCCCGGCGGTTCTGCGTTCTGGCGCCTGCTGCTGCGCGTCCGGATCTGCGCAGTGCGCACCGACCGGGATACTGCAGCGCAACACGGCAAACCCTGACAGGGCGGAGAGGTATGCCGTGAGCCGCCGGAATTGCAGGGTGGGGCGTCGGTTTGGCTATAGCACAATCCCATATCAGCGCCGGTCGATGGCATAGCCACGCGCCGGATTGACAGTATCGCGCGCAACACCAAAGGTACGTCGTCATGGCGCGGGGAGTCGCGCCATCCGTCTGCTGCTTGTGCGATACCTGGGAGGGTACATGCCGTTGCTTTCGCTTCGCTCCAACCGGCGGTCGATCCGCCACGCTCTCGCGCTGGCCACGTCGGCCACGATGTTGCTGTTGGCCGCTTGCGGCGGTGACCGGCCTGCCGCGACCACACCGTCGCCAGCGGCCGCCACCGCGGCCGACGCCATCCACCCGCAGAACTGGCCCGAGCTGGCGTGGCCGCTGGCCGAAGACCCGGCGCTGGAGAAGCGCATCGATGCGTTGATGGCCGGCATGAGCGTGGAGCAGAAGGTCGGGCAGACCGTGCAGGGCGATATCGCCAGCATGACCCCCGACGACGTGCGCCGGTACCACATCGGCTCGGTGCTGGCCGGCGGCAACTCCGATCCCGGCGGCAAGTACGACGCGCCGCCGTCGGCATGGCTGGCGCTTGCCGATGCCTACTACGCGGCCTCGCTGGATCCGGCCAGCGGCGGTCCCGGCATCCCGATCATCTTCGGTATCGACGCGGTGCACGGGCAGAGCAATATCGTCGGCGCCACGCTGTTTCCGCACAACATCGGCCTGGGCGCCACCCGCAACCCGGAGCTGATGCGCCAGATCGGCCAGGTCACCGCCGTGGAAACACGCACCACCGGCATGGAGTGGACCTTCGCCCCCACCGTGGCGGTGCCGCAGGACGACCGCTGGGGCCGCACCTACGAAGGCTATTCCGAGTCGCCGGCGCTGGTGGCCAGCTTCTCTGGCAAGGTGGTCGAAGGTCTGCAGGGCATCCCCGGCCAGCCGGGCTTCCTGGACGGGCACCACGTGATCGCCTCGGTCAAGCACTACGCCGGCGATGGTGGCACCACGAACGGCAAGGACCAGGGCGATACCCAGGTCAGCGAAGCGGTGATGCGCGACGTGCATGCGGCCGGTTACCCGCCCGCCATCCAGGCCGGCGCGCAGACGGTGATGGCCTCGTTCAACAGCTTCAACGGCGTCGCCATGCACGGCCACAAGCCGATGCTGACCGATGTCCTGAAGGGGCGCATGCACTTCGGCGGCTTCGTGGTCGGCGACTGGAACGGCCACGGCAAGGTCGCTGGCTGCACCAACGACAACTGCCCGGCCTCGTTCAACGCCGGTGTGGACATGCTGATGGCGCCCGACAGCTGGAAGGGGATCTATGAAAGCAATGTCGCGGCGGTGAAGTCCGGTGTGATCAGCATGGAGCGGCTGGACGAGGCCGTGCGTCGCATCCTGCGGGTCAAGCTGCGGCTGGGCCTGTTCGAGGCCGGCAAGCCCTCCACGCGTCCACTGGGCGGCAAGTTCGAGCTGCTCGGCGCGCCCCAACACCGCGCGATCGCGCGCCAGGCGGTACGCGAATCGCTGGTGCTGCTGAAGAATCAGGACGGTCTCCTGCCGCTGGCGCCGAAACAGCGCGTGCTGGTCGCCGGGGATGGCGCAGACGACCTGGGCAAGCAGTCCGGTGGCTGGACACTCAACTGGCAGGGCACCGGCACCAAGCGTGCGGATTACCCGAACGCGGACAGCATCTGGGATGGGCTGAAGCAGCAGGTCACCGCCGCCGGTGGCAGCGCCGAGCTGGCGATCGACGGCAGGTACCGCACCAAACCGGATGTCGCGGTGGTGGTGGTGGGCGAGAACCCGTATGCCGAGTTCCAGGGCGACATCGCCACGCTGGCCTACAAGCCGGGCGATGACAGCGACCTGCAGCTGATCAAGCGGCTCAGGAGCGAGGGCATCAAGGTGGTCACGGTGTTCCTCAGTGGCCGTCCGCTGTGGGTGAACCGCGAGATCAACGCATCCGACGCCTTCGTTGCCGCCTGGCTGCCCGGCTCGGAAGGGGCCGGCATCGCCGACGTGCTGCTGCGCAAGCCCGACGGCAGTGTGCAGCACGACTTCAAGGGCACGCTCAGCTTCTCCTGGCCGCGTACCGCCGTGCAGTACCAGAACAATGTCGGCCAGAAGGACTACGACCCGCAGTTCGCGTTCGGCTTCGGCCTGCGCTATGCCGACAACGGCAACCTCGCCGCACTGCCGGAAGCCTCGGGCATCACCGGTGAGCAGGGCGATGCCGGCGTGTATTTCAACAAGGGCAAGCCGGCCGCGGGTCTGGCGATGCGCTTGAGCGGGGTCAAACAGTCCGAGCTGCCGGCCGTGACCTTCCCGGCCGTGCTCAGCGATGCCAGCCTGAAAGTGACGGCCGTCGATCACAAGGCGCAGGAAGACGCGCGCCGGCTGCAGTGGTCGGGGAGTGGCAAGGCGGACATGGCGCTGCTGTCCACGCGCCCGCTGGACCTCACCCGCGAGAGCAATGGCGATGTGCAGTTGCTGCTGACCGTGCGCCGCAGCGGCGCGATCAGCGGGCCGGTGGGGCTGGCGATCGGTTGCGGCCAGGGGTGCGAGGGTCGGCTGGATCTGGCGGCGACGTTGGGCGCGATCGGCGAGGACGAATGGCAGACGATCGGCGTGCCGTTGAAGTGTTTCGCCGCGGCCGGTGCTGACCTGTCGAAGATCGAGCGCCTGCCGGTGCTGGAGTCTTCAAACGCGCTGGACCTGTCGGTATCGCGCATCGCGCTGGGCACCGGCAATGATGCCCAGACCGTGGTCGCCTGTCCGACCCGGTGAGCCACAGGGCCCCTGCCGCTGGGCAGGGGCGGATCGCCGCCGCGCGCCGCATTGCCGACACGCGGGCCGGTGCAACGCTGCACAAGGAGCATGACGTGGGATTGGCAACACTCGATGTGGCAATCGTGCTGGTCTACCTGGCCGGCATCTTCGTGCTGGCGCAATGGGTCTCGCGCGAGAAGGCCGGGCACAGCAAGAGTGCCGAAGACTACTTCCTGGCCGGGCGCTCGCTGCCGTGGTGGGCGATCGGCGCGTCGCTGATTGCCGCCAACATTTCGGCCGAACAGATCATCGGCATGTCCGGCTCCGGCTATGCGATCGGCCTGGCCATCGCCTCCTACGAATGGATGGCTGCGCTTACCCTGCTGATCGTGGGCAAGTACTTCCTGCCGATCTTCCTGCGCAACGGCATCTACACGATGCCGCAGTTCCTGCAGCAGCGGTACGGCAACCGGATCCGCACGCTGATGGCGGTGTTCTGGCTGGGCCTGTACGTTTTCGTCAACCTGACCTCGATCCTGTGGCTGGGCTCGATCGCGGTGACCGAGGTCACCGGCATGGACCAGATGCTGGCGCTGGTGCTGATCGGCGTATTCGCGCTGCTCTACCAGTTGTACGGCGGCCTCAAGGCGGTGGCGCTGACCGATATCGTGCAGGTTTCGCTGCTGATCCTTGGTGGCCTGCTGGTGACCGCGCTCACCCTCAACGCGGTGGGCGGCGACGCCGGCATCCCCGGTGGTTTCCAGAAGCTGTGGGACCAGCACCCGGAACACTTCCAGATGATCCTGCACCCCGACAATCCGTTCTACAAAGACCTGCCGGGGTTGAGCGTGTTGATCGGCGGGCTGTGGATCATGAACCTGAGTTACTGGGGCTTCAACCAGTACATCATCCAGCGCGCGCTGGCGGCCAAGGACATCGGCGAGGCGCAGAAGGGCGTGTTGTTCGCGGCCTTCCTGAAGCTGCTGGTGCCGTTGGTGGTCGTGGTGCCGGGGATCGCGGCGGTGGTGCTGGCGCCGGATCTGGGCAAGCCGGACCGGGCCTACCCGGCGATGATGAGCCTGCTGCCCAGTGGCATCCTCGGCCTGGTCTTCGCGGCGCTGGTGGCGGCAATCGTGGCGTCGCTGGCCTCCAAGATTAACTCGGTCGCGACCATCTTCACCCTGGATTTCTACGCCAAGGCGCGCCCGCAGAGCAGCCAAGCCGCGCTGGTGCGCGTGGGGCGCATCGCAGCAACGGTGTCGGTGCTGGTGGCGATCGCCACGGCACGGCCGTTGCTGGGCAGCTTCGACCAGGGCTTCCAGTACATCCAGGAATTCACCGGCTTCTTCACCCCGGGCATCACCGTGATCTTCCTGCTCGGCCTGTTCTGGAAGAAGGCCAGCGAAGCCGGCGCACTGGCCGCGGCCATCGGCTCGTTCGCCTTGTCGATCGTGTTGAAACTGGCGTGGCCGTCGCTGCCCTTCATCGACCGCGTCGGCCTGGTGTTCCTGCTGGCGCTGGTGCTGGCCGTGCTGATTTCGTTGTGGAAGCCGGCGCGCACCGGGCAGGACCTGATCCGTACCGATGACGTGCGCTATGCCACGCCGATGAGTTTCAACATCGGCGGTACGGCGGTGATCGCGATCCTGATCGCGCTGTACACGGTGTTCTGGTAACCGCGCATCCCCGCATGCGGCCAACAAAAACGGCGGCCTCGCGGTCGCCGTTTTCGTTTTCATGCGCGGCGCTGCAACGGGCCGGTCACCTGCTCGGATCGCGCTCCGGGCTCGGCCGCTTGGCCAGCTTGCGCTGCAGCGAGCGCCGGTGCATGCCGAGCAGCCGCGCGGCGGCGGAGACGTTGCCGCCGGTCTCATGCATCGCCTGCTGGATGTGTTCCCACTGCAGCCGGCTGATCGGGGTCATCGCATCCGGCGGTTCCATGTCGCCATCGTCGGCGGGACCATCGTCTTCCTCGCCGAGTGCGCGCAGGATCATCGGCACCGTGGCCGGCTTGGGCAGGTAATCGTCGGCACCGAGTTTGATTGCTTCCACCGCCGTGGCGATGCTGGCGTAGCCGGTCACCAGCAGGATTCGCATGTCTTCGCGCAGGGCGCGCAGCGGCTGGATCAAGGCAAGGCCGGACTCGGTGCCCAGCTTGAGATCGATCAACGCGTAGGCGGGCGGCTGCTGGCGGGCCAGCAGCAGCGCCGAGGCAGTGTCGCTGGCGGTGACGGTTTCCAGCCCCTTGCGGGCCAGGCTGCGCTGCAGCGTGCGCAGATACAGTTCGTCGTCGTCGACCAGCAGGCCGTGGCTGGCCTGACCGGGCGCGGGGGTGAAGGCGGTCATGCGGAAGTCTCCCGTGGGGACAAGGGCAGGCGGAAGCCGACGCGGGTGCCGGCACCATTGGCCGGGCGCATCCACAGCTCGCCGTCCAGGCGTTCGATGGTGGCGTGGGACAGCGCCAGGCCGACACCCATGCCGTCGGTCTTGCCGCTGTTGAACAAGGTGCCGGGCAGCACGGCCTGGCGGGCATCGAACCCGTGGCCGTAGTCGCGCACTTCGCCGATCAGGTCATCGCCTTCGATGCGCAGCGACAGATCCACCTGCGGGCGGTCGGCTTTCTCGCCGGCGTCGGCGGCATTGTTGAGCAGCACCATCAACAGATGGCCGATACCCGGATCCAGCGGCAGGGTCAGCGGGGCATCTTCATTGCGATGCAGTGCGATGGTCGGGCGCACCAGCCGCCATTGCTCCAGCACCTGCGGCAAGGTCACCGCATCGCGGCCGGGGGCATCGCCTGCGGCGGGGCGGGCCAGTGCCAGCACGCGCTCGCGGCACTGCACCAGCAGCTCGCGCAGGGTTTCCACGTCATCACGGACCTCGCTGCTTTCAGTCTGGTCGGCGATGTCGTCGGCCAGCAGGGTCATGGTCGCCAGCGGGGTATTGAGTTCATGCGCCACCGAGGCGGCGTGGGTGGCCAGGGCGACGATGCCTTCGTTGCGGACGAAGCGCTCGCGCAGCAGGGCCAGTTCGTGCTCGCGCTGGCGCAGGGCGATCGCCAGCCGGGTGGCGAACACCAGCACCACCGTTGCCGACAGCAGGAAGTTGCAGACCACGCCCCACTGCTGCATCTGCGCACCGGTGAAGTAGCCGCTGGGCAGTGGCAGGCCGAACACGCCGCTGACCGCGTAGCCGATCAGGCAGGCCGCCGCCACGGCCAGGGTCCAGCGCAGGGGCAGGGCAAGCGCGGCCAGGGCGATCAGGATCAGGAACAGCGAGCCGAAGGGGTTGGCGATGCCGCCACTCCAGCCGACCATCCAGGTCAGCACGGTGACATCCACCAGGATGTGGCCGAAGGCGGTGACCGGCGCGGTATCGGGGCCTTGCACACGCAGCTGCGCGTACAGGTTGAACAGGGTCAGCGCGGCGACGCCGGCCCACAGCGGCAGCTGCGGCAGTTCCAGGCCCAGCACCCAGGTGGCGACCAGGATCGTGGCGGCCTGGCCGGCCACGGCCAGCCAGCGCAGGCTGCACAGGGTGCGGAGAAAGGGGGCGTCGGTACCGGTCATCACCGCACATCCTATGCGCTCCCGACAGCGCCTGCCTGCGACAATCGGCCGCATCGGGGCGGGGCGCCGCGCGGCGGGGGCTGAACATGAGCGCCGAGCAACGACAGGCACCTACGTGCGCGCTGGGCGCGCTAAAATACGCCGATGCATGACGCCGTGACCCGACCGACCCAACCCGCCGACTCCGCCGTGTGGGCCCGCCGCCAGACCCAGCCTGTCCGTATCGGCGGCGTGGTCGTGGGTGGCGGCCATCCCGTGGTGGTGCAGTCGATGACCAACACCGACACCGCCGATGTCGCCGCCAGTGTGAAGCAGGTGGCCGAACTGTGGCGCGCAGGCTCGGAGATGGTGCGGCTGACCGTCAACAATCCCGAGTCGGCCGCGGCCATCCCGCGGATCGTGGAAAAGCTGCAGATGATGGGGATCGATGTCCCCCTGATCGGCGACTTTCATTACAACGGCCACCAGTTGCTGACCCAGGAGCCGGCCTGCGCCGAAGCCCTGGCCAAGTACCGGATCAATCCGGGCAACGTCGGCTTCGGCAAGAAGAAAGACACCCAGTTCGCGCAGCTGATCGAATTTGCGATCCGCTACAACAAGCCGGTCCGCATCGGCGCCAACTGGGGCTCGCTGGACCAGTCGCTGGCGGCGCGCCTGATGGACGAGAACAGCCAGCGCGCGCAGCCCTGGGATGCCGGGCGCGTGCTGCGTGAGGCGCTGATCCGCTCGGCGCTGGATTCGGCCGAGACCGCCGTGGAACTGGGCCTGCCGCGCGACCGCATCGTGCTGTCGGCCAAGGTCAGTGGGGTGCAGGAGCTGATCGCGGTGTACCGCGACCTGGCCCAGCGCTCGGATTTCGCGCTGCACCTGGGCCTGACCGAAGCCGGCATCGGCAGCAAGGGCATCGTCGCCTCCTCAGCGGCGCTGGCGGTGCTGCTGCAGGAAGGCATCGGCGACACCATCCGCATTTCGCTGACCCCCGAACCGGGCCAGTCGCGCACCGCCGAGGTGATCGTCGCCCAGGAACTGCTGCAGACCACCGGGCAGCGCGCCTTCACGCCGCTGGTCACGGCCTGCCCGGGCTGCGGACGGACCACCTCGGAGTTCTTCCAGGAGCTGGCCAAGGTCGTGCAGAACCATGTGCGCGAGAAAATGCCGCTCTGGAAGGTGAACCACCCCGGGGCCGAAAGCATGACCCTGGCGGTCATGGGCTGCATCGTCAACGGGCCGGGCGAGTCGCGCCACGCCAACATAGGCATCTCCCTGCCGGGGACCGGCGAGACGCCGGCGGCGCCGGTCTTCGTGGACGGTGAAAAGACGGTCACGCTGCGCGGCGAGAACATCGCCCAGGACTTCGTGGCGCTGATCGACGATTACGTCGAACGCACCTATGTCCGAACGCTCGGATAAGCCGGCGGTGCTGGCTGCCCCGGAGGCGGCGGCCGGTTTCCGCCACTGGATGGGCCGCAACGCCTGGCGCTTCGTGCTGCTGTTCGTGGGCGTGCTGCTGCCCCTGGCCGGGTTCGTCGCCCTGGCCGATGAAGTCCATGAGCTGGAATCGATCTATTTCGATGCGCCGCTGCTGTGGAAGATGCATGGCCTGCATTCGCCGGGCCTGGACCAGTTCTTCGTGCTGCTCTCCAAACTGGGCTACGAGTGGTTCCTGATCCCGGCCGATGTGCTGATCGTGGTCCTGCTGGCCTGGCGCAAACGCTGGCGCGAGGCCAGTTTCGTGGCGATCTGCTTTGCCGGCTCGGCGCTGCTCAACCTGGGCAGCAAGCGCTTCTTCCAGCGCGACCGGCCCAGCCTGTGGGAATCCATCGCCCCGGAAAGCACCTTCAGCTTCCCCAGTGGCCATGCCATGGGCTCGATGACCCTGGCCGTCACCCTGGTGCTGCTGGCCTGGAACACCCGCTGGCGCTGGCCGGTCGCGTTCTCCGCGGTGACCTTTGCGGTGCTGGTCAGCCTGTCCCGGGTCTACCTCGGGGTCCATTACCCTTCCGACATCCTGGCCGGCTGGTGTGCCGCCCTGGTCTGGGTGGTAGGGTGCTTCCTGGTCATGTTCCGCCGTCGCCATCCGTGGCGGCATGCCGCTGAGACGAATACGGCGGTAAACTAGCCGAAAGCGGCATGAAAACGGGCGGCATCCATAGGCTGTTCCACTGGAACAGAAGAGGATGAGAGGCACAGGGGGAGGGGCAGACAGCACGTCTGTGATGCGTGGAGCAGAACGCGATGATGGGGAACCCGGTTCCTTGTGATCGACACATCCCGCGGCTAGGCTTGCCCCCGTTCACAGTGTTTGACGAGGTTGGCGGATGACGATTCGAGTGTATCTGGTGGACGATCATGCTCTGGTGCGCACGGGCATGAAGATGATCCTCTCCAACGAGACCGACATCGAGGTGGTCGGTGAGGCGGAGAGTGGCGAAGATGCATTGCCGGATATCCGCCGCCTGCGGCCCGACGTCGTGCTGTGCGATCTGCACCTGCCTGGCGTCAGCGGCATGGAAGTCACCGAGCGCGTGGTCCGTGGCGACCACGGCACCCGCGTGGTGATCGTCTCCGTCCTTGAAGATGGGCCGATGCCCAAGCGCCTGCTCGAAGCCGGTGCTTCCGGCTACATCGGCAAGGCCTGCGATGCCCAGGAACTGCTGCGTGCCGTGCGCGATGCAGCGCTCGGCCGTCGTTATCTCGGCAACAGCATCGCGCAGAACCTCGCGTTGTCCAATGTGGAAGGCAACCATTCGCCGTTCGACACCCTGTCCCCGCGCGAACTGGAAGTGGCGCTGCTGTTGACCCAGGGCCTGCGCCAGGAAGACATCGCCAAACGCCTGAGCCTGAGCGCGAAGACCGTCAACACGCACAAGGCGCGCCTGTTCGAGAAAATGGGCATCAACGACAACATCGCGCTCGCGCGCATGGCCAGCCAGTACGGCCTGGTGGATCCGGCGCGCCCGATGTAATCCACGCGCAGGATGCACGTAAAAAAACGCCCGGGCATGCCCGGGCGTTTTCGTTCAGTGCGCGCGGACCCGCGCCACGATCTTCGCGGCCTGGGCCGCGCTTTCGCGCACCTTGTCCCACTCGCCACGCTCGATCCAGCCCCCCGGCACCATCCACGAACCACCGATGCAGACCACGTTCTTCTGCTCCAGGTATTCGGCGGCGGTGTCTTCGGTGATGCCGCCGGTCGGGCACAGCTTCAGATCCGGAATCGGACCGGCCAGGCCCTTGATCATCGCCAGCCCACCCACGGCCGAGGCCGGGAACAATTTGCACACCCGGAAGCCGCGCGCATACAGCGCCAGCATCTCCGTCGGCGACGCCGCACCCGGCACCACCGGCAGCGGCGCCTGCGCCAGCGCATCGGCCATGTGCGCCGGCGTACCCGGCGTGACCAGGAAATCGGCGCCCGCATCGATGGACTGCTGCATCTGCTCCACGGTCAACACCGTGCCCGCACCCACCACCACATCCGGCAGCTCGCGCTTGAGCATGGCGAGCGCTTCCATCGCCACCGGCGTACGCAGCGTCAGCTCGATCGCCGGCAGCCCGCCCTCCAGCAACGCCGCGCTGACCGCACGGGCCTGGTCCAGCGTATGCACGGTCACCACCGGCAGAATGCCGGCAGCCTTCAACAGTGTTTCAGCGCGTTTCTGATGTTCGGCGATGCTCATGCGTTTCCAATCCTTCTTTTCATCAATGTCTGCAGCGCAAACGAGGCGCCGGTATGTGTCGGGAGGCAGCGGATGGCCCCAACCAGGACCGTTACAGCGCCATGGATGGCGCTGACGAGCCCCCATGGATGGGTTCACGACACCCAGCCGCCGCTTCTGCGTCAGCTCAGGCGTCCTTCGCCTCATGCGGCGCATCCGCCGCCGCCGCATCATGCCCAAGCTCGTATTCCGCATCGTAGTTCCAGATGCTGCCGTCATCGGCGGCCGGCCCACACGAAATCGACATCGCGCCCTGGTCGGCCGGGCCCACCAGGCGGCGGCTCATCGCGAACAGATTGCGGCCCAGATCGTGCGCGGCCGGTGCCGTGTTCGGCGCCGGCTCGCGCGCGGCGAATTCCGCCGCATCCACCAGCAGCTCCAGCGTGCCGGCCTCACCATCCAGACGGATGATGTCGCCCTCGCGCACCCGCGCCAGCGGACCGCCGCGCGAGGCTTCCGGTGTCATGTGGATCGCGGCCGGGAACTTGCCCGAGGCACCGGACAGGCGACCATCGGTGACCAGCGCCACGCGGCGGCCCTGGTTCTGCAGCAGGCCCAGCAGCGGCGCCAGCGAATGCAGCTCCGGCATGCCGTTGGCGCGCGGGCCCTGGTAACGCACCACCGCCACGAAATCGTGCGGCAGCACACCGGCGGCATGCAGCTTGTTCAGCACCTGCGGTGCATCGACCACCACGGCCGGCGCTTCGATCGTGCGGAACTGCGGCTTCACCGCTGACAGCTTGATCAGCGATCGGCCAAGGTTGCCGCGCAGCAGGCGCAGGCCACCCTGGGCTTCGAACGGATCGGCCACGCCACGCACCACGTCCGGATCGGCGCTCTCGCGCACGCCATCGATGTAGGTCAGCTTGCCATCGCGCAGCGCCGGTTCCTGGCCGTACTGGTGCATGCCGCCTTCGGCCACGGTCTGCAGGTCGGCGTGCATCAGCCCGGCCTCCATCAACTCGCGGAACACGAACGCGGTGCCACCGGCGGCGGCGAAGCGGTTCACGTCGGCTTCGCCGTTCGGATAGACGCGGGCCAGCAGTGGGATCAGCTGCGAGAGCTGGTCCATGTCGTCCCAGGTCAGCACGATGCCGGCCGCACGCGCCACCGCGATCCAGTGGATGGTGTGGTTGGTCGAGCCGCCGGTGGCCATCAGCGTGACCACCGCATTGACGATCGCGCGCTCATCGATCAGCCGGCCGAGCGGACGGAAGTCATCGCCCAGTGCGCTGATTTCCAGCGCACGCACCGCTGCCTGGCGGGTCAGCGCATCGCGCAGCGGCGTATCGGGGTTGACGAACGAGGCGCCCGGCAACTGCACGCCCATCGCTTCGAGCAGGGTCTGGTTGGAGTTGGCGGTGCCGTAGAAGGTGCAGGTACCGGCGCCGTGGTACGAGGCGGCCTCGGCCTCCAGCAGTTCCTCGCGGGTTGCCTGGCCGGCCGCATAGCGCTCGCGCACTTCGGCCTTCTGCTTGTTCGGGATGCCCGGGGTCATCGGGCCGGCCGGCAGGAAGATCGCCGGCAGGTGGCCGAAGGCCAGCGCGCCGATCAGCAGGCCGGGCACGATCTTGTCGCAGACGCCGAGGTAGACGCTGGCGTCGAACATGTCATGGCTCAGGCCGATCGCGGTGGACTGGGCGATCACATCGCGCGAGAACAGCGACAGCTCCATGCCGCCGCGGCCCTGGGTGACGCCGTCGCACATCGCCGGCACGCCACCGGCCACCTGTGCGGTCGCGCCGAGTTCGCGCGCGGTTTCGCGCAGGATCTCCGGGTAGTGCTCGAACGGCTGGTGCGCCGAGAGCATGTCGTTGTACGCGGTGATGATGCCCAGGTTGGGCGTCACGCCGCCGCGCAGGCGCGACTTGTCGGTCGGGCCGCACGCGGCGAACCCGTGGGCGAGGTTGCCGCAGCTCAGGCGCGAACGGAACGGACCGTCGCGCAGCGCCGCGTCGACACCGGCCAGGTAGGCGGCGCGCGAGGCGACGCTGCGCTGGACGATGCGCTCGGTGATGGCATGGAGTTTGGGATGCAGGCTCATTGGCTACCGGCTATGAGAAGGCGAACGGAACAACACCGGGGCAACTCAGTCACACCAGTGGACGCGCAGTTTCGCGCCGTCGAGATCGATCGCGTTGAGGATGGGATACAGCTGCGGATTGTTGCTTTCCAGCGCGTGCTTGAGCACTTCCAGCTTCTGCTTGCCGCGCAGCAGCAGCAGGCGCTGGCGGCTCTGCTTCAAGCCGTGCGGGGTGAGAGTGATGCGCAGCGGCCACTGGTTGGCACCGGGGCAGCCGGTGGCATCCAGCGCCGCGTAGGGCAGGGTGCTTTCCAGTGCCCGGGTCAGGTCCTTCGACCCCGGGAACAGCGACGCAGTGTGGCCGTCGTTGCCCATGCCGAGCACGCTCAGGCAGGGCCGCTGGCTGTGCTGTGCCTGCAGGTTGGCGCTGTAGACGCACTCGGGCAGCGGCTTGCCGACCCGCACCAGCGGATCGAAATGGGCGCCTTCGGCACGGGTCAGGAAGCTCTCCTTCACCAGCCAGGCATTGCTGTCGCGATCCTGCGGCGACAGCCAGCGCTCATCGACCAGGCTCACTTCCACCCGGTCCCATTGCACGTCCAGCTCGGCCAGCGCCTGGTAGACCGGTGCCGGCGTGGTGCCGCCGGAGAGCAGCATGCGCCCGCGGCCGAATTCGGCGATGTCGCGGTTCAGCTCGGCCGCCATTTCCGCGGCGACGGCCTCGATCCAGCCATCGGCATCGCCGTGCCGGATCAAGGTGAAACGTTCGGACGTATCCAGGGTATTCATACAGTGCCTCCCGGCAGATCGCGTTCCACATCCGCCGCGTAGGCGGCCGCGCCGAGCAGGCCGGGGCTGGGGTGCATCACGGCCAGTGACGGCACCTTGGACATGATCGAAGAGAAGCGGCCCTTGTGTTCAAAGCGCTGGCGGAAACCGGAGTGCTGCAGCGAATCGAGCATCTTCGGCACCAGCCCGCCGGTCAGGAACACGCCATCCCAGGCGCCCTGCATCAGCACCAGATCGCCGGCGATCGCGCCGAACACCGCGCAGAACACATCCACGGTGCGCATGGCCTGCGGGTCGCCATGCAGCGCCCGCGCGGTGACGTCCACCGGCTGCAGCTGGCCCGGGTCGATATCGGCCATCTCGCACACGGCGCGATGGATGTTGACCAGGCCGGGGCCGCAGATCAGGCGTTCGTTGGAGACACGGCCGAACTGTTCGGACAGGATCTCCAGGATGCGGATTTCTTCCGGTGTACCCGGCGGGAAGCTGACGTGGCCGCCTTCGGTTTCCAGCGGATAGCAGCGGCCATGGCGAAGGATCAGCCCGCCCACGCCCAGCCCGGTGCCCGGGCCGATCACCGCGTAGTTGCGCGGCTGGCCCGGCTTGCCCGGCACCCACGCCGCGCCGCCGACCTGGATCACGTCCTGCGGCTGCAGCAGCGAAATCGCCATCGCCTGGGCGGCGAAGTCATTGATCAGGTGCAGGTCGTCGAAGCCGAGCATGTGTGCGGTGCGGATGCGCGAGATCACCCACGGGTGATTGGTGATGCGCGCCTCGTCACCGTCGACACGGCCGGCCACGGCGAACACACCGCGCTTGGCTTCGGCGCCGATCTGCTCCAGGTAGTGGCGTGCGGCTTCGCCGAGCGAGGGGAAGTCAGCGACCGCGAATTCGCGGATGCTGTCCTGCTGCAGCGGCGCGGCCAGCGAGGTATCGGCCAGGGCGAAGCGTGCATTGGTACCGCCGATATCCGCGACGAGGACCGGCTGGGACAACACCGTCATGCCTGGCCACCGCGGGTTGCGTCGGCATCGGCGTCGGCAGGCAGGAAGCCTGCGGCTTCTTCTGGACCCCACTGGCCGGCCGGGTAGGGCTGCAACGGCAGCTTGGCTTCCTTCCACGCATCGCTGACGCTGTCGATCCACGCCCAGGCCGCGCGCACTTCGTCATCGCGCACGAACAGCGCATGGTTGCCGTTGAAGGCATCCAGGAACAGGCGTTCATAAGCGATGCGGCGGTGCAGGCCGGTCGGCACGGACAGTTCCAGTTCCAGCGGATGCAGTTCCAGCGCGCCCCATTCCGGGCCGGCCAGCGAGCTCATCAGGCCCAGCTCGATGTTTTCCTGCGGCTGCAGCTGGAAGGTGATGCGGTTGGGGGTGGCATTGCCGCGGTGCGGGCGCTCGAACAGCCAATGCGTGACCGGCTTGAGCGTGACCACCACGCGGGTGGTGCGCTCGGCCAGGCGCTTGCCGGTGACCAGGTGGAACGGCACGCCGGACCAGCGCCAGTTGTCGATATGCGCGGTGACGCCGGCGAAGGTTTCCACATCGCTGCCTTCCGGCGGCTGGTAGGCCTGCGCAGGCTGGCCGTTGATGGTGCCGGCGGTGTAGCGGCCCCGCACGCTGTCACGCGCGGCATGCTTGGCATCGAGCGGGCGCAGGGCGCGCAGCACTTTGACCTTTTCGTCGCGGATGCGGTCGGCTTCCAGCGACGCCGGCGGTTCCATCGCGACCAGGCACAGCAGCTGCAGGATGTGGCTCTGGACCATGTCGCGCAGCGCGCCGGAGCGGGCGTAGTACGCATCGCGGCCATCCACGCCTTCGCTCTCGGCGACCAGGATGTGCACCGATTCGATGTAGTTGCGGTTCCAGACCGCCTCGAGCAGCGTATTGCCGAAGCGCAGCGCGATCAGGTTCTGCACCGCGGCCTTGCCCAGGTAGTGGTCCAGGCGGAACACGCGGTCTTCGTCGATCCACTGGCCGATGGTGGAGATGATCTCCTCGGCGCTGGCACTGTCGCTGCCGATCGGCTTTTCCAGCATCAGGCGGTGCGGGGCGGCCAGCGCGCCGCCCTTGGCCAGGCCTTCGCAGGTGGAGATGTACAGGCCCGGCGGGATCGCCAGGTAGCTCACGCAGTTGCGGTCGACCAGGTCGTGGACCGATTCGGCCACGGACTCGGGATCGCGCAGGTCCACCGAGCGGTAGTCGATGCGCTGCAGCAGCGAGTGGATATCGTCCTGGCTGGCCATCGGCAT
Organism: Stenotrophomonas sp. RIT-551; assembly: GCF_026241915.1. Lineage (NCBI taxonomy): Bacteria > Pseudomonadati > Pseudomonadota > Gammaproteobacteria > Lysobacterales > Lysobacteraceae > Stenotrophomonas > Stenotrophomonas sp. RIT-551. Next base: position 179,931 of record NZ_JAPJIU010000004.1, on the reverse strand, counting down.
GGCCTGCTGCAGGCGCGGGCGCAGGATCTCGCGGAAGGCGTCGGTGTCGTGCGGCGACAACGCCAGCGCACGAACCTTGAAGTCTTCGGGGAGCAGGCCGTCGCCCAGCAATCGCAGCAGCGAGGGGAACAGGTAGCGCTGGGCCAGGTCACCTGTGGCGCCAAACAGGAAAAGGGTGTCGTGCATCGCTCGAGTTTCAGATCCGGGTGACATCGTTGTCAATCGCTTCTCGTCTATGTTCTCGGGGGTCGGGCGGGGTCCGTTGTCTGCTTGTTGCAGGTGCAGCACGCCCCATGGATTCCGCCCGGCATGATGGCCTGCCAACCCGGTGTCGTGGGGGATATCGCATCCTCCCCGGCATCCAGGTCACGGCCGACTATCGGATAGTGCCACGTGAAAACGTTTACATGGCAGAATGCGCAGACTGTATTCGATTGCAGTGGTCGCCGTCATGCGGCACCACGCCATCGACCTGCCATCGGGAGGGCCGAAGGCAGTTCCGCATAACAGCCCGGAGACCGGGCGGACTGGAATGGTGATATGGCAAAAGTGCAGTTGCAGGGCGTTCGCAAGGTCTACGACAACGGTCAGGTGGCCGTGCAGGGCGCGACCTTCGAAGTGGCCGATGGTGAATTGATGGTGCTGGTGGGGCCGTCCGGGTGTGGCAAGTCCACACTGCTGCGCATGGTCGCCGGCCTGGAAGAAATCAGTGGCGGCACGCTGACGATCGGCGACCGCGTGGTCAACGACGTGGCGCCCAAGGATCGTGACATCGCCATGGTGTTCCAGAGCTATGCGCTGTATCCGCACATGACCGTGGCCGAGAACCTGGCCTTCGGTCTGAAGCTGCGCGGCCACGACAAGGCCACGATCAGCAAGCGGGTCAGTGAGGCGGCCCAAACGCTGGGCCTGACCGAGATGCTCGACAAGCTGCCCAAGGCGATGTCCGGCGGCCAGCGCCAGCGCGTTGCGCTGGGCCGCGCGCTGGTGCGCGAGCCGGCGGTGTTCCTGCTCGATGAGCCGCTGTCCAACCTGGACGCCAAGCTGCGCCACAGCGTGCGGACCGAAATCGCGCAGCTGCACCGCAAGCTGGGCACCACCATGATCTACGTGACCCACGATCAGGTGGAAGCGATGACCCTGGGCCAGCGCATCGTGGTGCTCAAGGATGGCGTGATCCAGCAGATCGATACCCCGATGGCGCTGTACGACCGCCCGGCCAACCTGTTCGTGGCCGGCTTCCTCGGCAGCCCGGCGATGAACGTGCTGCGCGGCACCCTGCAGCGCACCGACAGCGGCTATGCCGTGCAGGACACCGGGCTGACCGCGCCGCTGGGCCAGGCCCGGATCGATCAGGCGTGGGTCGGCAAGGCGATCGCCGTGGGCGTGCGCCCGGAGCATCTGCAGCCGGCCGCGGCCGGGGATGCGACGGCGTTCGAGGCGATGATCGATGGCATCGAGCCGGTCGGCAACGAGATTTTCGTCAACATGACCAGTGGCGGTCAGCCGTTGGTGATGCGCGTGGCACCGCAGGAGTTGCCGTCGGTCGGCGAGCCGATCCGCGTGGCGATCCATCCGCAGGGCCTGCATTTCTTCGATGCGCAGACCGGCGAGCGCTTGAACGACGCGTAAGGCGCGGGCGGGTTACGGGGTTGCCGGCCGCTGGCCGGCTCCACGCACGCCCATCAACGTTCATGGCGTGCCGCATCGACCAACGGTCGATGCCTGTTACCGCGCCAGACCGTCCAGCAACGGCAGGTGGGCGGCCTGGACCCCACCGACGCTCAACGGCTCCGGCGCGATCTCCAGTGGCAGCACCGCCAGGGCCAGATCACCGGCCACCGAGGCCACCGTGCCGATCGCCGCGTCCTTCTGATGTACCTGCGTGCCGCTGGTCGTGCCCTCCACGACCCGCAGCAGTTGCAGGGCGCGCTTGGCCTTGCCCAGGAAGTGGGTGCGGGCCACGATTTCCTGGCCCGGGTAGCAGCCTTTCTTGACGCTGTACCCGTTCAGGCGGTCCAGGCCCAGCTGCTGCGGCGTCCACTGCTCGCGCTGATCGGCATCCAGGCGCGGCAGGCCGTAGCGCAGATCGGCCTGGCGCCAGGCCAGCGCGATATCCGCGCTGTCGGCGTGGGTCGCCACGGCGTCGGCGGCGCCGATGCGCAGGCTGCGCGGAAGTGCGTCGCTGCCCAGGTCCAATTCGATGTTTTCCCCGCCAAGTTGCGCAATCGCGCCGCCGGAGGCCGATTCCGGCGCGGTGAAGCTTGCCGCCACGGCAAGATCATTGCGGACCTCGATCCGCACCTTGCGGCGGAAGACAAAACGCTGCAACTGCGACGCAATCGCATCGGCGTCGCCATCGGCGAGCACCAGCACGATGCGCTCCTGGTCCAGCCGCAACAGCTGGAACACAGCAATGGTGCGGCCCTTGGCCGTCAGCCAGGCACTCCACTGCCAATGCCGCAGGGGCAGGGCGGTGACATCGCTGGAGAATTGGGCATGGGCGAACGCGGCCGCATCGGCACCGCTGAGACTGAGCAGCTGGTGACCGGGGAGGCGCGAAAAGCCGGCGAAATCGGAGGGCAGGTTGTCAGGCACGTGAACGGGGTCTAAAATTTGTGCGTTGCGAGACCACCCATGATAGGCCAAACAACCCCCTCTCCAGATTCTGAAGCTGAAGGCACGCTGGTACCCGAGGAGCAACCGCTTCCCGAGACCCCGGCATTGCCTTTGGAAATCGGCGGCCGCGGCGGACTTGATCCGGTGCGGTACGGAGATTGGGAGAAAAACGGACGCTGCATCGATTTCTGATCAGCATTGAGCCAACGCGGCATTGCGCCGCCCAGCCGAGACAACGAGCCCAGCGAATGGCCGCCAGAGAACGTCCCCTTTCCCCGCACCTTCAGGTGTATCGCTGGCAGATTCAGATGGCCACCTCGATCCTGCATCGAGCCACCGGCATCTTTCTGTCTGTTGGAGCCCTGATCATTGCCGGCGGCCTGCTCGCCCTGATGATGGGTCCTGAATCCTGGAACTGCTTCACCGGCCATGCCGGCAGCTGGTACGGCAAGCTGTTCCTGTTCGCATGGACCTGGTCCTTCGCCTACCACCTGTGCAATGGCATCCGCCATATCGTGCAGGACTTCGCGATCGGCTTCTCCATTCCCGCCTTCGTGCGCAGCAGCTGGGTCTCGGTCTTCGCCAGCCTGGTGATCACCGCCCTGGTCTGGGCCTACGTCTTCATGGGAGCGGCCGCATGAACAAGTACCGTACCCCGCTGAAGAACGTGCGTGGCCTTGGCGCTGCCAAGACCGGTACCGAGCACTTCGTGATGCAGCGCCTGACCGCCACCGCGCTGGTCGGCCTGACCATCTGGTTCCTGGTGTTCGTGCTGAGCCTGATCGGCGCCGATTACGTGACCGCCACCGACGCGGTGTCCAAGCCGTGGAACGCGGTGCTGCTGGTCGGCTTCCTGGTCGCGATGTTCTGGCATGCCCAGCTCGGCCTGCAGGTCGTGCTGGAAGACTACATCCACAATTCGCTGCTGGCCCTGGCGCTGCAGACCACGGTGAAGTTCATCGCCGTGCTCGGCGGGATCGTCAGTGTTTTTGCGGTCGCCCGCATCGCGCTCGGCGTCGCCTGAGTCCAGGCACCAAGACAGGAATCCAGATTAGATGTCCGCTTACAAGATTACGGAACACAAGTACGACATGGTCGTGGTCGGCGCCGGCGGTGCTGGCCTGCGCGCCACGTTCGGCCTTGCCGCCAAGGGCCTGCAGACGGTCTGCCTGACCAAGGTCTTCCCGACCCGTTCGCACACCGTGGCCGCGCAGGGCGGTATTTCCGCCGCGCTGGGCAACATGGGCGAAGACGACTGGCGCTACCACTTCTTCGACACCATCAAGGGCTCGGATTGGCTGGGTGACCAGGACGCCATCGAGTACATGTGCCGCGAAGCGATTCCGGCCATCATCGAACTGGAACACTACGGTGTGCCGTTCAGCCGTACCGAAGAAGGCAAGATCTACCAGCGCCCGTTCGGTGGCATGACCACCAAGTACGGCGAAGGTCCGTCCGCGCAGCGCACCTGCGCCGCGGCCGACCGTACCGGCCACGCCATGCTGCACACGCTGTACCAGCAGTCGCTGGCGCACAACGCGCGCTTCATGATCGAGTATTTCGCGCTCGACCTGATCTTCGATGACGAAGGCGTCTGCCGCGGCGTGCTCGCGCTGGACATGGCCGACGGCTCGCTGCACCTGTTCCGCGCCCACGGCGTGGTGCTGGCCACCGGCGGCTACGGCCGCGCCTACTTCAGCGCCACCTCGGCCCACACCTGCACCGGCGACGGCGGCGGTCTGGTCATGCGTGCCGGCCTGCCGATGCAGGACATGGAGTTCGTGCAGTTCCACCCGACCGGTATCTACGGCGCGGGCTGCCTGATCACCGAAGGCGTGCGCGGCGAAGGCGGCATCCTGCGCAACAGCAACGGCGAGCGCTTCATGGAGCGCTATGCACCGCACTACAAGGATCTGGCCTCGCGCGACGTGGTGTCGCGTTCGATGACCATCGAGATCCGCGAAGGCCGCGGCGTCGGCGAGCACAAGGATCACATCCTGCTCGACCTGACCCACCTCGGCCCGGGCGTCATCGACGACAAGCTGCCGGGCATCGCTGAAAGCGCCCGCATCTTCGCCGGCGTGGACGTGCACAAGCAGCCGATCCCGGTCATCCCGACCGTGCACTACAACATGGGTGGCATCCCGACCAACTACCACGGCGAAGTCGTGCGCAAGGTCGGCGACAACCCCGATGCGGTCGTGCCGGGCCTGTACGCCATCGGCGAAGCGGCCTGCGTGTCGGTGCACGGTGCCAACCGCCTGGGCTCCAACTCGCTGCTGGATCTGGTCGTGTTCGGCCGTGCGGTGGCCAACCGCTGTGCCGAGACCATCAAGTCCGGCGCGCCGCACAAGACCCTGCCGTCCGATGCGTGCGACAAGGCGCTGGGCCTGCTGGACAAGCTGCGCTACGCCAACGGCGACACCCCGACCTCGGTCATCCGCGATCGCATGCAGCGCACCATGCAGAACGACGCGGCGGTGTTCCGGACCAGCAAGACGCTGGAAGAGGGCTGCGCCAAGATGGCCGAGATCTTCGACTCCTTCCAGGACGTCAAGGTCTCCGACCGTTCGCTGGTGTGGAACTCGGACCTGATCGAAACCTACGAGCTGAACAACCTGCTGCTCAACGCGGTGGCGACGATCAACTCGGCCGAACAGCGCAAGGAAAGCCGCGGCGCGCATGCGCATGAGGACTTCCCGGACCGCGACGACGTCAACTGGCAGAAGCACACGCTGGTCAACGTCGACGAGAACGGCAAGTGCGAGTTCGACTACCGCCCGGTCCACATGTACACGCTGAGCAAGGACGTGGACGTCGTCCCGCCCAAGCCGCGCGTTTACTAAGAGACCTGCGGCATGACCTCCGTCCACGCAGCGCCCGCGACCGCCGTCTCCCGCAAGGGTGGGGTGGCGCGTGCGCCGCTGGCCGGTGGTGTCGACTTCCTCATCTTCCGTGCTACCCGCGCCTGCACCGCAGCGCGAGCCGCCTGAGCCAACGAGAACAGCCATGGCCGAGTTTTCCCTCCCCAAGAATTCCAAGATCGGAAAGGGCAAGCACTTCCCCGCCAAGAGCGGTGCGAAGAACACCCGCACCTTCAAGATCTACCGCTGGAGTCCCGACGACGACAGCAACCCGCGCACCGATACGTACGAGATCGATCTGGACGCCTGCGGCCCGATGGTCCTGGACGCGCTAATCAAGATCAAGAACGAGATCGATCCGACCCTGACCTTCCGTCGTTCGTGCCGTGAGGGCATCTGCGGTTCGTGCGCGATGAACATCGACGGCACCAACACGCTGGCTTGCACCCGCGCCATCGCCGACTGCGGCAAGGCCGAAGTGCCGATCTACCCGCTGCCGCACATGAGCGTGGTCAAGGATCTGGTGCCGGACCTGACCCACTTCTACGCGCAGTACGCCTCGATCAAGCCGTGGATCCGCACCCAGACCCCGCCGCCGCCGGATCGCGAGCGCCTGCAGTCGCCGGAAGACCGCAAGAAGCTGGACGGCCTGTACGAGTGCATCCTGTGCGCGTGCTGTTCGACCAGCTGCCCGAGCTACTGGTGGAACGGCGAACGTTACCTGGGCCCGGCCATCCTGCTGCAGGCCTACCGCTGGATCGTCGACTCGCGCGATGAAGACACCGGTGCGCGCCTGGACGAGCTGGAAGACCCGTTCAAGCTGTACCGCTGCCACACCATCATGAACTGCTCGCGGACCTGTCCGAAGGGCCTGAACCCGGCGCTGGCCATTGCCGAGATCAAGAAGCTGATGATGGCGCGTCGCGCCTGATCCAGACGTGCCCGGTAGCGCCACGCCATGCGTGGCGTCTCAGAAAAGGATCGAACCGGTAGAGCCACGCCATGCGTGGCTTTGCCTTATCTGGAAACGCAGAAAATGGATGAAGCAACCGAACTGAAAAAACTGCGCTGGCGCTGCCGCCGCGGCATGCGCGAGCTGGACCAGCTGTTCGGCCGTTACCTGGACCGCTGCTGGCTGCAGGCACCGACAGACGAGCGCGAGGTTTTCCTGTTCCTGCTGGAAAGCGAAGACGATAAGTTGTGGCGCTGGTTCATGGGTTACGAAGAATGCCCGCATGCCGCGCCCGCTGCCCTCATCGCCAGGATTCGCGCCCTGCCAGCTTGAGTGGCACCCCTCGCGCTGGCAGTGCCGCGCGCTGATCGCCATGGGCGCGCTGATGCCCTGGGCCCTGTGGGCCACCGAGCTTCCGGCGCCGTGGGGCCTGGCCTTGGGCCTGGTGGCGATGGTGGGCACGTGGCTGGAGGCGTGGCGGTATGCGCGCGGCCCGGGCTGCGCCTTCCTGATCCCCCTGGATGATGAACCGGCCCAGGTGGATGGCGAGGCGGTCGAGGACCTGCAGATGCGTCGCCGTGGCCCGCTGCTGCAGCTGCGCTGGCGGTATGAAGGGCGTCGCCACTGGCGCCTGTTCTGGCCCGATACCCTTCCGGCGGCGCAGGCACGTGAACTGCGACTAGCCGTCCGGGCACACTGCATTTCCCGTTCACCCCCTGCAGTGGCACCATAGCCTGAATTGTCCGGCGTACCTGCATGTTCAAACCCATACCTGTCTCGATTGGCCTGCGCTACCTGCGCGCCAAACGCCGCAACGGCTTCATCTCCTTCATCTCCATGGCCTCGATCCTCGGCATCGCGCTGGGCGTGACCGTGCTGATCACCACGCTGGCGGTCATGAGCGGTTTCCAGAAGGAAATCCGCGACCGGCTGCTGCAGATGACCGCGCATACCACCATCACCACCGACGGCGCCCCGATGGCCGATTGGGCGCATGCGGTGGATGTGGCGAAAAAGGACCCGCGTGTCGCCGGCGCGGCGCCGTACATCGAAATCCAGGCCATGCTCAGCGGCCCCCGTGTGCAGGGCGCCATCGTGCAGGGCATCGACCCGGCGCTGGAGCCGAACGTCTCGGTCATCAACCAGAAGGTCAAGAAGGGCAGCTTCGACAGCCTGACCGCAGGCAGCTACAACCTGCTGGTGGGCCAGGAACTGGCGATCTACCTCGGCGTCGGCGTGGGCGATACGGTGCTGGTGACCCTGGCGGAAGTGCAGGGCACGCCCATCGGCGCGATCCCGCGCATGAAGCGCTTCACCGTGAGCGGCATCTTCGAGGCCGGTTACAACGAGGTCGACCGCGGCGTGGCCTACGCCAACATGGCCGATCTGGAAAAGGTGCTGCGCATCGATGGCGTCACCGGTGTGCGCCTGAAGCTGCACGACATGGACAAGGCGCTGGACGTCGGCGTCGATCTGGCCCACAACCTGACCGGTGCCTACCGCGTCAGTGACTGGACCCAGCAGAACGCCAACCTCTACCACTCGCTGCGCATGGAGAAGGTGGTGATGGGCATCCTGCTCTCGCTGATCATCGCCATGGGCGCGTTCAACCTGGTCTCCTCGCAGGTGATGCTGGTCACCGACAAGCAGGCCGACATCGCGATCCTGCGGACCCTGGGTCTGACCCCGGGCGGGGTGATGCAGGTGTTCATGGTGCAGGGCTCGCTGATCGGCATCTTCGGCACCGTGCTGGGCGTGATCGGTGGCATTACCCTGACCTTGAACCTGGAGCGCATCCTCGGCGCGATCGAGACGCTGTTCAACGTCAAGCTGCTGCCGGAGGACGTGTACTACATCACCGGCCTGCCGACCGACATGCAGACCCCGGACATCATCATGATCACCGCCGTGGCGCTGGTCATGAGCTTCCTTGCCACCCTGTATCCCGCCTGGCGCGCGGCACGTACCCAGCCGGCGGAGGCCCTGCGTTATGAATGAAGCACTCACCCTGGGCCAGGAAGTCATCCGCGCCGAAGCGCTGGCCAAGACCTATGCCGAAGGCCGCATGCAGACCCCGGTGTTCAACGGGCTGGACCTGCGCGTGGCCGCCGGCGAGACCGTGGCCATCATCGGTGCCTCCGGCGCCGGCAAGAGCACCCTGCTGCACCTGCTGGGCGGCCTGGATACGCCGACGGCGGGCGAGGTCTATGTGGCTGGCCAGCGCATGTCCGGTCTGTCCGACAGCCAGCGTGGCCGCCTGCGCAACCGCGCCCTCGGCTTCGTCTACCAGTTCCATCACCTGCTGCCCGAATTCACCGCGCTGGAAAACGTGATGATGCCGGTGCTGCTTGGGGGCGAAGAAGTGGCTGACGCGCGCAACCGCGCGCAGGCGTTGCTGGAATCGGTCGGCCTGGGGCACCGGGTGGACCACAAGCCGGGCGAGCTCTCCGGCGGTGAGCGCCAGCGTGCCGCCGTGGCCCGCGCCCTGGTCAACCGCCCGGCCTGCGTGCTCGGCGACGAGCCCACCGGCAACCTGGACGACAAGACCGCCGCGACCGTGTTCGAGCTGATGCTCGAGCTCAACCGCGCGCACCACACCAGCCTGGTGCTGGTGACCCACGACCGCTCGCTGGCACGCAAGCTGGACCGCGTGCTGGAACTGCGCGAAGGGCGGCTGCACAGCCTGGCCCACAGCGAGGTCTGAGCAGGCAGCGCTGCCTGCCTGAGCGCTGAACACCCGGCGGGTTCCTCTCGCCGGGACCACGCCGGGCGGCGCATGATCGGCGCACATTCCCCAGCAGGAGGCGTCATGAAGCAGACCCTTGCCATCGCGGCCCTGTGCCTTGGGCTGGCCGCGTGCGCCAGTACCGGCCGCCTGTCCACCGCGCAGAAGCTTGATCTGTACCGCGCGCACGCCGGTCCGCCGCAGCAGGACATGCCGTTGTACGGGTCGTTGTCCGGCTGGACCGAACTGGGCGAGAGCGCGCTGGCGGTGTGGCCGCGCCCAAGCGAAGGCTATCTGCTGGAACTGGCCGGGCCATGCCAGGGGCTGGACTACGCCCCGGCGATCGGCCTGACCAGCCGGGTCGGCCGCGTGTCGGCCCGCTTCGACAAGGTGCTGGTGCACGACCCCACGCCGGGGCCGATGAACATGCCGTGCTTCATCAGCAGCATCCGCAAGCTCGATACCAAGGCGCTGCGCGCCTCCGAGCAGGAGCTGCGGCAGGCGCAGCTGCAGGAGCGCGAAGAAGGCCAGCAGGCGCCGACCCGGTAGTGCCGGCCGCTGGCCGGACAAGGCCTATGGAGGATACACCGCGAGCTCGCGACCGGGATAACCTCGCGGCCGCCGACAACGTCGCGGTCCCATCCTCGCGGTAGATACCGACCGTTGGTCGGTATCAGACCCGGTCACGCCTCCGGAACGAACCCGGCCGGCTTCTCCGCGCCACCGCTGAAGAGATATTTCACCAGTTCCTCTTCCAGGAACGCACGGTGCTTGGGATCGCGCGGCGACAGCCGGTTCTCGTTGATCAGCATGGTCTGGTGCGCCAGCCACGCGGCCCAGGCCGGCTTGCCGATGTGGTTGAAGATGCGCTGGCCCAGCTCGCCGGGGTAGGGCACGAAGTCCAGGCCTTCGGCGTCGCGTTGTTCGTACTGGCAGAAAACGGTGCGGGGCATAGCGTTACTCGTTGTCTTGGGATGTTGCTGCGCGCCGCATTGTACGGCGCTTGGGCTGAGCGGGCGGTGCACCGGTCTGGAGCAGCTTGCGGATCGGTGCGGGCAGGCCCAGCGTGGCCAGCGCTTCGGCAGCGACCCAGCGTACGCCGGCATCCTCGCCGCGCGAGCCCTGAACCGTTGCCACCAGTATCTGCAGATGCAGCCGGTAGTGGCTGAAGGTGTGCTCCAGCACCGGCAGCGGCTCGGCATCGTCCAGCGAGCCCTCGATATGCGCATCGAACCAGTCCTGCAGGGCGATGCCGCTGTCAGCCTGGGGCAGGGTCCACAGCTGCGCCCAGATGCCGGTGTCCGGCCGCTTCTGCAGCAGCACGCGGCCGCGCGCATCGCGCAGCAGCAGCGCCACCGCCTCGCGTTCGGGCAGGGTCTTGCCCGGCTTCGGTGTCGGCAGCTGATCGGTACGGCCTTCGCGCCGTGCGACGCAGGTCGCCTGCAGCGGACAGATCACGCAGGCAGGCCTGCTGCGGCTGCAGACGCTGGCGCCCAGGTCCATCTGCGCCTGGGTGTAATCGACCATGCGGGTCGCGGGTACCTGCGCCGCGTGCGCCTCGGCGACCGCCCACAGTTGCTTCTCGATCGCCGGCAGGCCGGGGAAGCCCTCGATGCCGTGATAGCGGGTCAACACGCGTTTGACGTTGCCATCCAGGATCGCGAACCGATCATTCCAGGCCTGGCTGAGAATTGCGCCGGCGGTGCTGCGGCCGATGCCCGGCAGCGCATGCAGGGCATCGAAATCACGCGGCAGCTCGCCGCCATGCAGTTCGACGCAGCGCTGCGCGGCGGCATGCAGGTTGCGTGCACGGGCGTAGTAGCCCAGCCCCGCCCACTGCGCCATCACCGCGTCATTGCTGGCTGCGGCCAGGTCGGGCAGGGTCGGGAACACGTCCAGGAACTTCAGGAAGTACGGGATGACCGTGCTGACCTGGGTCTGCTGCAGCATGATCTCCGACAGCCACACCCGGTACGGCGAGCGCGGGTGCTGCCAGGGCAGGTCGTGCCGGCCATGGTCATCGAACCAGTGCAGCAGCCGGGAAACGAACACATCGTCGGCAGGCAATACGGCGCTGGCGGGTGGCTGGCGGGTCATGCAGATTCCGGAGAAGGACGGGAGCCACGCCATGCGTGGCTGCATCGGCTTAGGCCCCCAACGCTTCCGGCAGCAAGGCGTCGACAAAGGCCTCCGGATCGAACACGCGCAGGTCTTCCGGGCGCTCGCCGATGCCGCAGAAGCGGATCGGAATGCCGAACTCGCGGGCCAGCGCGAACACCACGCCGCCCTTGGCGGTGCCATCCAGCTTGGTCACCACCAGCCCGGTCACGTTGACCGCGGCATGGAACTGACGCAGCTGCGAGAGCGCGTTCTGCCCGGTGGTGCCATCGATGACCATCAGCACTTCATGCGGCGCATCGGCATCGATCTTGCCGAGCACGCGGCGGATCTTGCCGAGCTCGTTCATCAGGCCAGCCTGGGTATGCAGGCGGCCGGCGGTATCGGCGATCAGCACTTCGGTGCCGCGCGCCTTGCCGGCCTGCAGCGCATCGAAGGCGACCGAGGCCGCGTCGGCATTCTGGCCCTGGGCGACCACGGCCACGCCGTTGCGCTCGCCCCAGGCCTGCAGCTGCGCGACAGCGGCGGCACGGAAGGTATCGCCGGCGGCCAGCATCAGGCTGTGGCCGTCGTCCTTGAAGCGCTTGGCCAGCTTGCCGATGGTGGTGGTCTTGCCGACGCCGTTGACGCCGACGGTGAGCACCACGAACGGCTTGGCGGTGCGGTCGATCACCAGCGGCTTGGCGACCGGCTGCAGGATGGCGATCAGCTCGGCGCGCAGCGCGGTGAGCAGCGCATTGGCATCGGCGAACTCGCGCGCCTTCATGCGCTTGCGCAGGCCTTCCACCAGCGCGGTGGTCGCACCGACGCCGACATCGGCGGTGATCAGCGCAGTTTCCAGCTCATCGAGCAGGTCATCATCGAGCTTGGGATTGCGCGAGAACAGGCCGCCGAAGCTGCGGGCGATCACGCTGTTGCGCAGTCGCTCGCGCCAGCCGCTCTTGCCGGCCGCGGCGGGGGCGATGTCCTGGGAGGACGGGCGCTCGGTCAGGATGATCGGGGCAGCCGGGGAAGTCAGAGCTGCCGGGGCTGCCGGAGCGGCGACCGGCGGCGCGACGACCGCTGGCGCAGGCGCGCTCACCGGGGTGGCCGGTGCCGGGCTCGGTGCGGCTGGTGCCGCGCGGTTCTCCACGGGAGCTGCTGGAGCCGGCGCCGCGACGACAGGTGCAGGAGCAGCCGGAGTCGGGACAACCGGTGCGGTCACTACAGGTGCCGGCGCGACCGGCGGCGGGGCGGCAGGCGGTGCGACCACGGGCGCAGGTACAACGGGGGCGGGCACGACCGGGGTCGCAACTGCCGGCGTCGGAACTGCCGGGGCGGGAACCGCCGGGGTCGGCGCGATCACGCGCTCTGCGGGGGCAGTCGGCGCGACGGCAGGCACCGGGGCTTCCGCTGCGGGCGGCAGCGGCGCAGGCGCCGGCGGTTCTGCAGGCTGGGGATTGGCCTGCGGGAACGCGGCTGCCAGCTCCTCGGTGGAGTAATGCTGGGTTTTGGCCGCCTCTTGCGGGGCGTCCTGGGGCTTTTTGCGACGGAAGAAGCTGAGCATTGGCAAAAGACGCTGAAATCAGAGGGGTATGCTACCACTGCGCCCCGAAGGCCCATGGGCGTGCAGGTGCGGTGGGGCGGGACTCAAGTAATGGCCGATGCGGCCGTTACCGGTTGTGAAGGGCTGCGCCATGCCGGCGCGGCCGGAACAGCAGAAAACGGTGACCGATGAGCGTGATGTCCATTGCCAGTGCCGGCACGCGTGCCGCCTCGCTCGGGGTACAGACCGCCGCGTCCAACGTGGCGCGGTTGCCGGTCACGGATGCGACCCGCCTGGGCGTCGCGCAGACTGCAGCGGCACGCGGCGGCGTCACTGCCACCGTGATCACCGCGCCCGACGATGCCAATGCGCCGATTGCGGACCTGCTCACGGCCAGAGAAGCCGCGCTGGCGTTCGCCGCCAACGCGAGCGTGTTCCGCCGCCAGGACCAGATGCTGGGCACCTTGCTCGACCGCTGGGCCTGACTCGATTGCGCACGCCGGCCACGGTCCGGCGCCACGCATCATCAACGCCGGCAGGTGCCGACCCTTGGCCGGCACCCACCCGCAGAGCGACTTACGCCGACAGCTCCAGCAACAGCTTGTTGAGCCGGCGCACATACGCCGCCGGGTCCTTCAGCGTGTCGCCCGCGGCCAGCGCGGCCTGGTCGAACAGCACGCGGCTCAGGTCATCGAAGCGCGCGGCATCGCCTTCCTGGTCCAGCTTGCCGATCAGCGGGTGGCCGGGGTTGAACTCGAACACCGGCTTGCTGTCGGGCACCTTCTGGCCGCTGGCTTCCAGGATCTGGCGCATCTGCAGGCCCAGGTCCTGTTCGCCGATCGCCAGGATTGCCGGGGAGTCGGTCAGGCGGTGCGAGACGCGCACGTCGGCCACGTCATCGCCCAAGGCGGACTTGATGCGGTCCACCAGCGCCTGCTTGTCCTTGGCGACGGCTTCCTGGGCCTGCTTGTCTTCGGCGCTTTCCAGGGCGCCCAGGTCCAGATCGCCACGCGCGACATCGACGAACGACTTGCCGTCGAACTCGGTCAGGTACCCCATCAACCATTCGTCGATGCGGTCGGTAAGCAGCAACACCTCCACGCCCTTCTTGCGGAACACTTCCAGGTGCGGGCTGTCCTTGACCTGGGTATGGCTGTCGCCGGTCAGGAAGTAGATCTTGTCCTGGCCTTCGATCATGCGGCCCACGTAATCGGCCAGCGAGACGCTGGGCTCGCCGCTGTCGTCATGGGTGGAGGCGAAGCGCAGCAGGCCGGCGATCTTCTCGCGGTTGCCGTAGTCCTCGGCCGGGCCTTCCTTGAGCACCTGGCCGAACTGCTTCCAGAAGCCCGCATAGACCTCCGGCTTGTCCTTGGCCAGTTTCTCCAGCATGTCCAGCGAACGCTTGGTCAGCGCCGACTTCATCGAATCGATGACCGGGCCGGACTGCAGGATCTCGCGGGAAACGTTCAACGACAGATCGTTGGAATCCACCACGCCCTTGATGAAACGCAGGTACAGCGGCAGGAACTGCTCGGCCTGGTCCATCACGAACACACGCTGCACGTACAGCTTCAGGCCCTTGGGCGCGTCACGGTGGTACAGATCGAACGGCGCATGGCCGGGCACGTACAGCAGCGAGGTGTACTCCAGCTTGCCTTCAACCTTGTTGTGGCTCCACGCCAGCGGATCCTGGTGGTCATGCGCGGCGTGCTTGTAGAACTCCTGGTACTCGGCGTCGGTGATCTCGGTGCGCGGGCGGGTCCACAGCGCGCTGGCACGGTTGACGGTTTCCCACTCGACCTCGGCCGGGGCATCTTCGCCGTGGTGTTCCTTGGCCATCTGGATCGGCAGGCCGATGTGATCGGAGTACTTTTTGATGATGCCGCGCAGGCGCCAGCCATCGGCGAAGTCGCGCTGGTCATCCTTGAGGTGCAGCACGATGCGGGTGCCGCGCTCGGGCTTGTCGATGCTTTCCACGTCGAACTCGCCTTCGCCGCGCGAGGACCAGTGCACGCCCTCGCTGGCGGGCAGGCCGGCACGGCGGGAGTAGACGTCCACCTGGTCGGCGACGATGAAGGCGCTGTAGAAGCCGACGCCGAACTGGCCGATCAGCTGCGAATCCTTCTTCTGGTCGCCGGAGAGCTGACGCAGGAAGTCGCCGGTACCGGACTTGGCGATGGTGCCCAGGTGGGCGATCGCTTCGTCACGGCTCATGCCGATGCCGTTGTCGTCGATGGTCAGGGTGTTGGCGGTGGCGTCGAAGCTGACGCGGATGCGCAGTTCGCCGTCGTTCTCGAGCAGGGCCGGCTGGGTCAGCGCTTCGAAGCGCAGTTTGTCCGAGGCATCGGCCGCGTTGGAGATGAGCTCGCGAAGGAAGATTTCCTTGTTGGAGTACAGCGAGTGGATCATCAGCTGCAGCAGCTGTTTGACTTCGGTCTGGAAGCCCAGGGTTTCTTTTTGGGTCTGCACGGTCATGGGTCGTGTTGCTCCTTGGGACATTGCCGCGCCCGGCGCGGCGGCTGGCTCAAGGGGTAGGGGTGGATTGTCCCGAATTCAAGAGCGTCGGCAGCACCCGGGGCCGAATCGCAAGCAGGAGCGCGGTGCCTGCCTCTACAAGGTGGATCGGGCGTGCGACAGGTAGAGCCACGCCATGCGTGGCTGCATTTCATGCCAGCATCGGGATGCCTGGCAGAGACAGCGACCGGACCGCCTAGAATATTGTCCTGAACTCCTGCCATCTGTGCCCATGACTCTCTCCCGCCCGTTCGCCCATCCCGCTTCCATCTGCCCCCGGAGCCCCGCATGAAGCCGCGCCAGCCGGCAGCCGCCGTGGGCCAGGTGCGGATCATCGGGGGCAAATGGCGCAGCACGAAGCTGCCGGTGCCGTTGTCGCCGGGGCTGCGGCCCAGCAGTGACCGGGTGCGCGAGACGCTGTTCAACTGGCTGATGCCGCGCCTGGGCGGGGCGCGGGTGCTGGATCTGTTCGCCGGCAGCGGAGCGCTGGGGCTGGAAGCGGTCTCGCGCGGGGCGGCGCAGGCCACGCTGGTGGAGCGCGATGCCGCATTGTCCCGGCAGCTGCGCGAGTCGGTCGCCAAGCTGGGGGCGCAGGACCAGATCGCCGTGGTGCAGGCCGATGCGCTGCAGTGGCTGCGGCAGCCGGCCGGGGCGCTGGCGGACATCGCGTTCATTGATCCGCCGTTTGCCGATGGGCTCTGGGAGGCCGTGATGGCGGGACTGCCCCCGCATCTGGCGCCTGATGCCTGGGTGTACGTGGAGTCCCCGGCCGATCAGGCGCCGAAGATGCCGGCGCCGTGGCTGCTGCACCGCGAGGGGGGCACCCGGGAGGTCCGTTTTGCCCTGTATCGCCGCGCCACTGCTACACTTTCACCAGACCAACACGCGTAGCTGACGTATGACCGTGGCCAACCGCCGCATTGCTGTCTACCCGGGCACCTTCGATCCGATCACCAACGGTCACATCGATCTGGTGAACCGCGCTGCCCCCCTGTTCGAGAAGGTGGTGGTGGGCGTGGCGCAGAGCCCGTCCAAGGGACCGACGCTGCCGTTGGAGCTGCGCGTCCAGCTGGCCCGTGATGCGCTGGGCCACAACCGCAACGTGGAAGTGCGTGGTTTCGATACCCTGCTGGCGCATTTCGTGCGCTCGGTGCAGGGCGGGGTGCTGCTGCGCGGGCTGCGCGCGGTCTCCGATTTCGAGTACGAATTCCAGATGGCGAGCATGAACCGCCATCTGATCCCGGAGGTCGAGACGCTGTTCCTGACCCCGGCCGAGCAACACAGCTTCATTTCGTCTTCGCTGGTCCGCGAGATCGCCCGCCTGGGCGGCGACGTGTCCGGCTTCGTGCCGTCCGCCGTGCTTGAGGCACTGCGCAAGGTCCGTGAAGCGAAGTCGGGCCAAGCGTAGTACCTGTCAGACCCATACATACCAAGAATCACCAAGGGAGGAATTCCATGAACAACACCATGCGTGCCATGTTGATCGCGTCGTTCGCGCTGGCCTTCACCGCCTGCAAGAAGGAAGAGGCCGCGCCGGTCGTCGAAGCCCAGCAGGCGCTGGTCGCCCCGGCTGCCGATGACGATGCCGGCTGGAAGAAGTACCTGCAGGCCGTGGCCGTGCAGAACATGGGCAACATCAGCAACAGCCCGTACCTGTACTACCTCTCGCCGGAATCGGATCCGGAATTCGCCGCCAAGTATGAGCGTCAGGTCGAAAGCGCCACCCAGGCCGTCGCCCGTGGCGTGCAGCCGGGCAACATGCTGGCCTTCGGTTCCTCGGCCTCGGCCAAGATGGCCGACATGATCCAGGCCGTGTTCAAGGACGTCTCGCCGGACTCGATGAAGGGTGTGCGCGTGGTGTTCATCGGCAAGGCCGCCGACAACGCCCGCGTCCAGTCGATCATCCAGCCGACCGGCGCCGAGTACATCTTCGTCGAAGCCAAGTAACCCGTGCAGTGGCGGCCGTGCCTTGTGCGCGGCCCGGGTGGCGCCCGCAGGGGCGTCACCGATGACCGGCCCGCGCGCCCGCGTGGGCCGGTTCTCATCCGCCGGCGCGGGCGTGGAGTAACGCCATGTCGCTGAAAATCAATGAGCTCTGCGTCAATTGCGACGTCTGTGAGCCGGCCTGTCCCAATCAGGCCATTTCGATGGGTGAAACCATCTACGTGATCGATCCGGCCCGCTGCACCGAGTGCGTGGGGCATTTCGACGAACCCCAGTGCGTGGTCGTCTGCCCGGTCGAATGCATCGATCCCGATCCGGACATTCCGGAAACCCAGGACGCCCTGCTGGCCAAGCTGCACGGGCTGCAGCGCGATCATCCCGAATTGTATGTCACGGAGTTTCTGCCCAAATGAGAACGCTGTCGCGTCGTTGGTTGCTGCTCGTCCTGCTGGTGGCCCCGAGTGCCTGGGCCGCGGAATCCGCACCGGGGGTTCTGGCCAAACACCCTGACGGCGCCGCCGTCGCCAGTGGCCATCACCTGGCCACGGAAGCGGGCATGGAGATCCTGGCCAAGGGCGGCAACGCGTTCGACGCCGCCGTGGCCGTGTCTGCCACGCTGGCGGTGGTCGAGCCGATCAGCTCGGGCCTCGGCGGCGGTGGATTCTTCCTGCTGCACGATGCGGCCACCGGCAAGGACGTGATGCTGGACGCGCGCGAAACCGCGCCACAGTCCGCCACGCCCGAGGCGTTTCTCGACAAGAAGGGTGACCTGGACCGCGACCGTTCGGTCAACGGCGCCTGGTCGGCCGGTATCCCGGGCCTGCCGGCCGCGCTGGTGGAACTGTCCTCCAGGCACGGCAAGCTGCCGCTGAAGACCTCGCTGGAGCCGGCGATGCGCATCGCGCGCGATGGCTTCCCGGTGTACGCGCGCATGTCCAAGGGCTATCAGTCCCGGCGTGAGGTGATGCAGCGCTACCCCGGCACGCGCGAGGTCTACGAGCGCAACGGCAAGCCGATCGCCGAGGGCGACCTGTTCCGTCAGCCGGAACTGGCCAGGACCATGGAGCGCCTGGCCGACCAGGGCTTCGATGGCTTCTACCGGGGCGAGACCGGCAAGCTGCTGCTCAAGGGCGTGAAGCAGGCCGGCGGACACTGGACCGCCGAGGAACTGGCCGGCTACCGGGTCAAGCTGCGCGAGCCGATCGCCTTCAAGTACCGCGACTGGACCATCACCACCGCTTCGCCGCCGTCGTCCGGCGGCATCGCGTTGGCCGCCATGCTGCAGATCCTGGAAGGCTGGGACCTGAAATCGATGGATCCGGCGCACCGCACCCATCTGGTGGTGGAAGCCATGCGCCGCGCCTACCGCGACCGTACCTTCTTCCTGGGCGATCCGGATTTCGTGGACATCCCGCAGAAGGTGCTGACCAGCAAGGATTACGCGCAGGGCCTGCGTGCCACCATCCACCCGGACAAGGCCACCCCCAGCGATCTGCTGTCGGGCAACCCGACCCCGCTGGAAGATGACGAGACCACCCATTTCTCGATCATCGACCGCGAAGGCAACCGCGTCGGCGCGACCCAGACCGTGAACCTGCTGTACGGCTCGGGCCTGATTCCGTCCGGCACCGGCGTGCTGCTCAACAACGAAATGGACGATTTCGCGCTGAAGCCGGGCACGCCGAACGCCTTCGGCGTGATGGGCTATGCGGCCAATGCGCCCAAGCCGGGCAAGCGCATGCTCAGCTCGATGACCCCGACCTTCATGGAGTCCGCCGACAAGGTCGTGGTGCTCGGCACGCCCGGTGGCAGCCGCATCATCACCATGGTGCTGCTGGGCATCCTGGGGTACGACGACGGCCTGACCGCCCAGCAGGTCGCCGCGCTGCCGCGCTATCACCACCAGTGGCTGCCGGACCTGATCGAGGCCGAGGACGGCACCTTCGATGTGGGCACCATCAAGCAGCTGCAGGCGATGGGCCACAAGATCGACCTGCCCGGCGATACCGCAGCTGGCGGCCGCGGTTCCAGCCACGTCTGGGGCAACCTGCAGACCGTGGAATGGGACCGTCGCAGCAACGTGCTCAGCGGCGGCAGCGACCCGCGCAATCCGGTCGGCAGCGCCGCGGTCAGCCAGGCGCACTGATTGACCGCAGAAACGAGAAACCCCGTCCCAGTGGCGGGGTTTTTTCATGGGCGATGGCTAGCAAATATTTAACGGGCACGCGACGATAATTTGCGAATGAAACTATGGTCCATCCGCGGTAACACCCAGAAACTCGACGGCGGTGCGATGTTCGGCAACGCCCCGCGCGCGGTGTGGGAAAAGTGGGCGGCACCGGACGATCTCAACCGGATCGAACTGGCCTGCCGTGCACTGCTTGCCAGCCCGCTGGCGGGCAAGACCGTGCTGTTCGAAACCGGTATCGGGGCCTTCTTCGAACCGAAGCTGCGTGACCGCTACGGCGTGCAGGAACCCGGCCATGTGCTGATCGAATCCCTGCGTGAGGCCGGTTTCGAGCACGAGGATATCGACGTGGTGGTGCTGAGCCATCTGCATTTCGATCATGCCGGTGGCCTGCTGGCGCCGTGGAGCGAAGGGCGCACGCCCGAACTGCTGTTCCCGAACGCGACCTTCCTGGTCGGCGCCGAGCACTGGGCGCGCGCGCTGCATCCGCACCCGCGCGACCGTGCCAGCTTCATCCCCGAACTGCCTGGCCTGCTGCAGGCAAGCGGTCGGCTGGAAATCGTCGACGGCCCGCACTCCAGGACGCTGGGCGACAGCGTGCGTTTCAGTTTCAGTGACGGGCACACGCCGGGCCTGATGCTGGCCGAGATCATCGGCCCCGAAAGCGTGGATGGCCAGGCGCGGGGTGGGGTGGTGTTCTGTGCGGACCTGATTCCCGGCCGCTCGTGGGTGCACGTACCGATCACCATGGGCTACGACCGTAACGCCGAACTGCTGATCGACGAGAAACGCAGCTTCCTGGAAGACAAACTGGCCCGCAACGTCCATCTGTTTTTCACCCACGACCCGCAGTGCGCGCTGGCGCAGGTGTCACGCGATGAGAAGGGCCGCTTCGGCACCGTGCACGAACAGGGCGAACTGAAGGCCCGCGCGCTCGCGTAACGCCTGCGGTACATCCGGCCGCGCATGGGCCGGTGTCACCGCGCGGCCCCCTGCAGTAACGTCTGAGCAAGCACACCGGTAGGTGCCGACCGTTGGTCGGCACGGCACCCACGGCCGCGGGCATTACCCGCTCAACGCGTCAATGCGCCTTCAAACACCCGCTCATGAACGTCTTGCGCGCATCGCCGGCCAGCTTCTTCGCGGCCGCATCGGCGTTGCAGGTCTTCATGCGCTCCTGCGGCGTGCTTGCCGCCGGCGCCGGAGCGCTCAGGCAGGCCTTCTGCGCAGTCTTGTAGTCCTCGCCGGTCTTGCCTTTGTTCTTGGCCGAGCAATCGACCATCCGTTGTTGCTGCGGGGTCGCCGCGCTGGCGATCACAGGGCCACCCAGAAACAGCAGGCAGGCCAGCAGGGACAGGGTCTTCATGACGCAGCTCCAGGCACGGGTTGATGGTGCGCGCAGCTTCTGCCTGGCCATGGCCAGGCCGTGTGAAGCACCGGCGGCCGGTGCTGGCCGCCGGTCAGAACGAGCGGATCAACCGACCACGCGGGTCCCGAAGATGCGGTCGCCGGCATCGCCCAGGCCCGGCAGGATGTAGCCCTTCTCGTTGAGCTGGGCATCGATGGCGGCGGTGAAGATCTCCACGTCCGGGTGCACGGCCTGCACGGCGGCGATGCCTTCCGGCGCGGCGACCAGGAAGATGCCCTTGATGCGGCGGGCGCCAGCGCGTTTGAGCATGTCGATGGTGGCGATCAGGGTGCCGCCGGTGGCCAGCATCGGGTCCAGGATCAGCGCATCGCGCTCTTCCAGGCGGCCGGTCAGGCGCTCGAAGTAGGGCACCGGCTGCAGGGTTTCCTCATCGCGCTGCAGGCCGACCACGCTCACCCGCGCGGCGGGGATCAGCGAGAGCACGCCACTGAGCATGCCCAGGCCGGCGCGCAGGATCGGCACCACGGTGATCTTGGCCCCGGCAATGCGCTGCACCGTGACCGGGCCGGCCCAGCCGGCCATGGTGTGGGCTTCGGTATCCAGGTCGGCGGTGGCCTCATAGGCCAGCAGCCCACCGAGTTCATTGGCCAGCTCGCGGAAGTCCTTGGTGCTCAGGGACGCATCGCGCATCAGGCCGATCTTGTGCTGCACCAGCGGATGGCGCACTTCGACGATTTTCATGGGGGAATCAGGGGAGAGGAGAGGTCACTAGTGTGCCGCAACGCCCAACCGAAGCCAAAAGCCGAAGCCGCCATGCCCGGTAGTGCCGAGCCATGCTCGGCAGGCCCGCGACCCCGATCTCCGGCCTCGATGTCCCCGGTGTCATCCCCATGCAACCTCCCGGACATACCGTGCTGACCCATTCTTTACACAGATTGGGGAATGCAGTGCAGAAGAAGCGTCCGTTGGGCCTGGCGATCAGCCTTTCATTGCTGGCGGTGATCACCCCGTCCGCCCATGCCGCCGATACGCCCGATGGCAGCACGGTGGCCGGCAGTGCCGCCGCCGGTGCCGCCGCCATCGATCTGGACCGCGTGGAAGTACGCCCGCAGCTGGAGTCGCAGACGCGCGCGGTCGACCTCAAGCGCAGCAGCGATGCGATCGAAGATGCAGTGTCCTCCGATGCCATGGGCGTCTACCCGGACAAGAACGTGGCCGAATCGCTGCAGCGCCTGCCCGGCGTCAGTGTCACCCGTGACCAGGGCGAGGGGCGCTTCGTGGTCATCCGTGGCCTGGATGCGAATCTCAACAGCGTCAGTGTCGACGGCATCGCCATCGGCACCCCGGAAGACTCCAGCCGCGCTGCACCGCTGGACGTGATTCCCTCCGACTCGACCGAGCGCCTGCGCGTGGTCAAGTCGCCCACCCCGGACATGCCGGGCGACGCCATCGGTGGCGCGATCCTGGTCGAGTCGGCCTCGGCGTTCGACCGCGAAGGCCGCAACCTGCGCGGCAAGATCGAAGCCAGCCACCAGCAGCTCTCCGGCAATACCAGCCCGAAGGCCGCGATCAACTACAGCGAAGTGTTCGCCGATACCTTCGGCGTGGCGCTGGGCGTGAACTACCAGAACCGCAAGTTCGAGTCGGACAACACCGAAGTGGAGTACGGCGAGTTCGACGGCGGTGCCGAGGACGACCTGTTCGCCAACAGCCTGCAGCAGCGCAAGTACGAGATCGAGCGCAAGCGCATCGGCGCCAACCTCAACCTGGACTGGCACCCGGACGAGGACAACCGGTATTACCTGCGCACGCTGTACAGCCAGTTCGACGATGCCGAAACCCGCCAGCGCACCCTCTTCAACTTCGGCGATGGCGAGGTCACCGCGCTGGGCAACAACCAGTACCGCGTCGATGACCTGCCGGCCGATGCGATCCAGAAGCGCATGCGCTACCGCACCAAGAAGGAAAACACGTTCACCACCAGCGCCGGCGGCGAGAACCGGTTGACCAATGCGGTGGTCGATTACAAGGTCGGCTACACGCGTACCGAAGAGCGCGTCAACGACGAGATGGAGGCGCGTTTCGAGTACAACGGCGATGACCTCGGTGCCAGCGTCGATCAGAACCGCGGCATCCCGCGCTACACCCTGACCAGCGCGCAGTGGATGGACAACGGCAACTACGATTTCGATCGTTTCGTGGTGTCGCCCAAGCAGGTCAACGACAGCGAGCGCAGCGCGCAGATCAACGTGCGCTTCGATGGGGATTCGTCCAGCTACAAGATCGGCCTGCTGGGCCGCTGGCGCGACCGCGACGTCAACGTGGATGAGCGCGAACTGCGGGTCGGCCCGGACGTGGCGTTGTCGGACTGGACGACCTCCACGCCCGATCACCGGGGCGGCAGCCTCGGCCAGGGGATGAGCTCGGACGCCATGCGGCGCTACTGGGCCCAGCAGGGCGGCCAGTACAGCGCCCGCCCGCAGGATGCCGGCGGCAACGCCCTGGCCTCGCTGGAAGAGGATTACACCGCCAGCGAGGACATCTTCGCCAGCTACGCGATGGGCACCTGGGATGTTGGCGCGCTGCGCATCATCGGCGGCGTACGCGTGGAGAACACCCAGTTCAGTGCCACCGGCAACAGCGTGGAGGTGGCGCCCAACGGCCGCAGCTTCACGGTCACCCCGCTGAGCGTGAGCCGCAGTTACACCAATGTGCTGCCTGGCCTGCACCTGCGCTACGACGCAGGCGATGACTGGGTGCTGCGCGCGGCCGCCAACAAGACCGTCTCGCGCCCCTCGTTCGGCGATGTGGCGCCGCGTGTCGGCCTGAGCCGGGGCGATGAGGAAGTGCGCATCGGCAACCCGCAGCTGGACCCGTACGAATCGAAGAACATCGACCTGTCGCTCGAGAAGTACCTCGGCAGCACCGGCATCGTCTCGCTGGGGGTGTTCCACAAGTCGATCGATGGCTATATCGTCAACACGGTGAGCAATACGGATCCGGCGTATCCCGGCTTCGAAGTCACCCGGGTGATCAACGGCAACAAGGCCACGGTCAAGGGGGCCGAGTTCAACTGGCAGCAGCAGCTCGCCTTCCTGCCGGCCGGCTGGGATGGCCTGCTGGTCGGCGCCAGCGGTACCTGGCTGGACACCGATTTCGACCCGGGCGTGGCCGGTCGCGAGCGCGACGACTTCATGTTGCCGCGTGCCTCCAAGCATGTGTACAGCGCGCACATCGGCTATGAAAAGGCCGGCTTCAGTACCCGCGTGGCAGCGGTCTACCGCAGCGAGTATCTGGACTCGCTGGGCGACAGCCGCGCGTATGACATCTACGTCGCACCCAACACCCAGCTCGACTTCAGCATGGACTACAAGATCACATCGAACGTGAGCGTCTACTTCGAAGCGCAGAACCTGCTCGACAAGCCGCTGGAGCTGTACCAGGGCGTGCGCTCGCGCACCCTGCAGAACGAGGAGTATGGCCGTACCTACGCCCTCGGCCTGAAGGTGGCCCTGTGATGCGCGCCTCCCATTGCCTGAGCCTGCTCGCGCTGGCGCTGTTGAGCGCCTGCAAGCCCGCCGCCGCCCCCGGAGCAGCGACGCCGGACCCTGCCGCAGCCGGCGCGTCGACAGCTGCTGCCGACGCCTCCGCCGCGCGCCAGGTCGCCACGGTCGCCGAGGCGTTCCTGACCCCGATGACCCCGGACGACAACATCGACTCGCCGGCCAGCTGGACCACGCCCGACGGCCAGGTCTGGCTGATCGCCACCGCCAAGGCCACCGACAAGCTGGTGGTCTATGACGGGCAGACCGGCGCGAAGCTGCGCGATGTCGGCAGCCTCGGCACGGCGCCGGGCCAGTTCGACCGCCCCAACGGCATCGCCGTGGTGGACGACCTGGTGATGATCGTGGAGCGTGACAATCACCGTGTACAGGTGCTGCAGCTGCCGGACTTCACCCCGCTGGGCGTGTTCGGCGCCGATGAGCTGCGCAAGCCCTACGGGGTGTGGGTGAACAAGCTCGGCAGCGGCTACGACGTGTACGTCACCGATTCCTACGACGCTGGCGAAGACGCGCAGGGCAACGATGTGCTGCCGCCGCTGGCCGAGCTGGACAAGCGCGTGCGCCGGTATGCGCTCACTGTGCAGGGCGGCAAGGCGCAGGCCTCGCTCACCGCCAGCATCGGTGACACCACCGAAGCGGGCGCGCTGCGCGTGGTCGAATCGATCTGGGGCGACCCCGCCAACGACCGCCTGCTGATCGCCGAAGAGGACGAAACCTACGCCAGCGAGTTCAAGGTCTACACGCTGGAAGGTCGCTTCAGCGGCACCACGTTCGGCCGCGATGCCTTCCAGGCCCAGGCCGAAGGCGTGATGCTGCGGACCTGCGGCAAGGATGGCTGGTGGATCACCACCGAGCAGGGCAAGCAGCGCAGCGTGTTCCACCTGTTCGACCGCCACACCTTGAAGCACGTCGGCGCCTTCCAGGGCAACACGGTGGCCAACACCGACGGCATCTGGTCGATGCAGGCGCCGTCCGCGCGTTTCCCGAACGGCGCGCTGTACGCCGTGCACGATGACCAGGGCGTAGTGGCCTTCGATTGGGCCAGCATCGCCAGGCAGTTGTCGCTGCCGCTGGAGTGTGGCGCGTGAGCCGCGTTCCTGCCGCCCTGACCGCGCTCGCACTGGGGCTGCTGCTGTGCAGTGGCAGCGCCGTGGCAAAGAAGGAGGCCGAGACCGGTGCCGAACCCAACACCCAGGTCCCGGCCGGCAACCGCCATTACGCCGCGAGCGGATTCCCGGACCGGCTGGTCGCCTCCCCGGCGCAGGACGCTGCCCGCGGCTTCTCGGTCGCTTGGCGCACCGATACCTCGGTCAAGGCACCGGTGCTGGAATGGGTGCTGGCCGGCGACTCTCCGGATGTCGGCACGCCGACCCGCATCACCGCCACCACCCAGGCGCTGAGCACCGAACTCGGCACGTCCCACCATCACCGTGCGGACGTGACTGGCCTGCAGCCGGACACGCTGTATCTGTGGCGCGTGCAGGGGCAGAACACCTGGAGTGCCTGGAACCAGCTGCGTACCGCCGGCCGTGCCGAGCAGCCGCTGACCCTGTTGTATTTCGGTGATACCCAGAACAAGAACCTCAGCCACGTCTCCCGGGTGATGCGGGCCGGCATCAAGGCTGCCCCGGACGCGCGCCTGAGCCTGTTCGCCGGTGATCTGGTCAGTGGGGGCGATGGGCAGGACGACAGCGAGTGGGGCGAGTGGTTCGCCGCCGCCGGCTGGCTGCCGCAGGAAACCGCGGTCGCCCCGGCGATCGGCAACCATGAGTACTTCGAGGAGTTCGAAGACACCCCGCAGGAGCGTCGCGTGCTCGGTCGCCACTGGCCAGTGACGTTCGCGCTGCCGCGCAACGGCGTGGACGCCGCGGACACCAGCACCTACTGGTTCGACTACCAGGGCGTGCGTATCGCGGTGCTCGACGGCACCTCTGCGCTCGATCTGGGCACGGCCAAGGCGCAGGCGGCGTGGCTGGACACGGTGCTGGCCGACAACCCGCACCCGTGGAGCATCGTCCTGCTGCACCAGCCGTTCTATTCCCCGCGCGAAGGCCGCGAGAACACCGAGCTGCGCGATGTGCTGCTGCCGGTGGTGCGCCGTCACCAGGTCGATCTGGTGCTGCAGGGCCATGACCATACCTATGGCCGCCGCGGCGAAGGCCAGGGCGCCACGCCGCAGTTCGTGGTCACCGTGGCCGGGCCGAAGCAGTACCGGCTGTCCGATGAGGCCCGCGCCACCATGGCGCCGGTCGGCGAGGACACGCAGTTGTTCCAGGTGCTGAAGATCGACCCGCAGCACCTGCGCTACGAAGCACGCACCGTCACCGGCCGACTGTACGACGGCTTCGAGTTGACACGCGGCACCGATGGCCGCAAACAGAAGACCGAACTGACGCAGGGACGCATCGCCCCCCGTGACTGCACGCGCGCGCAGACCCTCAAGGGCCGCGCCGACCGTTGCTGGGAATGACCGACCGGCCGGGCCGCTGCGGCGTGCCCGGCCCTTCGTGGAGACCGAGATGATCCATCGCCGTTCCATCGGGCGGGCTGTGTTGGCCGCGTCCCTGCTGCTGCTCACCGGCGCCGGCGTGGCCGGCAACGCGGTGCTGCACCCGTTCCTTGCCGCGCAGCCGAACAATGCCCCGGAGGAGGTGAATCTGGCCGTGGAGATTCCGGCTGGCAGCGTCACCAAATACGAGATCAAGGAAGACGGCCTGGTCCACGTGGACCGCTTCCAGTCGATGCCGGTGGCATACCCGGCCAACTACGGCTCGATGCCGCGCACCCTGGCCGGCGACAACGATCCGCTCGACGCGCTGGTGCTGACCCGCGAGCCGCTGCATCCTGGCGTGATCGTGCGGTTCCGCCCAATCGGCTTCCTGAAGATGGTCGATGACGGCGAGCAGGATGAGAAAGTGATTGGCGTGCCGACCGACAAGATCGATCCCACCTACGCCGCCATCCGCGATCTGGACGATCTGCCGCTGATCGAACGGCAGCGCATCGAAGCCTTCTTCCGCGTCTACAAGGACCTGCCGGCCGGCCGCAACCCGGTCCAGCTCAACGGCTGGGGCAATGCCGCCGAGGCAAAGGCGCTGATCCGTGCCTCGATGCAGCGTTTCGATGCGCAGCAGCGGCACGCGAAAGGCGATTGAGGGTCCAGGTCGCCGGGGCATCGGCTGATTCACGGCTCACGCACCACCTTCCGTGACGCCGAGCGTGTCGGCTATGCGCGATGCCCTGCGACGGGGCACTGCCGATGGCAGGCCATTCCAGGAACGGGGCGACGGCACATGGAAGAGGAGATCAAGCGCGGCGTACTGACCGTGATCCACAACGGTCTGCTCTGGTAGCCCTCCCGGCCGATCACGCCGGGCCGGCGCCCGCCTTCTGCAGCCGCCGCAGGAACACGGCCATTTCCTTGACCGCCTGCTTGTCGCCGTTGGTCCCGGCGACAGCACTGCCTTGCCGCCATGCCTGTGCCGCCGCCTCCGAATCCCCGGCCGCCAGATGGGCTTTGCCCAGCCATTTCCAGCCCGCCGAATACCGTGGATCCTGTGCGACACAGCGCTGCAGATGGATGACCGCCTCCGCGGTGTGGCCCGCGTCGAGCAGGGCCTTGCCCAGGCCGAAGCGGAGCAGGGCGCTGTCGCGGCCCTGTTCGAGCAGACGTTGCAGTGCGGAGATATCCATTCGATGCAGACTCAGGCAGCGGTGGGGCGGGCAAGCGTCGGGTCCAGCACTGCAGCCTCGGACGGCGTGGCGGAGGGCTGCGTGCCTAGGCCGAGTGCGGGACCCGTGTCCATCAACGGCCGCCGGCGGCCTGGTAACGGCGCGCGACTTCAGCCCAGTCGATCAGCTCGAAGAACGCAGCGATGTAATCCGGGCGGCGGTTCTGGTAGTTCAGGTAGTAAGCGTGCTCCCACACATCCAGCCCCAGGATCGGCGTGCCACCGGAGAGGCCCGCAATGTCGCCCATCAACGGGTTGTCCTGGTTCGGGCTGCTCTCGACCAGAAGCGTGCCATCGCGGCTCAACGTCAACCACGCCCAGCCGCTGCCGAAGCGGGTCTGCGCGGCCTTGGTGAAGGCCTCCTTGAACGCGGCGTAGCCGCCGAGGTCGCGATCGATCGCCTGCGCCACAGCGCCTTCCGGCGTGCCGCCGCTGGCGGTCAGCACCGTCCAGAACAGGCTGTGGTTGGCATGCCCGCCACCATTGTTGCGGACGGCGTTGCGCACCCCTTCGGGCAGGGACCCGATATCGGCGATCAGCGTGTCGATATCCGTGCTCTCGATCCCGGCATCGGTGAGGGCGGCATTGAGATTGGTGACGTAGGCCTGGTGGTGCTTGGCATGATGGATTTCCATCGTGCGTGCATCAAAGTGCGGTTCGAGTGCGTCGTAGGCGTAGGGCAGGGCAGGGAGGGTGTAAGCCATGGGTATCTCCAGCAAAACGAAAGGGCGGGTCGGCACAGGTACGAGCACAGGGGCTTGGGCAGGCCCGCGTTGGTTCGGTGGACGCCAGGATAGAACCTCAAGCATGATTGAGGTCAAGCACAGCGATGTGGAACAGTGCGGGCCATCCGCGCGTGATCGCTGCCTGTCCTTCACCTGCACTGGCTATCATTGCCTCTCGAATCTTCCGGGGTAGTCTCGTGTCGGTAGCGTTGGTGTGGTTTCGCCGTGACCTGCGGTTGCAGGACAACCCGGCCCTGCAGGCCGCGCTGGATGCCGGCCATGTGCCGGTACCGGTCTACATCCATGCGCCGCACGAAGAAGGCGACTGGGCCCCCGGCGGCGCATCCAATGCCTGGCTGCACCGTTCGCTGGCGGCACTGGACGCCGACCTGCGCGCCCGCGGCTCGGCGCTGGTGCTGTGCCAGGGCGACAGCCAAGCCGAGCTGGAGCGCCTGATCGAGCAGACCGGGGCGGTGGCGGTCTACTGGAACCGCAAATACGAGCCGGCCACGCAGCCGCGCGATGCGAAGATCAAGCGCGAACTGCGCGAGCAGGGCATCGAGGCCGAGAGCCACAACGGCAGCCTGATGTTCGAACCGTGGGACGTGGCGACCCAGCAGGGTGGGCCGTACAAAGTGTTCACGCCATTCTGGCGCAATGCGTTGACGCGCCTGCAGCTGCCGGCGCCCACCCGCGTGCCTGACCGGCTGCCCGCGCACACGGCGGGCGGCGAAACGCTCGATGCCTTCGGCCTGGCACCCTCGATACCGTGGGACCGGCAGTTCTGGGAGCATTGGCAACCAGGCGAGGCCGGTGCGCACGAAGCGCTGACGGTGTTCATCGATGGTGCCCTCAACGGCTATCGCGAGCAGCGTGATCTGCCGGACCGGGTAGGCACCTCGCTGCTGTCGCCGCACCTGCATTTCGGCGAAATCGCCCCATGGCAGATCGTCCGCCGGCTGCAGGGCGAGCGCAGTGCCAGCCGCGATGCCGACATCGACGGCTACATCCGCGAGCTGGGCTGGCGCGAGTTTTCGTATCACCTGCTGCATCACTTCCCGCAGACGCCGGACCACAACCTCAACCCGCGCTTCGATCAGTTCCAATGGGCCAAGCCCGATGCGGACGCGCTGCGTGCATGGCAGCAGGGCCGCACCGGCATTCCGATCGTGGATGCGGGCCTGCGTGAGCTGTGGGCGACCGGCTACATGCACAACCGCGTGCGCATGATCGTCGCCAGCTACCTGTGCAAACACATGCGCCAGCATTGGCGCGAAGGTGCGCGCTGGTTCTGGGACACACTGGTCGATGCGGACCTGGCCAACAACACCATGGGCTGGCAGTGGGTGGCCGGCACGGGGGCCGACGCTGCGCCGTACTTCCGGATCTTCAATCCGGTGACGCAGTCGCAGAAGTTCGATCCGCAGGCGCGTTACATCACGCGCTGGGTGCCGGAACTGGCCGCGCTGCCGCTGAAGGCACGCTTCGCGCCCTGGCAATCGCCGCAGCTGCTGGCCGAGCACGCCCCAGCCTATCCCGCCTTGCCGCTGGTGGATCTGGGCGAAGGCCGCGACGCCGCCTTGGCCGCGTATCGGCACACAGGCGGGGCGTGATGGCCATCTCGGATCATCCGGCTCTGGGCTAAGCGTTTACCTGAACAGGGAGTTGCCGAGCGTGCCATTCATCATGCCGGCATCGCGTTGGGCTGTTTATGCTCTTCACGGCCCGCAAGCCGGCGCCGTCCGGTAACCAAGGAGAACCCTCATGATTCGACCCGCAACCCGCAACGTGGCCCTGGCCCTGATGACTGCTGCCGCCCTGACGGCCTGCGCCACCGGTGGCTCTTACGTGCAGAGTGACCAGTACGGCAACCCCGTCGAACAGCAGAACCGCACCGGCCGCAACGCCCTGATCGGCACGGCCGTCGGCGTGGCCGCCGGCCTGCTCAGCGGCAACAGCGCCACCGAGCGCCGCCAGCACGCCATGATCGGCGCCGGTATCGGTGCACTCAGCGGCGCGGCCGTCGGCCAGTACCAGGACCGCCAGGAACGCGCGCTGCGCGAACGTACCGCCAATACCGGTATCGACGTCTCCCGTGATGGTGACAACCTGACCCTGAACCTGCCGGACGGCATCACCTTCGATTTCGGCAAGTCCACCCTGAAGCCGCAGTTCTACAGCTCGCTCAATGGCGTGGCCAGCACGCTGGCCGAGTACAACCAGACGATGATCGAAGTGGTCGGCCACACCGACAGCATCGGCAGCGACGCGGTCAACAACCGCCTGTCCAAGGAACGTGCCGATTCGGTCGCCGCTTACCTGGCCGGCCAGGGCGTGCAGCGCGCCCGTATCGAAACCCTGGGTGCCGGCAAGGCCTACCCGATTGCCGACAACAACACCGATGCCGGCCGCGCGCAGAACCGCCGTGTCGAGATCCGTGTGATTCCGTTGCAGCAATAACAGCGCGCCAGCGCGCTGTTATTGCGTGGTGCGAGCCACAGGTTCGCAACACAGAAATGCCGCCCTTGCAGGCGGCATTTTTTGTAGGTACCGGCCGGTGGCCGGTACGCCCTGAACAGTTCCGTCCGCGCACGTCCGCAACACCCACGACAACGCCGCCAAAACAGTACCGGCCGTTGCCTGGCTGATCATCGCAACCGCGCCACCCGGTGCCGGTCACCGGACAGCTGAGTGCGGCATCGCCCTAAACGGGCTTGGAACGTTTTCGCGGGCTGATCGCGCCGGCCATCACTCCGTTGTACTTCGACAGCACATCCTCACCCGCCTTTCGGCAGGCCTGGGCCAGTATCGCCTTATCCGCATCGAACACGGCCTCAAGCTCGACCTTGGTCAACGTCTCACCAGATTTCGCGCCAATGCCGCCTGACAGGTGGCGCCTGACCTTGGCGACGTCCACAGGGGATGCGGCTCGCTTGCCCGGCTTCAATTGAGTGGAGCGTTTCATTGTTGGCCCCCTGAGCGGGTCGGTTCTGCCGAAAGTCTACTACTGCCATCTACAGCGACTGTCAAATCCTGGCCACCCACCGTGATGTCCTGGACAAGTCGACAGAGCATGCCTTTGCGATGGACATGCCGGGTGAAGCCCAGCCTTTCGTAGTACGCCACCAACTCCGGTACCGGACGATTCAGTGCGATTTCGCCACACCGCAGCTGGGTGGCAAGTGCAAGCAGATAGGCGGTCGCAATACGACCGGCTTCGCCTTGCAGGTCGTGTGATGCGGGGTTGGACTGAAGATAGTGGATGCTCGCCACCATCCGCCCCTTGCTGACTCGACCGACGGCCAGAGCGCACAGCACTTCTGCATCGCGTATCGCAAGATCCACTCTGCATGCGTGATTTCTGAAGCGTCTCCAGAGTTCCTGCCAGTCCCAAGGGACATAAGGGCGCCGGCGCCTGGTCGCGCAGGGGGCCTCAGCCCAGCGTCGGGCCTGGGCGACCGCATCAGTGTCGATGTCGATGCGGATAAAGAGCCTTCAGTTCGTTGACGACAACGCGACAGGCTTCGTTCCGGAGCCGGAGGTGTCGCGTTTCCGCGAGCTTGCGAGCAGGTATCTTGTCCAACGTCCGTTTCCATCTGACGATGGAACGAGATTGCAATCCTCCCTTTTTACTCGACAAGAGCGCTAAGCGACGGCGTGGCGTCGGTAGCCGGCCCGGCGTACCGTCAGAATCACCCCGCGGTCACCGTCTCCAGGATGCGCTTCCCGGTCGCCTGCAGCTCGGTTTCCACCTGGGTCTGCTGCTGCTTGGCCAGCTTGGCCGCCGGGCACTGCGCGAGCATGTAGTTCGCATCGAAGTTCATCTTCTCCACCAGGAAATCGACGAACGCGCGGACCTTCGGCGACACCAGCCGGCCGCCGGCGAACACCGCGTTGAAGTCCACTTCCGGCCCGGTCCAGCCGGCCAGTACGCGGCGCACCATGCCCGATTCGACGAACGGCTTGGCCATCACGTCACCGGTCAGCAGCAGGCCTTCGCCGCATACCAAGGCACCATTCAAGGCGGACGGGTCGTTGGCCACCAGCAGCGGGTTGACCGGGAAATCCAGCAGTTCGCCGCCGTTCTCGCCCAGCTGCCAGAAGAACCGGTTGTTGTTGAGGTTGCGCGCCTTGCGCATCGCCAGGATGCGGTGGAACTGCAGCTCATCCGGATGCAGCGGCTCGCCGTAGCGTTCGATATATGCCGGGCTGGCAAACACCTGCGTACGCAGACTGCCAAGCTTGCGCGCCACCAGGTTGGAGTCGGGCAGGGTGCCCACGCGCAGCGCCAGGTCCGCTTCACCGGCGATCAGATCCAGCTTTTCGTTGCCCAGGTGCATGTCCAGCTGGATTTCCGGGTACTGCGCATGGAACTGACCCAGCAGCGGCGCGATCCAGGTGATGCCGATCGAATAGGGCACGGTGAAGCGCAGCCAGCCACGCGGGCCGGACTGCAGCTGGTTGACCGCGCCTTCGGCTTCCTCCAGCTCGCGCGCGATGCGCTGGCAATGCTCGTGATAGACCGAGCCGGCTTCGGTGAGGCCGAGGCGGCGGGTGGTCCGGTGCAGCAGGCGCGCACCGAGGCGCGTTTCCAGTTCCTGCACTTTGCGGCTGACCGTGGTCTTGGGTAGCCCCAGTGCCGTGGCGGCGGCGATGAAACTGCCTTGTTCGACCACTTTGACGAAGATCAGCGTGTCGTTGAGATCGTGGGCCATGACGGGATCCAAAGTCGGGGGAGGGGAAGAGTGCCGCAAATGATTGTGCCGGGCACGGGATGATTATTCCCCTAAATCCGGACTAATCAAGGGGGAGTTTGAAGACTAATCTGGCGCCATTCCAGATATGAAGGACGTCAACCATGTGGTTGCGGAACATTCTTGGCCGCCTGCGTAGCGGCCCCAGCGCCCCGCTGGACCTCGCGATGACCGTTGAAGCTCGCCCGGGATCCCTCTCCCGCAAGGCTTTCCGCGAATTCACTCCGCCTGCCAACATGCAGCGTGGCGGCAGCATCCGCCTGGGCGCCCGCGGTGGCGATCGACTGGGCCGAATTGGGATTATCCCGGCGACGGGAGTGAAAGTCCCATGAATGGGACATTGGCCCCCGAGGTGCTGGTGCTCGGTGGCACCGGCAGCGTGGGCCAGGGCATCGTGGCGGCCTTGCTGGAGGCCGGCAGCCCCGTGCTGGTGGTCGGCCGCGATCCCGGCCGGCTGGCGGCGCTGCAGGAGCAGTTCGCCGACGAGCCGGGCCTGGAGGTCCTGCTTGGCTCGTTGGGCGATGACGGCTCGGCGCGCACCGTGGCCGAGCGCATCGGCGGGCGCCCGCGCGCGCTGGCCGCGGTGGTGGATGCGATGGGCGGCCCGTACAACCGCGGGCGGGTGACCGACCGCAGCGGCGACGCGTTGCTGCAGGCGCTGCAGGCCGACGTGATGCCGCACGTGCACGCCGGCCGGCATCTGCTGCCGCTGCTGCGCGGCGGCGCGCAGGCGCGGCGCTACGTGCTGGTGGGCGGCCCGGCCGGCTTCAAGCCGTGGGCCGGGCATGGCGAGTCCTCCATCACCATGTCGGCCACGCGCATGTACGCGCAGGTGCTGCACCAGGAAGCCCAGGCCCTGGGCGTGCGTGCGCAGATGCTGGAAGTGTGCGATCCGGTGTGTACCCCGGCCAATGCGGCCAAGGCCTGCATCGAGTGGCCGAGCGCGCTGCTGGTCGGCCGCCGTGTTGTCTCGCTGCTCGACAACTGCACCGACAACCGCGCCATCGTCCGCTGCGATGCGCGCGATGCCGAACTGCCGCGCGGACTGCTGCACCTCGACCGCCCTCCACCGATGTCGCGTAACACGGCCGGCACGGCTTGA
Source organism: Stenotrophomonas sp. RIT-551 (assembly GCF_026241915.1). Lineage (NCBI taxonomy): Bacteria > Pseudomonadati > Pseudomonadota > Gammaproteobacteria > Lysobacterales > Lysobacteraceae > Stenotrophomonas > Stenotrophomonas sp. RIT-551. The sequence goes on along the minus strand of NZ_JAPJIU010000004.1, from coordinate 145,238 downwards.
CCTCTACCAAGGTTCAGGTCCCAGGCTACGCCCCCACGTCGCCCCACGTTTTCGATTCTGTATCACCACCCCTACGTACGGATGCATGTCATGACTTCCAACTCCTCCCCGCAACGTTTCACCCGACGGCTGGCCATGGCCGGCGTTTCGATCCTTGCCGCCGCGGTGCTGACCGCCTGCAGTGGCAGCCATGCTGAAGAAGCCGGCATGCCGCCGCCGCCGTCGGTCAGTGCCGCGCCGGTGCTGGTCAAGCAGGTCAGCCAGTGGGACGACTTCAGTGGCCGCGTCGAAGCGGTTGAAAGCGTTGAGCTGCGTCCGCGCGTCTCCGGCTACATCGACAAGGTGAACTATGTCGAAGGCCAGGAGGTCAAGAAGGGCGATGTGCTGTTCACCATCGACGCACGCAGCTACCGCGCCGAGCTGGACCGCGCCACCGCCGAGCTCAACCGCGCGCGCACCCAGGCCCAGGTGAGCCGCAGCGAAGCCGACCGCGCCCGTCGTCTGTCCGACCAGCAGGCCATCTCCACCGAGACCTGGGAACAGCGTCGTGCCGTTTCCGAGCAGGCGCTGGCGCAGGTGCAGGCCGCGCAGGCGGCGGTGGATGCGGCGCGCTTGAACATGGAGTTCACCCAGGTACGCGCCCCCATCAACGGTCGCGCCGGGCGCGCGATGGTGACCGCCGGCAACCTGGTCACCGCCGGCGACAGCGCCAGCGTGCTGACCACGCTGGTCTCGCTGGACAAGGTGCACGTCTACTTCGATGCCGATGAAGGCACCTTCCTGCGTTACGCGCAGATGGCCCGCAAGGGCGAACGCCCGAGCGAGCGCGACAGCGAACTGCCGGTGAAGGTGGGCCTGTCCGGTGAGAATGGTTTCCCGCATGAAGGCAAGGTCGACTTCCTGGACAACCAGGTGACCCGCAGCACCGGCACCATCCGCGTCCGCGCGCTGCTGGACAACGCCGACCGCGCGTTCACTCCGGGCCTGTTCGCCCGCGTGCAGCTGCTGGGCAGTGGCCAGTTCCAGGCCATGCTGATCGATGAAAAGGCCGTGCTGACAGACCAGGACCGCAAGTTCGTCTACGTGGTCGACAAGGACAACAAGGCACAGCGCCGCGATATCGAACTTGGCCGCAATGCCGACGGCCTGCGCATCGTCGAGCAGGGCCTGAAGGCCGGTGACCGCGTGATCGTCGATGGCGTGCAGAAAGTCTTCATGCCCGGCATGCCGGTCCAGGCCAAGGCCGTTGCGATGCAGCCGGTTGCCGCGCCGGTAGCCGCGCCGGCTGTTGCAAAGAATTGAAGGGCAGCCGACTGACCGTCGGTTCTACATAGCAGCCGACCAACGGTCGGCTCTACCGTGACTGCCATCGCCCCGTGCAGGGGAACCCGCCACCGCTGTCGCCTGCGACAGCGGCCGGGGTCGTGCACGCCGGCGCTGGTGAAACCCCAGGAATCCACCCATGGACTTTTCCCGTTTTTTCATTGACAGGCCGATCTTCGCGGCGGTGCTGTCGATCGTGATCTTCGCCGCTGGCCTGATCGCGATCCCGATGCTGCCGATCAGCGAGTACCCCGAAGTGGTACCTCCTTCGGTGGTGGTGCGTACGGTGTACCCGGGCGCCAACCCGAAGGTGATCGCTGAAACCGTGGCCACGCCACTGGAAGAAGCGATCAACGGCGTGGAGGACATGATGTACATCAAGTCCGTCGCCGGCTCCGACGGCGTGCTGCAGATGACCGTGACCTTCCGCCCGGGTACCGATCCGGACGAGGCCGCGGTCAAGGTGCAGAACCGCGTCGCCCAGGCGCAGGCGCGCCTGCCCGAAGACGTGCGCCGCCAGGGTGTCTCCACCCAGAAGCAGTCGCCGACCTTCCTGATGGTGGTGCACCTGACCTCGCCGGACGGCAAGTACGATTCGCTGTACCTGCGCAACTACGCCCGCCTGCACGTCAAGGATGCCCTGGCACGCCTGCAGGGCGTGGGCGATGCGCAGATGTTCGGTGGTGGCGACTACGCCATGCGTGCGTGGCTGGACCCGGACAAGATCGCCGCGCGCGGCCTGACCGCCAGCGATGTGGTGCGTGCGATGCGCGAGCAGAACGTGCAGGTCTCGGCCGGCCAGCTCGGCGCCGAGCCGATGCCCAGCAGCGACTTCCTGACCCTGATCAATGCGCAGGGCCGCCTGCGTACCGAACAGGAATTCCGCGATATCGTGCTCAAGGCCGGTGACGACGGTGAAGTGGTGCGCCTGTCCGATGTCGCCCGCCTGGAGCTGGGCGCTGGTGACTACACGCTGCGCTCGCAGCTGGACGGCAAGAACGCAGTCGGTATCGGTATCTTCCAGGCCCCCGGCGCGAACGCGCTGGAGATCCGCGACTCGGTCATCCACACCATGGATGAACTGACCAAGCAGTTCCCGCCGGGCGTGAAGTACGAAGCGGTGTATGACACCACCATCTTCGTGCGCGATTCGGTCAAGGCCGTGGTCTCCACGCTGCTCGAGGCGATCGCCCTGGTGGTGCTGGTGGTGATCCTGTTCCTGCAGACCTGGCGTGCCTCGATCATTCCGCTGATCGCCGTGCCGGTGTCGATCGTGGGTACCTTCGCGGCGCTGTACGTACTCGGCTTCTCGATCAACACCCTGACCTTGTTCGGGCTGGTGCTGGCGATCGGCATCGTGGTCGATGACGCGATCGTGGTCGTGGAAAACGTCGAACGCAACATCGAAGAAGGCCTGACTCCGCTGGCCGCGGCCCACCAGGCAATGCGCGAAGTGTCCGGCCCGATCGTGGCGATCGCGCTGGTGCTGTGTGCCGTGTTCGTGCCGATGGCGTTCCTGTCCGGCGTGACCGGTGCGTTCTACAAGCAGTTCGCCGTCACCATCGCGATTTCGACCGTGATCTCGGCGATCAACTCGCTGACCTTGTCGCCGGCCCTGGCCGCACGCCTGCTCAAGCCGCACGGCGCGCCGAAGGATGGCCTGACCCGCCTGATCGACCGTCTGTTCGGCTGGATCTTCCGTCCGTTCAACCGCTTCTTCAAGACCAGTTCGGAGAAGTACCACGGTTCGGTTGGCCGCCTGCTGGGCCGTCGTGGCCTGGTGTTCGTGGTCTACGCCGGCCTGCTGCTGGCCACCGGCCTGATGTTCAAGGCGGTGCCGGCCGGCTTCATTCCGACCCAGGACAAGCTGTACCTGATTGCCGGCGTGAAGCTGCCGGAAGGCTCCTCGATCGCACGTACCGACGCCATGCTGGCCAAGGTCGCCGAGATCGCGCGCAATACCGATGGTGTGGCGCACACGATCCAGTTCCCGGGTCTGAACGCGCTGCAGTTCACCAACACGCCCAACACCGGTGTCGCGTTCGTTCCGCTCAAGCCGTTCAGTGAGCGCAAGGGCCGCACCGCCGCGCAGATCAATGCCGAGATCAACGCCAAGATCGCCGGGCTGCAGGAGGGCTTTGCGTTCTCCATGATGCCGCCGCCGATCCTCGGCCTGGGCAACGGCAACGGCTACCAGATGTTCATCCAGGACCGCGGCAATCTCGGCTATGGCGCACTGCAGACGGCGGTGAGCACGATGCAGGGTGCGGTCGCGCAGACGCCGGGCATGGCGTTCCCGATCACCAGCTACCAGGCCAACGTGCCGCAGCTGGATGCCGAAGTAGACCGCGTCAAGGCCAAGGCCCAGGGCGTGGAGCTGACCGAATTGTTCGACACGCTGCAGACCTACCTGGGCTCGGCGTACGTGAACGACTTCAACCAGTTCGGTCGTACCTGGCAGGTGATCGCCCAGGCCGACGGCCAGTTCCGTGACAGCGTGGAAGACATCGGTCGCCTGCGTACCCGCAACAACCGTGGCGAGATGGTGCCGATCGGCTCGATGGTCACCGTGAAGCAGACCTACGGCCCGGACCCGGTGCTGCGCTTCAACGGTTACCCGGCGGCCGATCTGGCCGGCGAAGCCGACCCGCGCATGCTGTCCTCGGCCGAGGCCATGACCAAGCTGACCGAAATCGCCGGCAAGGTACTCCCGGTCGGCATGCAGACCGAATGGACCGACCTGAGCTACCAGCAGGCCACCCAGGGCAAGGCCGCCTTCATCGTGTTCCCGGTGGCGATCCTGCTGGCCTTCCTGGTGCTGGCCGCGCTGTATGAAAGCTGGTCGTTGCCGCTGGCGGTGATCCTGATTGTCCCCATGACCCTGCTGTCGGCGTTGTTCGGCGTATGGATGACCGGTGGCGACAACAACGTGTTCGTGCAGGTCGGCCTGGTGGTGCTGATGGGCCTGGCCTGCAAGAACGCCATCCTGATCGTCGAGTTCGCCCGCGAACTGGAAATGGGCGGCAAGGGCATCGTGGAGGCTGCACTGGAAGCGTGCCGCCTGCGTCTGCGGCCGATCGTGATGACCTCCATCGCGTTCATCGCCGGCACCATCCCGCTGGTGATCTCGCATGGCGCCGGTGCGGAAGTCCGCTCGGTCACCGGTATCACGGTGTTCGCCGGCATGCTGGGCGTCACCCTGTTCGGCCTGTTCCTGACCCCGGTGTTCTACGTGGCCCTGCGCAAGTTCGTCAGCCGTAACGGCGGCGGGCAGCTGGTGACCCACGGCGAACCGACCATCCACCACTGATTCCTTCCCCCGCGAGGTTTTTCTCATGAATACCGCTACCCAAAAGATCGCTCTGGTCACCGGTGCCACCCGCGGCATCGGCCTGGAAACCGTCCGTCAGCTGGCCCAGGCCGGCGTGCATACGCTGCTGGCCGGCCGCAAGCGCGACGTCGCCGTGGCCGAGGCGCTGAAGCTGCAGGCCGAGGGCCTGCCGGTCGAAGCGATCCAGCTCGACGTGGGCGATGCCGCCAGCATCGCCGCCGCCGTGCAGACCGTGACCGAACGTCACGGCCGCCTGGACATCCTGGTCAACAACGCCGGCATCCTGCTCGACGACCCAACGCTGGCGCCGTCGGCGCAGACCCTGCAGACCTGGCGCGATACCTTCGACACCAACGTGTTCGCCGTGATTGCCGTTACCCAGGCCTTCCTGCCGCTGCTCAACGCCTCGCCGGCCGGCCGCATCGTCAACGTCTCCAGCATCCTGGGCTCGCTGACCCTGCACAGCCAGCCGGGCTCGCCGATCTACGGCTTCGCGGTGCCCGCCTACAATGCCTCCAAGAGTGCGGTGAATGCGTGGACCGTACAGCTCGCCTACGAGCTGCGCGACAGCACCACCAAGGTCAATACCGTGCATCCGGGCTACGTCAAAACCGACATGAACGGCGGTGAGGGCGAGATCGAAATCAGCGAAGGTGCACGCTCCAGCGTCGGTATGGCGCTGATCGATGCCGATGGCCCCAACGGCAGCTTCACCTACCTCGGCGAGGTGCTGCCATGGTGATCCGCCTGTTGACCGTGGCCGTGACCAGCGCGCTGCTGGCCGGCTGCGTCAGCGTCGGCCCCAACTACCAGGCGCCGCCGGCCGAGCCGGTGACCCTGCAGGGCGCCGCCGCGCCGGTGTTCACCAGCACCTCGCCGGTGGCGAGCTGGTGGGCCCAGTTCGACGATCCGGTGCTGGAGCAGCTGGTGCATGAAGCGCTGGGCACCAACCTGGACCTGCGCATCGCGATGTCGCGGGTGCGCGAGGCCCGCGCGGTGTTCGTCGAGCAGCGCCTGGACCAGTTGCCGCACGTCACCAGTGGCGGCAGCTATGACCGCCGCAAGCAGCCCGATGCCACGGTGGGTGGCGAGCGCATCTTCAGCGAGACCTACCAGCTCGGCTTCGATGCCGGCTGGGAGCTGGATCTGTTCGGTCGCCAACGCCGTGCCGCCGAAGCGGCGCGCGCGGACCTGGGCGCCGAGCAGGACAACCTCGCCGACGCGCAGGTCACCGTCGCCGCCGAAGTAGCCCGTAACTACTTCGAGCTGCGCGGTACCCAGAAGCGCATCGCGGTGGCCAAGCGCACCCTGGTCAATCTGCGCGACACCCAGAAGCTCACCGAGACCCGCTGGGAACTGGGCGCCGGCAGCGAGCTGGACGTGCAGAGCAGCCGTGCGCGCCTGAAGGCGATCGAGGCCGACATCCCGCTGCTGGAAGTCGCCGAAGTGCAGTCGCGTCATCGCCTGGCCGTCCTGCTGGGGCAGCGTCCGGATGCACTGGACAGCCTGCTGCAGCCGCGCGAGATGCGGCCGTACGCCAAGGCGTTGCCGTTGGGCGACACCACCGATCTGCTGCGTCAGCGCGCCGATGTGCGCGTGGCCGAGCGTCGTCTGGCGGCGGCCACTGCGCGCGTTGGCGTGGCCACCGCGGACCTGTTCCCGCGGATCAGCCTGAGTGGGTTCGTCGGCTTCCTGTCCGGTGACGCCAGCGGGTTGGTCAACGGCAACAACAAGGCGTGGTCGGTGACCCCGTCGATCAGCTGGGCTGCCTTCGATTTCGGCACGGTCAAAGCCCGTCTGCGCGCCAGCAAGGCGCAGGCCGATGGTGCCGCCGCCGAGTATGAGAAGGCGGTGCTGCTGGCGCTGGAAGACACCGAGAACGCGTTGACGCGGTACGCCAAGCAGCAGGCCCGGCTGGCGATCGTCGCCGAGCAGGCCCAGGCGGCGGGGCGCGCGGAGGAACTGGCGCAGATCCGCTTCCGCGAGGGGTCGGAAGACTTCCTGACCCTGCTCGATGCACAACGCACCCAGCTGGCCGCGGACGATGCACTGGCCGAGGCCGAATCCACGGTCAACGTCAGCGTCGTGGGGGTGTACAAGGCCTTGGGTGGCTGGGGCCAGCAGCAGGATGCAGCCAACACCCCGGTGGCGGTGACGCAGCGCTGACCGGCCGCAGGTCGCAGGGGCGGCGAAGGCGCCGTCCCTGCGAGAATGGCAACAGCCGTCACATCCGCTGCGCAGGGCGTCGCGGTTGACGGCTTTGCCTCTGCACGGTGCCGATGCACGATGCTACAAGCGTGGGTTGTTCTCTGGAGTGGCCCGCATGCAACCCAATCAGTGGCGTCCTGTCCGTCCGCGTGTGCAGGAGCCGGGCATGGGATCCGGCGCGGGGCTTTCGCGCGGCGTCATCGCGCTGCTGGTCGCCGCGATCATCGTGGTCGCCATCGGATTCGCCCGTTTGACCGAAGGCCTGTTCGAGATCGGCCTGATCGCCACCGGTGTGTTCATCGCCATCGGCGCGCGGATCTGCCAGGCACGCGAGCAGCATCAGGCGCTGTACCAGCTGCTGCAGCAGATCGATGAGCGGCAGCCGTGATCGGCGCGGTGAAAGCGCAGGGCCGCAGTGCGGCCATGCGCAAGCCTATGGACGGTGCTATGACCGCCCATCGCGCGTCTGGTTACCGGCCCGTCGGCGGCGATGCGGGGAACCGCAGCTCGGCCTGGACCGGGTAGTGGTCCGAAGGCAGCACGCCACCGGGTTTCTGGTCCAGCGTGCTGAAACGGTCCACGCTGAAACCGCGTACCAGGATCCAGTCCAGTTCCACCGTCGGTTTGCCGGTGAAATCGTGGAAGGTCAGGCGCGGGCCGTCGACCTTGCCGGCGAGTTCGCGGGCATCGCCCAACGCGGCAGTGAAGGCCTTGTAGGTGTCGCTGCCGGGCTCACTGTTGAAATCGCCGGTGACCACGACCGGGATGTCCTTGGGCAGCGTCGCCAGGCGCGAGACGATCAGCTTCGCACCGAGCACGCGGCGCGGCTCATCTTCATCGCGATAGGGCAGGTGGGTGTTGAACAGATAAAAGCGTTGGCCATCGGCCTGACGCTGGAACAGCGCCCAGGTCACCATGCGCGGGAACAGGTTGCCCCAGGTGATGCTGCCCGGCACATCCGGCGTATCGGAGAGCCAGAAGTCGCCCGATTCGAGCACCTTCAAGCGCGCGCTGTCGTACAGCACGCCCATGTGTTCGTCGGCGTTGCCGCCGCGGCGGTCCCTGCCGAACAGGGTGTAGCCGGGCAGGTGCGCGACCAGGTACTCGCCCTGTTTCCGCACCAGCTCCTGGGTGCCGATCACCTCGGGTTTCTGTTCGCGGATCAGCGTGACCATCGCATCGCGGCGGTCTTCCCAGCGCTTGCCGGGGTCGGTATCGGCCGGCGTGCGCACGTTGAACGACATGACTTTCAACGCGTCCGGTGCCTGCGCCCAGGCGCTGCCCAGCGGGGCGGCAAACATCATCAGGGCCAGCAGCGCGGGCCGGTGGAAACGAAACAACATGTGGAATCCCTCCATTCCATGAAAACGTTCCCAAAGGGTCGCATGGAAGGGCGGGGAAAGGATATGCGCGACATGGCGGTTGGGCGGGGCGCCGGTCGGATCAATTCGACAGCAGGATCACCCCGATCGTGAGGTTGATGAGCGATCCCAGCACCAGCACCCATACCGTGGAGAGGATCGTGTTCAACCAGGAGCGTTGAAGCGCGACCTTCAGCCACCCGGCCTGGACCACCGCATACCACAGCGCGGCGATCACCCCCACCGCAGTGCCGAGCACGGTCGACAGCTCGCCGGGCAGCCGTACGAACACCATGCTGGTGGACAATGTCACCGCGAACGGGGCGGTCAGGTAGCACTGCATGAAAAACGGTCGGCGCAGCGACTCCCGGGTCATCGGCACATGCTTGCGCCGCAGCAGGTGCGTGGTGGTCACCAGCGGCCAGATGGCAAAGGTGATCGAGCGGTACAGCAGCAGGCTTTCCTCGTTGCCGAAAATCGAACGCGACAGCGCACCGGTGCCGACCACCTGCTGGTGCAGCATCAGCTCCACCCCGTGAGCGACCAGCACCGACAGCATCAGGAACATCGGCGGGCTGATCGCATCGTCGAACTGGCGCTCCAGCTTTTCCTTCAGCTCGGTGTCCACGTACTGGGCCATCCGCCGCGGATGCACCACCACGCGGTACAGCGTGCGCGGGAAGAACAGAAACCAGGTGCACAGCTCGTAGAGAAACTCTTCCAGCGACCGCAGCAGTTTGAGGAAGTCCATCCCGGGCCCCTTGCGTGGACGAAACCGACACCCCCGAGGATACCCGGGGCTGGCCTCAGCGGATGGCGACGGTCAGGCTGTGCGGTGCCTTCTCACCCCGGCGCGCCTGCGCACGCATCTGGTAGACCTGCACCACATAGGTGCCGGTGTACGGCAGGGTGCCGCTCCAGCGCCGGGTCTCGTCGTTGCTGCCCAGGGCCTCGCCCTGGCCGGGCGTTACGCCGGGCGCGAACACATTGAAGTTGGCATTGGGGCTGCCGTCGATCGTGACCGCCATGGTCTGGCCGGCGCGCGCGGCGATGGTGTAGCGGACGGTGTCATAACCGGACAACGTCCCACGCAGGGTGGCGCTGCTGGCGCCCTTGGTGAAGTGCACTGGGGTGGTGGTGACCTTGTCCGCCGCGGTGGCCAGCATCGGCGTCAGGGCGAGCAGGGCGGTCAACAGCAGCGAGCGGAGCGGCGTCATGGCACATCCTCGGTGGGGGCCCGGCAAGGGCCTTTCGTCGCGAGCATGAGCGCGCGCCCATCAAGGAACTGTCGATGCGCTGCAGATCACCGCTACCGGGCAGTGAACGCACGGTGCTCTCTCGGTATCGCTTTCCAATACGTTCTGAATTGTTTACGCAGGTGCCCGGCGCGTGCAGGGCGCGCCGCCCGCCACGCACACATGGGTAACGCGGGCAGGCCTAGCGTGGTTTCACCGGCACCACTTCGATGCCGAACACCGGAGATACGGCAATGGCCAACACCCCGAACCCGCAGCAGGGTCAGAACGATCCGCAGCGCAACACCCCGCAGCAGGGCCAGCAGGATCAGCAGGATCAGCGCGACCGTGACGCCCAGAAGCAGCAGCAACAGCAGGATCAGCAGGGCCAGCGCTCGGGCCAGCAGAGCGACCAGGAAGAATAAGGCCAGGCATGACCTACCGAGGGCCCGGCCGATCTGGCCGGGCCTTTGTGCGTCATGGGCAATCACAACGCTTCAGCCATCGCCAGTCGCCGTCGGGCACCGCAGCGGCTTACCGGCTACCATGCCCGCATGAGCATTCCTCTTCCCGACAGCAGCGTGCCACGCCTGCTGGGTTTCGACGTCCCGACCCTGCAGACCATCGTCGACCATGGTGCGGACGAGGCGATCGTGGCGATGCTGGATGTCGCCCCCGATGCCCACTGGTTGAAGCTGTTCGACGAACGCGTCGCCGCGCTCAAGGGCGAGCTCGGCCTGGCCGGGGTCGAACTGGACGGCACCTCGATCCTGTTCTTCGGCTCCATCGCCGACAGCCGCCGCCTGGCGACGGCCGTGTCGGCCCTGATCAATGCGATCAACATGGAAGTGGCCGGGCGCAACGCGCCTTTCCAGCCGACCGCACCGTAACCCAGCCGGCACGGCGCTCAGGAATCGATCCGGGAGGCACGCAGCCGCAGGACCTCGCTCCGTCCCGGTTCGGCAACGCCATGGGGCGACGGGCAGGTGCCGCGTATTTCGGTGACCCACATCACCATCATGCCGACGATGCGGGTGGCATCGCCCGGCCACTGCGCTACCAGCCGGTCGTGGATACTGTCGTACACCGCCCATCGCTCGGCCGCCGACCGGCCGCGCGTCCAGCACTGCTCCAACTCGGCGTGTGCCTGCCGAAATGCCTCTTGCTGTCCGTCCATAGCGATCCCCGACACCGTGCATACCGGGCAGGCGTACCTGCGCGGGTGAGCCCCCCTGCCATGTGACCAACGCCAGTTGCCACGCAGACCGGCCACGCCCGCGATTGCGCACGGCACGGCCTGCCGCAGGCTGAACCCGTCGGGAGGGGGGGAGCCATAACCAAACAGGACGTCCTGTATAGTTACTGCCCGCCCGAAACGTTCGCTCCCCATGACCCCCACCAAGACCCAGCGCTGGAGCCTGTTGCTCACCGTGGCCGCCGGCCTGCTGCTGATCACGCTCGACAACTCGGTGCTCTACACCGCCTTGCCCACCCTGACCGCCGAACTCGGCGCCACGTCGCTGCAGGGGCTGTGGATCATCAACGCCTATCCGCTGGTCATGGCCGGCCTGCTGCTCGGCGCGGGCACCCTCGGCGACCGGCTGGGGCACCGCCGTATGTTCCTGATCGGCCTGGTGATTTTCGGCATCGCCTCGCTGCTGGCTGCGTTCGCGCTGGACGCCAACCTGCTCATCGGCGCCCGCGCGCTGCTCGCGGTGGGTGCCGCGGCGATGATGCCGGCCACCCTGGCGCTGATCAGCCTGACCTTCGCGGATGAGCGCGAGCGCAATCTGGCGATCGCGGTCTGGGGCTGCATTTCCATCATTGGCAGCGCGATCGGCCCGATCGTCGGCGGCGTGCTGCTGGCCCATTTCTGGTGGGGTTCGGTGTTCCTGATCAACGTGCCGATCGTGCTGCTGGCGATGGTTGGCGCCGTGCTGTTCGCGCCGCACGGCACGCCCGATGCGAGCAAGCCGTGGGACCTGATTTCCTCGCTGTTGAGTCTGGTCGCGTTGTCCGGCCTGGTGGTGGCGATCAAGGAAATCGCGCATGCGCCGCCGAACGGGCCGCTGGCCGCGGGCGCGGCGCTGGTCTTCGTCGTGGGTCTGGTGCTGTTCCTGCGTCGCCAGCGTCGCCTGCCGTATCCCATGCTTGATGTGGCGATCTTCCGCAATGCGCCGTTCCTGGCCGGTGTGCTCTCGGCGGCCTTCGCGATGTTCGCCATCGCCGGCCTGCAGCTGCTGACCACCCAGCGCTTCCAGCTGGTCGCCGATTACACGCCGCTGCAGGCCGGTCTGCTGGTGTCGGTGGTCGCGCTCGGCTGCCTGCCCAGCGCGATCTTCGGCGGCGCGTTCCTGCACCGCGTCGGGCTGTTGCCGCTCATCACCGGTGGGCTCGGCGTGGGTACCGCCGGCGTGCTGCTGGTCGCGGTGACCTTCGGTAGCGACCTGGGCTGGACCATTACCGGGTTGCTGCTCACCGGGCTGGGCATGGGCGCGACCATTTCGGTCGCTTCCACCGCCATCATCGGCAACGTGCCGCCGCACCGCGCCGGCATGGCGTCCTCGGTGGAGGAGGTGTCCTACGAGTTCGGCAGCCTGTTCGCGGTCTCGCTGCTGGGCAGCCTGATCGCCGCGCTGTACTCGGCAACCGTGTCGCTTCCGGACGGCGTGGACGCCGCTGCGGGTGAGAGCATCCAGCAGGCGTTAGCCCTGGCCGCGCGCCCCGGTGCCGATGCAGGGTGGCTCGGTGCTGCCGCCAGCGCCTACGACGCCAGCTATGTTTGGGTACTGTATGTGATCGCCGCCGTGCTCCTGGTCGGCACCGTCGTCACCGGCATTCTGCTGCGCCGTCACGGCCCCGGCAGCGCCACCACTGTTTCCCAGGCCCACTGACTCCATGCGCCCGAGCAACCGAACCAACATCCTTGATGCCGCCGTCCGCGTGATCGAACGCGACGGCATCACCGCGCTCACCTTCGAGGCGGTCGCCACCGAATCCGGCATCGCCAGGGGAGGGCTGCTGTACCACTTCCCCTCGCGCGACGCGCTGCTCCAGGGCATCCATCAGCACCTGGCCGGCGTGTGGGAGGCGAGCTTGATCGAGGTGGCCGGCAAGCCGGCCGAGGCCGCCGATGCCACCGAGCGCTACCAGGCCTACGCACTGACCTGTGTGCAGACCGCTACGCGCGCCGAACTGCAGCTGATGTTTGATGCGGCGGCGACGGATGAGAACGTGCAGCCCTGGGCGACCGTGGCCGAGCGCTGGTCGCCGCCGACCCCGCAGGACCTGAGCGACCCGGCCGCGCTGGACCTGTTCATCGCCAAGCTCGCCGCCGACGGCATGTGGGTGTTCGAAGCACTGTCGCGCTCGCGCCTGCCGCCGGAGGTAGGGCAGGCCATCGCCGACCGGCTGGCGCAGATGATTGCCGCCGCTTCAAACACAGCGTGATTTCCGTCATGCGGGTAACCTTGGCGGTTCACTTCTTGAATGACGGGTCCGCCTGATGGATTACCAGCTTGTGATCAAGTTCTGGCGCAAGTCGCTGGAGGATGAGGCATTCCTGGCCACGCTGGAGGCCGAGCTGACCGCCGCGCTCGGCAAGGCCGCGACGCTGGACGGCTATGACGTCAGCGCGAAAGAGATCAACCTTTTCATGTTCACTGCGGATCCGCGCCCGACGTTCCGGAAGACCAAGGATGTGCTGGAGGCGATGGGGGTGCTGCATAGTGTGTCCGCCGCGTACCGGCTGGTCGGCGGCGCGCAGTTCACCTCGGTGTGGCCGCTGCGAATGGCGCGGAAATTTACCTTGCCGTGAGGCACAAAAAGGGGGGGGACCTTCGATGTCTTCACTCGCTGGCCAGCAGCATTGCCGTCGCGTCATCCCGCTCGGCAGCCAGCCACGCCCTGAATCAGAGAAGTCCCGCGCCGCTTCAAAGGTCATGACAAACCCAACTGCGGACGCGTACGCGGTCACGTTGGCGAGATCACGGCAGGATCAGCAACCCAGCCACATGCTTCACGGTGCTAGGATCAAATCGCCGAGCAAATCGGCGATTTCTCAATAAAGGATCTATTGTGAAGCTCTTTGGTGCGATGCTTGCATTAACGGCCGCGGCGGTTGCAATGCCTGCTTTTGCGGCTCAGCCGGTGCACTGCCCCACCTGCGTGACCGATGAGGACTTCCGCCAGCGCGCAATCCTGGAAGAAGCGGTAACGAAGGCTGGCGGGACATATTGGGTCTATAACCTGCCCGCGGGCACGGTCCAGAAGTGGTACATCCCGCCCTCCGAGGGCGAAGAGGAGGCGGCGGTACGCCGCGATCCGTCTGGAACAGCGCGGCAACTGCCGCAGCGCCACGAGGCCAGCAGCAGCCCGTAGAGGCTCATGTGCAGGCGCTGAGGTCCATAAGGGTCAGGTGCCACCACCGACCATCAACAGGATGAGGTCTCCAGGTAGAGACCGCCGCGGTCGAACAGGTTCTGGGTCTTCTCGGCCGGCTTGGCGCGCCGCAAGGCAAGATGGGTGAGTGGGGGCATCGCTCCCCACGGTCTCACGACCTGCAACGCACGGGGCCTGACGATGCCGCAAATAAAAAAGCCCGGGAACCCTTTTTGTGTAAGGGTTCCCGGGCTTCTTGGGATTCTTTCGAACCCCTCATTGGTGGAGGTGGGCGGAATTGAACCGCCGTCCGAAGGCACTCCATCCCCGGTACTACATGCTTAGCTCACCGTTGGATCTCATCCTGTGGCAGCACGGTGTGCAAAGCGCACCCCAGGACCAGCCTGCTTTAGTTAAGTCGTGACTGACAGGCAGCCATCACAACCGGTTCCGTGATAATGACCCTACATCTACGAGCACGGGCACAAGTAGGTTCGGGGGTTCGCCTAAGGCGGCTGTAGAACTAAACGCTAAAGCTGTTTTTAGGCAGCGATTGCGAAGTCGTTCGAACCGTAGTTGTCGTCGTTGGCAACTAAAAGTTTGCTGCTGGATTAACGAGGAAAGCTGCCCCCTCGGCATGCACCAAGTAACTTCACAACCCCCGTCGAAACCAATGCACCCCCGGTTTCTTCAAGAACCGCACTTCATCCGGAAAACAGCGCCAGACGTCTACTTGACGGAATGGATGCTACTCCAATCCGGCTGAACAGTCACCTTGCCGGTCTGCCGCTTACTTCTGCAGCTGGCGGCGGCTGTCGGCCTTGTGGCGGGCCTTTTCCTTCTTCAGGCGGTTGTGCTCGTTGCGCACGGCCATCGCCTGCTTCTTGGCCTGCGGCTCGACCCGGGCCATCAGCGATTCCACCTGGGCCACCAGCCGGCGGTGCTCCAGGGTGTCGTAGCTCTGCGTTTCCGAGGCAACGCGCTTGGCGTTGCGGATCAGGTAGGTCAGCACCTTGAGCAGCGCGGCCGGGTCCATCGCGCGGGCGAGTTCGTCAAAGATGAACTCCAGCGCGGCCACGTCGGCGCGCAGGGTGGTCAGTTCGTCCGCCGCCAGTGCGGGTGCCGGGGTAGTTTCAAGTGTCACGCGCGGATCCTTTCCGTATCAATGCGGGGATTCTGACAGCTGCGCGGGGCTGGCGGGGAAAGATCGCTGTCCTGCCGGGGCCGCGGGGTCAGGTCGGCCTTGGCGATACGTGGCGCTGGCAGCGCCCGGGCAGGGCGTTACAGCGGCTTGCGCAGGTACAGGCGATGGTGCCCAGGCGGGAAGTCCTGCAGCCGGCCGAACACCTCATAGCCCTGCTTGAGGTAGAAGCCCTCGGCCTGCCAGGAGAAGGTGTCCAGCGTCACCGCGTGTGCGCCGAGCGTGCTGGCCTGCTGCTCGGCATCGGCCAGCAGCGCCTGGCCCAACCCCTGGCCACGCTGGCTGGCGTCCACCCACAACGCATGCACCATCAGCCAGCCACCGCAGACGTCGGCGGCGATCCCGGCCACCACCCGGCCGGTGGCATCGTGGATCACCCTGTTGACCGGCTGGTCGTCCAGGGCATCGCCACTGGCGGCCTGGTTGAAAGCCAGCAGGCCGGCGAACACCGCGCGGGTGTCTTCGGCGCTGGCTGGCGTGATCGCAGGCGCGGGCGACACCGGGGGCATCAGGCGTCGCGGTTGTGCCGGCGCATGGTGCGCGACTTCTCGCGCGCCCAGTCGCGGTCCTTCTCGGCATCGCGCTTGTCGTGCGTCTGCTTGCCCTTGGCCAGCGCGATCTCGAGCTTGATCTTGTTCTTGCTCCAGTACATCGCGGTGGGCACGATCGTGTAGCCGTCGCGCTGCACCTTGCCGATCAGCTTGTCAATCTCGTTGCGATGCAGGAGCAGCTTGCGGTCCCGGCGGTCGTTGGCCACCACGTGGGTGGAGGCCTGGATCAACGGGGTGATCTGCGCACCGATCAGATAGATCTCGCCATCACGCACGTAGGCGTAAGCATCGATGATGTTGCCGCGCCCGGCGCGGATCGACTTGACCTCCCAGCCCTGCAGGGCCAGGCCGGCTTCGAAGCGATCTTCGATGTGGTACTCGTGCCGGGCACGCTTGTTGAGTGCGATGGTTTTGTTGGCCGTCGCGCCCTTTGCTTTATCCTTGCCGCTGTTCTTGCTCATTTCCCTATTGTCTCCGATTCGGGCACGCCCGGTCGATTCATCAGACATCTGTATCGCATGCCAACTATCCGCCGTAGTGCCCTGGTCGAACATTCGGCTGCCCGCATGTTCGACCTGGTCAATGATATTGACGCCTATCCGCGCCGCTTCCGCTGGTGTTCGGCCTCGCAGATCCTGGAGTCCGGCCCGGACCGCCTGGTCGCGCGCCTGGATCTGGGCTTCGGTTCGTTCTCCACCTGGTTCATGACCGAGAACACGCTGCAACGCCCGCACAGCATCGATATGCAGCTCAAGGACGGGCCGTTCAAGCGCCTGCACGGTCGCTGGGAATTCCACGCGCTGGCCGAAGATGCCTGCAAGGTCACGCTGACGCTGGAGTTCGAGCCGACCTCACGTCTGCTCGGTCCGGCTCTCGCGCTGGGCTTCCAGGGCCTGGCCGACCGGATGGTCAATGATTTCGTCCGCGTCGCCGACGCCCAGGACTGAGCCGTGATCACGGTCGAGGTGGTGCTGGCCTGGCCCGATCGGGCCGCGTCGAAGCTGCTGACCCTCGCCGAGGGCACCACCGTCGCCGAGGCCACTGCGCTGGCCCGCATCGAGGGCAGCGACCAGTGCCCGGCCGTGGCCGTGCATGGCCTGCTGGCCAAGCCGGATCAGGTGCTGCGCGAGGGCGACCGGGTCGAGCTGCTGCGTCCGCTGCTGGCCGACCCGAAAGACAACCGCCGCCGACGCGCCCGCGCCGGCAGCTGAGTGAAGAACGCGGGCCTCAGCGGCCGCGCTTCTTCTTGTCCTTGGGCAGGTTGCGGCCGAACTGGCGCAGCGTGCTGCGGGCCAGCTGGGCGTCGTCGCTGGCGAAGTACTCGCCGTCCCAGCGGGTGACCGCGTCGTTTTCGAAGTAGACGGTGAAGTTCTTCACTTCCGTCTTGCCGACCCGGTTCACGCGCTGGCTGGCGGTGTAATCCCAGCGCTGGGCGTGGAACGGGTCCGGGATGGAGGGCGTGCCAAGCAGGGCGTTGACCTGCTGCTTGCTCTGGCCCACCTGCAGCTGACCGACGGCCTGCTCCCGGATCAGGTTGCCCTGATAGATGGGTTGCTTGTAAATGATGCCGCAGCCCGTGGTGGACAGGGCAACGGCGGCGACCAGCAGGAGATTGCGCATCGGGGAATGGCGTTTGGGGAAATCGAGTCGATGATACACTCCCGACGTGTCGCCGCGACCCAATCCGAGGCAGCTGGCGCTAAATCGCCAATGAACGGAGAACTATGGAAACCCACGACCTGCGCAAAGTCGGCCTCAAGGTGACCCATCCGCGTATGCGGATCCTGTCGCTGCTCGAGCAGCGCAATGCCAGCCACCACATGACCGCCGAAGACATCTACCGCCAGCTCCTGGAGCACGGGGATGAGATCGGGCTGGCCACGGTCTACCGGGTCCTGACCCAGTTCGAGGCGGCCGGCCTGGTGCTCAAGCACAACTTCGAAGGTGGCCAGGCCGTCTACGAGCTGGACCGCGGGGGTCACCATGACCACATGGTCGATGTGGACAGCGGCAAGATCATCGAGTTCGAAAGCCACGAGATCGAGGAGCTGCAGCGCAAGATCGCAGCCGACCACGGCTACGAACTCGAAGAGCACTCGCTGGTCCTGTACGTGCGCAAGAAGCGCCGGTGATGGCACCGGGCCGGTCGTGACGACCGGCCTGGGCAGGGCACGCTGCAGATCAAACCCCCGCGCCCCGGCCCGGGGGTTTTTCGTTGTCAGGGTGTCGTGACCGGCACTAGGCCGGGCAGCAGCGCCTGCAGGTCCACCGCGTCGGCCATCGCCCGGTTGCCCGCATCGCCCGGGTGCAGGTGGTCGCCGGAATCGAACGCTGGCGCCATCCGCGCCGGATCGGCCGGGTCACGCAGGGCGGCGTCGAGGTCGATCACCGCATCGAACGGGCTGACCTGCCGCAGCCAGGCATTGAGCTGGCGGCGCAGCGCGTCTTTGTCGGGCTGGTAGTAGTTGTCCAGCGGCGTGCCGGGCAGGGCGCCCGCGAACGGCGGCAGGGTCGCACCGACGATGCGCACGCCCCGGGCATGGGCGCGATCCACCAGGGCGCGATAGCCGGCCTGCAGTTCGGCCAGGGTCGGCGCAGGTTCGGAGCGGGCGAAGGCCGTACCGGGCCAGCCGATGTCGTTGGTGCCCAGCAAGACGATCACGCTGGCCACGCCGGATTGATCGAGCACATCGCGCTGGAAGCGGGAGAGCGCGGCCTCTCCCATGCCATCGCGGAGCAGGCGGCCACCGGAGATGCCGGCGTTGACCACGGCCACGCCCTGCGGCGCGAGGCGTGCGGCGAGGTGGTCGGTCCAGCGCTGGTCGCGGTCCAGGCTGGCGGTCGCGCCATCGGTGATCGAGTCACCGATCACCACCACGCTGCGGGCGCCTGCGGCGGCCTGCACATCGATACCCGAGACGAACAGGCGGGCGGTGGTGGTCGAGGAGGTGGCCAACGTCGGGGCGAGCGTCTGGTCGCCGGTGGCGAACGCGGCGGTCTGCCGGCCTTCCCAGTGGAAGCTGCGAAGGGGCGTGTGCTCGGCCAGGTAGACGCTCACCTGCACGGCCTGGAGATCGGTGGTCGCCAGCGCCAGCGGGTCGCTCAGGCGTTCGGTACCGGGGGCGATCACGGCCTCCGCGCTTCCCTCGAAGGACAGCGCCAGGGGCGGCTGGCCGGCCCCCGCGGCAACGCTGGCCGCGCTGATCCGCAGCGGTTGCTCGCCATAGGTATTGCTCAGGCGCACCCGCAGCTGGCGGCCGCCGAGGCTCAGGCGCGCGGTCTGGCGGAAGGTCTGCGCCTCCAGGTGCGCCGGGATCAGCGTGGGGAAGAGGAAATCTGCGCCCCAGACCGGCTGCGGGCTGGCCTGCCAGCTGGCCACCCAGGTGGGCGCAGGGGCGGCAACCGCGGTGCCGGCGGTGGCCAGCAGGGCGGTGGCGGTAAGGCGGGCGAAGGTATTCATCGGGCGATCCGTGGGAGAGGAAGCGCCATGGTGATCTTCGGGGTACCTGTGAACTAGACTGCCTGAGGACAATCATCTGTGAACTGGATTCATCCCATGGCAGGCACCGACATCAACCGTTCCGGCGAACTGGAAGTGTTCGTCCGGGTCATCGAAACCGGCGGGTTTTCAGCGGCTGCGCGTTCGTTGGACCTGAGCCCCTCGGCGGTCAGTAAGCTGGTTTCGCGGCTCGAACAGCGGCTCGGCACGCGCCTGCTGCAGCGCTCCACCCGCCAGCTGCAGCTGACCCAGGAGGGCTGCGCGTTCTATGAGCGCGGGCTGCGGGTGCTGGCCGATCTGGATGAAGCCGAGCGCTGTGCCAGCGCCCATGCCGAACCGCGTGGGCGCCTGCGGGTGAATGCCAATGTGCCGTTTGGCCAGCATTTCCTGCTGCCGCTGCTGCCGGACTTTCTCGCGCTGCACCCGCAGGTCGGCGTGGACCTGGTGCTGACCGACGAGGTGATCGACCTGCTCGAGCAGCGCACCGATGTGGCGGTGCGCGCCGGCCCGCTGAAAAGCTCCAGCCTGGTTGCGCGGCGACTGGGCGCGACCCGGATGATGATCGTCGCCGCCCCCAGCTACGCCACCCGGCATGGCTTGCCGCAGGACGCCGACATGCTGATGGCGCACAACCGGCTCGATATCGGGCATCCGCGTACGCAGGCCGGCTGGCCACTGGTCGTTGATGGCGAGCGGCAGGTTGTGCCCACCCAGGGCAATGCCCGCGCCAGCGACGGCGAGGCGCTGCGCAGGCTGGTGCTCGGTGGCGTGGGCATGGCGCGGCTGGCGGCGTTCCAGGTGCAGGCCGATGTGGCGGCCGGGCGCCTGCTGCCGGTGCTGGAATCGGCCAACCCCGGCGATCTGGAGGAGGTGCACGCGGTGTTCCAGGGGCAGGGCGGCTACCTGCCGCTGCGCGTGCGCGCGCTGCTGGATTTTCTGGTCGCGCGGGTGGATCTGGCCCAGCCGTTGGGGTGAGGGGTGTGGGGTGGATACCGCGGGCGGAACCGGGTCTGCGGGGAGCCGGCCAGCGGCCGGCACTACCGAGTCGGGGCCGGCAGGTACCGACCGTGGGTCGGTACGTTGGAACGGGTAGGTACCGACCGTGGGTCGGTACCCACCCTCAAACCTGCAACAGCTTGCGCGCCGCGGCGCGGGCTTCCTTGCTGACTTCCACGCCACCCAGCATCCGTGCGAGCTCTTCTTCGCGGGCCTTGGTGTCCAGCTTCTCGACCGCACTCTGGGTCATGCCGTCCACCGGGGCCTTGCTGACCCGGTAGTGGGCGTGGCCCTTGGAGGCGACCTGCGGCAGGTGGGTGACGCACAGCACCTGACGCTTCTCGCCCAAGGCGCGCAGCTTCTGCCCGACGATGTCGGCCACGGCGCCGCCGATGCCCGAATCGACTTCGTCGAAGACCATGGTCGGCACGGCATCCAGGCCCAGCGCCGCCACTTCGATCGCCAGCGAAATGCGCGACAGTTCACCGCCCGAGGCCACCTTGCGCAGGGCGCGCGGCGGCTGGCCGGCGTTGGCGGCGACCAGGAACTCGACCCGCTCGGCCCCGTTCGGGTCCGGCTTGACCACGCTCTGCGGCTCGATATCGATCAGGAACTGACCGCCGCCCATGCCCAGCTCGCCGATCAGGGTGGTGGTGGTGTCCGACAGGGCCTTGGCAGCCTTCCGGCGGCTGGCGCTGAGCACCTCGGCCACCGTCTTCCACTGGCCGGCGGCACGGTCGATCTCGCCGGCCAGGGCCTGCAGGCGCTCGTCGGCACCGCGCAGCTGCTCGACTTCGGCCTCCATGGCGTCGCGGTGCTCGCCCAGCGCTTCCATCGGCACGCGGTGCTTGCGGGCGAGGTCGTGCAGGCGGCCCAGGCGTCGCTCGATGTCCTCGAACTGCTCCGGGTCGGCATCCAGGTCGTCGTGGACGCGATCAAGCAGGGACAGCGCTTCGTCCAGTTGGATGGCGGCACTGTCGAGCAGTGCATCGACCTCGCCGAGCCGGCTGTCGTGCTCGGCCACGCGGGCCAGATCATGCCGGGTCTGCTGCAGCAGCTGCAGCACCGAGACCTCGTCGTCGCCGTTGAGGCGGCTGACGGCCACGTCGCAGGCGCCGATCAGCGCGCTGGCATGGGCCTGGCGGCGGTGGCTGCTGCCCAGGGTGGCGATCGAGGCCGGGTCCAGGTCTTCGCGCTTGAGCTCGCTGAGCTGGTGCTCCAGGTAACCGATCCGGTCGCTGACATCGCCCTGGCGCGACAGCGCCTCGGCTTCGTCCACCAGCGCCTGCCAGCGTGCCGCGGTCTGGCGGACCTGGGCGCGCTCGGCGTCGTTGCGGGCGAAGGCGTCCAGCAGCGAGAGCTGCGAGGGGCGCGAGAGCAGGGCCTGCTGTTCGTGCTGGCCGTGGATCTCCACCAGCATGCCGGCCAGCTCGGTCAGCTGGGTCAGCGTCACCGGGCGGCCGTTGATGAAGGCGCGCGAACCGCCATCGGCGCGGATCACCCGGCGCAGTTGGCACTGTTCTTCGTCGTCCAGCTCGTTGTCGCGCAGCCACTGGCGGGCCGGCGCATCGGCCGGCGGCGCGAATTCGGCCGAGAGCTCGGCGCGGGTGGCGCCGTGACGGACCACGCCGCTGTCGGCGCGCAGCCCGGACAGGAAGCCCAGCGCGTCCACCATCAGCGACTTGCCCGCGCCGGTCTCACCCGAGACCACGGTCATGCCGGCGCCGAATTCCAGCTCGGTGGCGCGGACGACCGCGAAATCCTTGATCGATAGATGTCTAAGCATGATCTACGTTGTACACGAGGGGCGTCTCCAAGCCGCGCAAGCTAGCATGGGCGGGGGGCGTCTCCAATGACTTGCCAACGCCCCGTGCAGCCATTATCTAAGTGGGCGTCTCACAGGCTGATTCCATGCATCCTTCCGCGTCCCATCTCGCCCCGCGTGCCCGCCATCTGCTGCGGACGCTGATCGCGCGCCACATCCAGGATGGCGAGCCGGTCGGCTCGCAGACCCTTGCCCGGCATGCCGGCCTGGATGTCAGCCCGGCCACCATCCGCAACATCCTGGGCGACCTGGAAGACCTCGGCCTGCTCAGCTCGCCGCATACCTCGGCCGGCCGCGTGCCGACCGCGCACGGTTACCGGGTGTTCGTGGACAGCCTGGTCAAGATGCAGCCGCCGGGGGAGGGTGAGCTCAGCCGCCTGCGCACCGAGCTGGCCACCGGAACCGGCACCCAGGCCCTGCTCGGCAGTGCCTCGGAGCTGCTCTCGGCGATGAGCCATTTCGTCGGGGTGGTCAGTGCCCCGCGCCGGGAACAGTTCGCGTTCCGGCACATCGATTTCGTGGCGCTGGACGCGCGCCGGGTGCTGGCGATCCTGGTGTTTGCCGACAACGAAGTACAGAACCGGGTGATCGAGCCGCGCCGCAGCTTCGATCCGGGCGAGCTGGAGCAGGTCGCCAACTACCTCAACGCCAACTGCGCCGGGCGGCCGCTGGCCGAGATCCGGGCCCGGCTGCTGCTGGAGCTTCGCGATGCGCAGTCGGAGATGGAGCAGCTGCTGGCGCACAGCATCGAGCTGGCCGAGCAGGCCATGGTGCCGCCGGCCGACGACATGGTGCTGGCCGGGCAGACCCGGCTGATGGGCGTGCAGGACCTGTCCGACCTGGAGCGCCTGCGCGAGCTGTTCGACGTGTTCGCCAGCAAGCGTGAGATCCTCCAGCTGCTCGAACGCACCATCCAGGCCCCGGGAGTGCGCATCTTCATTGGCGAGGAGACCGGGGTGATGCCGCTGGAAAGCGTCTCGCTGGTCACCGCCCCGTATTCGGCCGATGGCCAGGTGCTGGGCGTGCTGGGGGTGATCGGCCCCAAGCGGATGGCCTACGACCGGATGATTCCGCTGGTGGAAGCCACCGCCCAAGTGCTGGGCGCTGCGCTGGGCTCGCCCGGTGGCGGCGGATTGTCCCGCGATCGCGCATAAAGCGGCCTTGGACTCTTGAATCCCGTAGCCGCGCCCACATAGGGGTGGGTGGAGGCGGAGAGTCACCGCCAAGGATCCGGAAATGAACCAAGATCAGTCAGATATCGCATCCCAGAATCCCGCCGGCGAGCCGGCCGCGGAGCCGTCCCTGCAGCAGCAGCTGGACAGCCTGCACAACGAGCTGGCGCTGCTGCGCTCGGAGTCGCTGCGCGAGCGCGCCGACCTGGACAACCAGCGCAAGCGCGTGGCCCGCGACGTCGAACAGGCGCGCCGCTTCGCCAACGAAAAGCTGCTCGGCGAGCTGCTGCCGGTCTTCGACAGCCTCGATGCCGGCCTCAATGCCGCCGGCAGTGACCCGAGCCCGCTGCGCGAAGGTCTCGAACTGACCTACAAGCAGCTGCTCAAGGTCGCCGCCGACAACGGCCTGACCCTGCTCGACCCGACCGGGCAGACCTTCAACCCGGACCACCACCAGGCCATCAGCCAGGTCGACGCGCCCGGCGCGGCGCCGGGCAGCGTGGTCCAGGTGTTCCAGAAGGGCTACCTGCTCAACGACCGCCTGCTGCGTCCGGCGCTGGTCGTGGTGGCCCGCGACTGAGCCGCAGGCCGGTGAGCCGGGCGTTGCCCGGCTGCTCGACCGGACGCTGAACGCGTTGGGTCGCCATCGAACACTGTGTTTGATGGACGGCTTGAAAGTGTCCCCAGCGTCCCACACATCCCATTCATAACCCGGCAACTGCCGGATGTACCCAGAACTTTCAGGAGTCTCCCTCATGGGCAAGATCATTGGTATCGACCTCGGCACCACCAACTCGTGTGTGGCGATCATGGACGGCGGCAAGGCCCGCGTCATCGAAAACGCGGAAGGCGATCGCACCACGCCTTCCATCGTCGCCTACACCAAGGACGGCGAAGTCCTGGTCGGCGCCTCGGCCAAGCGCCAGGCCGTGACCAACCCCAAGAACACCTTCTACGCTGTCAAGCGCCTGATCGGCCGCAAGTTCACCGACGCTGAAGTCCAGAAGGACATCGCGCACGTGCCCTACGGCATCCTGGCCCATGACAACGGCGACGCCTGGGTGCAGACCAGCGACGGCAAGAAGATGGCCCCGCAGGAAATCTCCGCCCGCGTGCTGGAGAAGATGAAGAAGACCGCCGAAGCGTTCCTGGGTGAGACCGTCACCGAGGCCGTGATCACCGTGCCGGCCTACTTCAACGACAGCCAGCGCCAGGCCACCAAGGACGCAGGCCGCATCGCCGGTCTGGAAGTCAAGCGCATCATCAACGAGCCGACCGCTGCTGCCCTGGCCTATGGCCTGGACAAGGGTGACGGCCGTGACCGCAAGATCGTTGTGTACGATCTGGGCGGCGGCACCTTCGACGTGTCGATCATCGAAATCGCCAACGTGGACGGTGAGAAGCAGTTCGAAGTGCTGGCCACCAACGGTGACACCTTCCTGGGCGGCGAAGATTTCGACAACCGCGTCATCGAGTACCTCGTCGACGAGTTCAACAAGGACCAGGGCATCGACCTGCGCAAGGATCCGCTTGCCCTGCAGCGCCTGAAGGACGCCGCCGAGCGCGCCAAGATCGAGCTGTCCACCAGCCAGCAGACCGAAGTGAACCTGCCGTACGTCACCGCTGACGCGTCGGGCCCGAAGCACCTGAACATCAAGCTGACCCGCGCCAAGCTGGAAGCGCTGGTGGAAGACCTGATCAAGAAGTCGATCGAGCCGTGCCGCATCGCGCTGAACGATGCCGGCCTGCGTTCGAGCGACATCGGTGAAGTGATCCTGGTCGGCGGTCAGACCCGCATGCCGAAGGTGCAGCAGGCCGTGACCGAGTTCTTCGGCAAGGAACCGCGCAAGGACGTCAACCCGGATGAGGCCGTGGCACTGGGTGCTGCGATCCAGGGCGGCGTGCTGGGCGGCGACGTCAAGGACGTGCTGCTGCTGGACGTGACCCCGCTGTCGCTGGGCATCGAGACCCTGGGTGGCGTGTTCACCAAGATCATCGAGAAGAACACCACCATCCCGACCAAGGCCTCGCAGGTGTTCTCCACCGCCGAGGACAACCAGTCGGCCGTGACCGTGCACGTGCTGCAGGGTGAGCGCGAGCAGGCCCGCTTCAACAAGTCGCTGGCCAAGTTCGACCTCTCCGGCATCGAGCCGTCGCCGCGCGGCCTGCCGCAGGTGGAAGTGTCCTTCGACATCGACGCCAACGGCATCCTGCACGTGTCGGCCAAGGACAAGAAGACCAACAAGGAACAGAAGGTCGAGATCAAGGCCGGTTCGGGTCTGTCCGAGGACGAGATCGCACGCATGGTCGCCGACGCGGAAGCCAACCGCGAAGAAGACAAGAAGTTCCACGAGCTGGTCCAGGCCCGCAACCAGGCTGACGCGCTGATCCACGGTACCCGTACCGCGATCACCGAGCACGGCAGCAAGGTCGGCGGCGATGTGATCGGCAAGGTGGAGTCGGCCCTGGCCGATCTGGAAACCGCGATGAAGAGCGACGACAAGGCCCAGATCGAAGCGAAGTCGAAGGTGCTGGAAGAAGCCGGCCAGGCGCTGTTTGCTGCCTCCGCAGCGGCAGAGCAGGGCGGCGCGGCGCCGGGCCCGGATGCCGGTGCCAACAACGGCGCGCACGACGATGTGGTCGACGCCGAGTTCACCGAAGTCAAGGACGACAAGAAGTCCTGATCCGGACTCGACACGGGACGTTGCGCAGGCAGCGTCCCGTTGTCATATCCCCCTTCTGGTCCTGACAGCCGTTTCCCGGCCTGTCGGGGCGCCCGGCGAAAGAGCGGACCTGGTGCCGCTCTTCCGCTTTGACGAATCCCGACTTCCGGAACCCGATTCAAGTTATGAGCAAGCGCGATTACTACGAAGTGCTGAGCGTGTCCCGCACCGCCAGCGACGAAGAACTGAAGAAGGCCTATCGCCGTTGCGCGATGAAATACCATCCGGACCGCAATCCGGGTGACAGCGAGGCCGAAGCATCCTTCAAGGAATGCAAGGAAGCCTACGAAACCCTGTCCGACAGCAACAAGCGCCGCATGTACGACGCCCACGGCCACGCCGCGTTCGAGCACGGCATGGGCGGCGGCGGTGGTCCGGGTGGCCCGGACATGGGCGATATCTTCGGGGACATCTTCGGCAACATCTTCGGCGGTGGCGCCGGCGGTGGTGGTCCGCGCCAGGCCCGTCGCGGTGCCGATATCGGTTACGTGATGGAGCTGGACCTGGAAGAAGCGGTGATGGGCGTGGAACGCCGCATCGAGATTCCGAGCCTGGTCGAGTGTGATGACTGCAACGCCAGCGGTTCGGAAGATGGCAAGGTCGAGACCTGCTCGGTCTGCCGTGGCCAGGGCCAGGTGCGCATCCAGCGCGGCATCTTCGCGATGCAGCAGGCCTGCCACCACTGCAACGGCCGTGGCCAGATCATCCAGAACCCCTGCAAGACCTGTCACGGCAATGGCCGTGTCGAGGAAGACAAGGTGTTGTCGGTCAAGGTGCCTGCGGGCGTCGATACCGGCGACCGCATCCGTCTGTCCGGTGAAGGCGAGGCCGGTCCGGCTGGCACCCCGGCGGGCGATCTGTACGTGGAAGTGCGGGTGCGCGAGCACGCGATCTTCCAGCGCGACGGCGACGACCTGCACTGCGAAGTGCCGATCCGCATCTCGCAGGCCGCGCTGGGCGATACCGTACGCGTGGCGACCCTCGGCGGCTATGCGGAAATCCGCATTCCGGCCGAAACCCAGACCGGCAAGCTGTTCCGCATGCGTGGCAAGGGCGTGCGTTCGGTGCGCAGCCGCAGTGAAGGCGACCTGTACTGCCGCGTAGTGGTGGAGACCCCGGTCAACCTCACCCCGGAGCAGCGCAAGCTGCTGGAGCAGTTCGAGACCACCTTCACCGGCGAGGAAGCGCGCAAGCATTCGCCCAAGTCGGCGACATTCATCGATGGCGTTAAGGGCTTCTGGGATCGGATGACCTCGTAAGCGCACCTAGATCCACACGATGTACCTGGCCCCCTGCGAGAGCAGGGGGCTTTTTTGTCGTCGGTGTGACGCGGAGGGCCAATTGCAAATGAGGGCATCCCGGCATCTGCGAAGAGCATCGCGTCGCGGTCCGATACAAGATGCTTGCTTCTGGTGTTGATCGCGACAGGTGTGGGTGACTGCGCCTGCAGCGATCACTACCCTGTCTGGATGAATAAACTCACCCGTATCGCCCACGCCGCCGCTCGACCACTGCCTTCCGCTGTACGCTGCGCATTGTCGGTGGCCGTGGTGGCTGCCTCCCTCACTGCAGGAGTGGTGTCCGCCAGGACATTGGATGCATGCAAGCTGGATGCGATTGATGGGACGATCGAGCGTCCTCTGCAGTTGGCGCCTGGCACGCGATGGACGTATTCGGTGGGTGCCGACCATCCTGTGTCGACCCTTCGCCTGGATGGGATGGCGGAGAGTCTGACGCGGCTGACGGTGGGGCACGGTCTGCAGCGAGTGGAACACACCGACACCTATGCGGATGTCAATCCGCTTCGTCAGGGGCGAAAGGAAATCCTGCGGTTCCCACTTGCGGTGGGTGCAGCGTGGAACGATGAGTTCGCCGAACCCGGTGCAGTCGTGAGCGAGAATTGGGGCTACCGCTACGACTACGAAGAGAAAGGCAGCAGTCGTGTGGTGGCCATGGAGACAATCAAAATTGGGGTCGGTAACGTCCGTGCGTACCGCATCGAGAGGAGTGCACACTGGCGAAAGTCCAATCCCAGGTCGAATGATATGACCGGCATGCGCTGGCAGGGGCGGGAGGCCGTCGAGGGACTGGAGCGCAGTATCAGCTGGTACGTGCCTGCCATGGGGCGGGTAGTGCTTAAGCGCAGCATCACCGCGCATCCGTCGTATGCCCTCTATCTCTCGGCAGAGGGCAACTCCCGCGATGTCATCGTCACAGAGCTGGTAGCCTTCGAATCGCCGGGAGGCTGCCGAGTGGAAGGGGAGCCCATCCACGCGCAACGGTTCGCCGATCGCCGACCGCTGCATTACCCGTCGGTCTTTAACGATACCTGGGAGTTCGTGTTGCAGCGTCACCCCCACATCCCGGAACGGGCAGATTCGGCAGAGTAAAGGGCGGGATGCGGCGTGGTGGTTGGGGGATAATGGCAATAGAGCCCCCACAGTGCCGGTCCCATGAACGAATCCCTCGAAAGCCACCTGGTCCACGGCCGCCGCCAGCGCCCGGACGGTCCGTCGCCGGTCGACGTCATCTCGGTGCAGTCGCAGCTGGTCTACGGCTATGCCGGCAACAGCGCTGCCGTGCCGCCGCTGCGCGCGCTGGGCGTGCGCGTCGCCGAAATCCCCACCACGCTGCTCAGCAACGCGCCGTTCTACGAGACCACGCGTGGCCGCGTGCTGCCCTCGGACTGGTTCGCTGATCTACTGCTGGGTGCGGGTGAGCGCGGCCTGCCGCAGCGCGCCCGCATGCTGGTCTCCGGCTACTTCGGCAGCGTCGGCAACGGTGCGGCCTTCGCCGATTGGCTCGATGCGGTGCTGCCGTCCTCGCCGCAGCTGCGTTACTGCCTGGACCCGGTCATCGGCGACACCCATACCGGCCCCTATGTCGAGCCGGGCCTGGAGAAAGTCTTCGCCGAACGCCTGCTTCCGCACGCCTGGCTGGTCACGCCCAATGCCTTCGAACTCGGCCGCCTCACGGGGATGCCGAGCCTGGCCCAGGACGATGCGATCGCCGCCTCGCAGGCCCTGCTAGCACGCGGTCCGGAATGGGTGCTGGCGCACAGCGTCGGCGGTGATCCGGGCCAGCTGGTCACGCTGGCGGTCAGCCGTGATGCGATCTGGCGCTGGTCCTCGCCGCATCTGCCGGTGGACGTGGCCGGGACGGGCGACGTGCTGATGTCGCTGCTGGTCGCCTTCCTGCTGCGTGGCGAAACCTTCGAACAGGCGATCTCGCGCGCCATCGCCGGCGTGCATGTCGCGCTGGAAACCACGCTGGCCAACGGCCACGAAGAGTTCGATGTGCTGGCCGCGGCGCCGGCGGCGCTCGCGCTGCCCGATCGTTTCGTTCCCGAGCGTCTGGCGTGAGTCTGACACCGGTGGTGGGCATCGTCGGCAGCGACGGTGCCTACGGGCGCTGGCTGCGCCCCTTCCTGGAACAACGCCTTGGGCTGGAGGTCATCGGGCATGACCCGGCCGATGCCGCATCGGACAGCCCGGAGACGCTGCTGGACCGCGCGGAGGTGTTGATCTTCTCCGCACCGATCCGGCACACGCCGGCGCTGATCGCCGACTATGCGGCGCGCTCTGCCGGTCGCGAAGCCGGTCGGTTGTGGCTGGATGTCACCTCGGTCAAATCCGCACCGGTGGAGGCGATGCTCGCCTCGCAGGCGGAGGTGGTGGGCCTGCACCCGATGACCGCACCGCCCAAGGCACCCACGCTCAAGGGCCGGGTGATGGTGGTCTGCGAGGCGCGCCTGTCGCAGTGGCAGCCATTCGTGCAGCAGCTGTGCGACGCGCTGGAAGCCGAATGCGTGCGCGCCACGCCGGAGCACCACGACCAGGTCATGGCGCTGGTGCAGGCGATGGTGCATGCCACCCATCTGGCGCAGGCCGGCGTGCTGCGCGAGTACGCGCCGATCCTGGGCGCCTTGCCGGCGTTGATGCCGTACCGCTCGGCCTCGTTCGAACTGGATACCGCGATCATCGCGCGCATCCTTTCGCTCAATCCGGCGATCTACGAAGACATCCAGTTCGGCAATCCGCACGTCGCACCGATGCTGGACCGCTTGCTGGCCCAGTTGCAGCAGCTTCGCGCGCAGCTGGAGCAGGGCGATGACGCGGCACGGGCGGCGTTCCGACAGCAGCTGTTGCTGGATAATCGTGACAGCCTGGGAACCGGGGTGCTGGCCGATGGCAACTACACCTTCGAGCGGGTCGGGTACCTGCTCGCGGATCTGACCGAGCGCAATGCGATCAGCGTGCATCTGCCGGAAGACCGGCCGGGTTCCCTGCGCGAGCTGCTCCACGTGTTCGAGCGGCACCGGGTCAGCCTGGCGTCGATCCATTCCTCGCGCACGCCCGCCGGTGAGGTGCACTTCCGGGTGGGGTTCGTGGCGGGCAGCGACGCGTTGGCACTGCAGGCGGCCGCCATCGAGATCGATGCGTCCGGCATCGGCCGCGTACTGGTGCGCTGACACGGTGCAGTGCAACATTCATCCACAGGGGGTGTGGATGATCTGCGCACAAACGTGTGGATAAGTGTGTTCGCGCCTTGCGCCAAAAGGCTGTCAAGATACTTGGTCAAAAAATGACCAACATCCGTGCAACTTTTTTGCCGGGCCTCAGGTGGTGAGGGTGAGCTCACCACCGGCGGTCCGGAACTGGCGACCGTCGCGGATCAGATGGCGGCCGTCGGCCAACTCATAGCGCGCCCCCTGGCTGTTGCCGGCCGCCGCATCGGCCTGCTCATCCTTGAACTCGATGATCACGTAGTCGTCGCCGTTGGCATCGGTGGCGGGAAACTGTCGGAACGACATGAAACACCTCCTGCAGCGCATCCAGTGAGGGCTGCAGGATGCGACGCCCGGTGTTACCGGCCCGTCATCAATCGATGAACTGCAGGCGCGCCAGTTCGGCGTAGAGGCCGCCTTCGGCCAGCAGTTCGGCATGCGTGCCCTGGGCCACGATGCGACCGTGGTCCATCACCACGATGCGGTCGGCCTTGAGCACGGTGGCCAGGCGGTGCGCGATCACCAGCGTGGTGCGCCCGGCCATCAGGCGCTCCAGCGCCTGCTGCACGGCGCGCTCGCTCTGTGCATCCAGGGCGCTGGTGGCTTCGTCGAGCAACAGGATCGGCGCGTTCTTGAGCAGGGCGCGCGCGATCGCGATGCGCTGCTGCTGGCCGCCGGACAGGCGCGCACCGCGCTCGCCAAGCTCGCTGGCATACCCCTCGGGCAGGGCGTGCAGGAACTCATCGGCCTCGGCCGCTTCGGCCGCGCGCTGCACCTCTTCATCGGTCGCATCCAGGCGCCCGTAGCGGATGTTCTCGAACGCGCTGCTGGCAAACAGGGTCGGCTGCTGCGGCACCAGTGCCAGCTGCTCGCGCAGCTGCGCGGGGTCGACCTGGCGCAGGTCCACGCCGTCCACGAGGATGCGGCCGGCAGCCGGATCGTGGAAGCGCAGCAGCATCGACAGGATGGTGCTCTTGCCGGCGCCGGAGGGACCGACCAGCGCGACCGTTTCACCCGGTCGCACGTGCAGGTCCACATGATCCAGCGCGGCCGTATCCGGGCGCTGCGGGTAATGGAACACCACCTCCTCGAACCGGATCTCGCCGCGCAGTGGCTGCGGCAACGCGGTGGGATTGGCGGGGGCGGTGATCTCGACCTCTTCCTGCAGCAGCTCGGCAATCCGGCCCATGCCACCAGAGGCTCGCTGCAGTTCGTTCCAGACTTCGGCCAGTGCGCCGACCGAGCCGCCGCCGATCAGCGCGTACAGCACGAACTGGCCCAGGGTGCCGGCACTCATGTTGCCGTCGATCACCTCGTGCGCGCCCAACCACAGCACGCCGACGATCGCACCGAACACCAGCACGATGGCGCTGGCGGTGACGATCGATTGTGCGCGGATGCGCCGGCGTGCGGCACCGATGGCATCGCTGAGGGCGGCGTTGAAGCGGCCACGTTCATAGGGCTCGCGCGCGTGCGCCTGCACGGTGCGTACCGCGCCCAGGGTCTCCGAAGCCAGGCTGTTGGCATCGGCGATGCGGTCCTGGCTGGCGCGCGCGATGCTGCGCAGGCGGCGGGCGCCGATGATGATCGGCAGCACCGCCAGCGGAATGCCGACCAGCGACCAGGCCGCCAGGTGCGGGCTGGTCACGAACAGCATCACCAGGCTGCCGATCACGGTGACGCTGCTGCGCAGGGCCACCGACATGGTCGAGCCGATCACGCTGCGCAGCAGTTCGCTGTCGGCGGTCAGGCGCGAGACCAGCTCGCCGCTGCGGCTGCGGTCATGGAAGCCGGCGCCCAGGGTGATCAGGTGCGCGTACAGGCGGCTGCGCAGATCGGCGACCACCTTTTCCCCCAGCAGGGAGACGAAGAAAAAGCGAGCGGCCGTGGCCAGCGCCAGCACCACCGCGACCAGGAACAGCAGGGCAAAGGCCTTGTTGATCTGGCCCCCACTGTTGAAGCCGTGGTCGATCATCTGGCGGACCGCGACCGGCAGGCTCAGCGTAGCCACCGACGAGACGGCCAGGGCCACCAGCCAGGCGCTGAACAGCCCGACATGCCGGCGCACGAATGGCCACAGCGTGTTCAAGCTGCCCAATCGGCGCATCGGCGTGTCTTGCGGAGCGGGTGCGTCAGTCATTCGATGGGCCTGGTTCGATGCGGGATTCAATACGGACACGATCACGAGTGGCGTCGCGGAGGCGGTTTTTCAACAGCTCGACCTGATCGGCCGGCAAGCGCAGGTGCAGGTTCACTCCGTCGGCGGTGAAGGCTTCGCCCACTTTTTCGGCCAGATGCGCGCCCAGCGCGGCATGCAGCGGGCCCAGATCTTCGAAACCGGCGTGCACATCCAGTTCGGCCATGGCGATCAGAGGCAGCCGTGGCGCGACCCGCAGGCACTCGGCGGCGGTACCGCCGTAGGCGCGCACCAGGCCGCCCGCGCCGAGCTTGATGCCGCCGTACCAGCGGGTGACCACGACCATCACCCGGTCGAAGCCCTGGCCATCGATCGCCGCCAGGATCGGGCGGCCGGCCGTGCCGGCGGGCTCGCCGTCGTCGCTGGAGCGGTAGTCGTTGCCGTAGCGATAGGCCCAGCAGTTGTGCGTGGCATCCACGACGGCAACCTGCTGCAGGAATTCCAGCGCGGCGGCCACATGCGGGATCGGCGCGGCGTGGGCGATGAAGCGGCTGTGCTTGATGTCCAGGCTGTGGCTGACGGTGGTGGCGAGCGTATCGGGCATTCCCACCATTCTAGTGGGGATGCCCGTTCACCGTACGCGCAGCGTCAGTTCTCGAGCAGCTGGCGCAGATCGCGCGGGATGCGCACTTCCGGGTATTGCTGGAGGTAGCGTTCCAGGCTGGCACGCGCGGTATCCACGTCACCGGCATCGCGACGCTCGCGGATGCGCTTGAGCCACTGTTTGCGCGGCAGGCCGGCGTCGGCCGCGACGGCCTGATGCAGGGCGCGCACGGCGTCGTCTGCCGAGGCGGGTGCCGCCATCGGCGCGGCCGCACGACGCATCACGCCAGGCGCGCTGGGCGCGGGCTTGGCCGGTGCGGCGCTCGTGGAGGCGGCGCGCGGCGCTTGGCGCTCGAGGGTGGAGCCGGTCACCACGACACGGTCCAGCGCCGGTTCTGCCGCCTCCATCGCATAGGAGGTGGCCGCTTCGGGCGCCGGGGCGGACATCATCGGTGCCGGCGCCTGCACCGGGGCCGGGGCGGGCGGTACAGGCGCGGCGATGGCTTCCGGGCGCGGCGCTGCGACGCGCCGTGCGCGCTCGGGTGCCGGCGGCGCGGCGCCTGGAGCAGGTGTGGGGTGTGCCGGGGCCTGTGCCTGGGGCTTGGCCGCGCGCTGCTGCTGCACCACCGGCGGTGCCGCGTCAGGCGGTGGCGGAGACGGCGCGGCATCCATCGCCGGTGCAGCGTCAGTGACTGCGGCGCTCGAGGCCGGGGCAGCGACCGGCTCGGCCAGAGGGGGCGCGGGCGGGTCGTCGGGCTTGAGCTGCCACGCAATGCCCACCGCGAAGATCACCGAGGCGGCCAGCCCGAACGCCGCCGGAAGCCGCGAGCGCGGGCGCCGCGAACGGCGGGGCGCATCGGGCGGGAGCTTCCAGGTGGCCGCATCGGCCGCCGGTGCTTCCACGGCGGTACGCGCGGCCGCCAGCACGGCCTCGTCGATCGCCGGCGCCGGGCCGGTGGCACTGGGCCGGCCCAGCAGCCGGGCCAGTTCGCGTTCTTCAGGGGTCAGCGGATCCGGGCGGTTCATACGGTCAACCCCGCACGGAGTTTGTCCATGGCATAGCGCAGCCGCGATTTGACGGTCTCGCGGCCGACCCCGGTGATCTCGGCAATCTCTTCCAGGCTCAGTTCCTGCTCCAGGCGCAACTGCAGGACCTCGCGCTGCTCGGGCGGCAACTGCTCCATCGCCAGCTGCAGTTGGCGGCGCTGTTCGAATTCGGACAGCTGGGATTCGGGGGTGCGCGCATCGGTGATCGCCGCGACCCGCTCATCGGCGTCGATCGGGGCCGACGGCCGGTGCCTGGCCGCACGCCAGTGGTCATTGAGGCGGTTGTGGGCGATCCGGAACAGCCAGGTGGTGAAGGCGGCCTCGGGCTGCCAGCCGGCCCGCGCGGCGATCACCCGCTGCCAGACATCCTGGAACATCTCATCGGCCAACGCGCCATCGCGCAGCTGGCGCAGCAGGAAGCTGTACAGACGGCTGCGATGACGGCCATACAGCGCCTCGAACGCACGCAGGTCGCCGCCGGCCCAGGCCAGCATCAGTGCTTCATCAGTCGGCAGGGCAAGGGCGTCCACGGCCGACAGAGTAAGCGCTGCGGGGGTGTTCGCATAGTCGATGGGGCGCCGGGCGGCGGAACGGGTTGGCATGGCGATGACCTGGGGCACAGGATCAAGAACGTCCAGCAGCGCCGGACGGGGTTGAGACGCTTCCATTGCCCCCCGGTCCGCGCGTTATGCTCGCAGGACAGGGGAGGTGCCGGGCAGCCGGCGCCCGAGAGATGAGCGACGTGTCCAGCCAGATGGTGACCTCTTCAGTGCAACGCGACGGTGATGCGGTGATTCCTGCCGCGGTCGCCACGGCGTTGTGCGCCCAGTTGCCGGCGGGCGCAGCGGTCGCCCTGGCCTGGTCGGACCCGGTGCTGGGCGAGGGCCGCCACGGCCACCCGGAGGGCGGCGCCGCAGGGCCCGCTCCCCACGCCCCGCGGCAGCAGGCGGCATCGGCGCGGCTGGCCCTGCAGCAATGCTGGAACCATGGCGGCGCGGAACTGACCCTGGACGTGTCACTGGCCGGCGATACGCCGCCACCGGACAGCTGGTGGACGGCCGCGCGCTGCCTGTTCCAGAGCACCGTGCTGCTGGCCCGGCAGCGGCGCGAGATCGCCTCGCTGGAAGACTCCAAGCGCCTGCAGCAGGCACTGTATGAAATCGCCGATCTGGCCGGTGCCGATCTGGAAATGGCCGAGATGCTGCGCCACTTCCACCGCGTGCTCAATTCCCTGATGTATGCGCAGAACTGCTTCATCGTCGAGTACGACGACGTTCGCCACCGGGTCCGCTTCCTGTACTTCGCCGATCAGAAAGATGATTTCGTCGCCGACCCGGACCGCAGCTACGAAGAACACGAAATGCCGCGCAGCCTCACCTTCGCGCTGTTGCGGCATGGCGAGCCATTGAGTGGGCCCTCGCGCGAGCTGCTGGCCATCCTCGATGACGAACACGACCCCGAGCGTGGGCCCGAGAGCCTGGACTGGCTGGGCGTGCCGATGCTGCGCGACGGGCGCGTATGCGGTGCGATCGTGGTGCAGAGCTACGAGCATCGCGCGCGCTATGGCGAGGCCGACCGCACGCTGCTGGGCTATGTCGCCCAGCACATCCTGACCGCGATGGACCGGCGCCAGGCGCAGGTACAGCTGGAGCGGCAGGTGGAGCGCCGCACGGTCGAGCTGCAGCGCGCCAACCGCAACCTGCAGGAGGAGGTGGTCGAACGCCGCCGCGCTGAGAAACTGCAGATGGCGCTGTTCAACATCGCCGAGCTGGCGATGAGCGCCGAGTCGCTGTCGCAGTACTACGGCCAGGTGCATGGCGTCGTCGGCACGCTGCTGGATGCGCGCAATTTCTATATCGCCCTGGTCAACGAAAAAGGTGACGGGCTGGAGTTCGTCTACTCGGTGGACGAGTACAACCCGTCGCGCGCACCGCGGCCCTTCAGTGAAGGCTTGACCGAGTTCATCGTGCGCAACCGCCAGCCGCTGCTGGCCACCCGCGAGCGCATCGATGCGCTGCGCGAGAGCGGGGTGGTGCGCGAGTTCGGCGCGCGGTCGAACTGCTGGCTGGGCGTGCCGTTGCTGAGCGATGACGATGTGGTCGGCGTGATCGTGGTGCAGAGTTATTCGCCGGAGGTGGTGTTCACCGTGCACGACCAGCGGCTGCTGACCTTCGTGGCGCAGAACATCGGCAACGGGCTGGCGCGCCAGCGCGACCAGGAGCGGTTGCGCAATGCGCATGCCGATCTGGAAAGGCGCGTGGACGAGCGCACCCGCGAGCTGGCCGACGTCAACGACAAGCTGCTGGGCCAGATCGGCGAGCGCCTGCGCGCTGAGCAGCGCCTCACCCATCAGGCCATGCATGATGCGCTGACCGGACTGCCCAATCGCCTGCATCTGCTGGACCGGCTGGAAGATGCGATCGCACGTGCGCGCGCCAGCGAGGGACAGGGCTTTGCGGTGCTGTTCCTGGATCTGGACCGGTTCAAGCTGGTCAATGACAGCATCGGCCATGCCGCCGGTGATCAGATGCTGGTCGAGGTGGCCAAGCGCATCGTCTCGATGATCTCCGCACAGGATGTGGTCGCCCGGCTGGGCGGAGATGAGTTCGCGATCCTGCTCCAGTGCGGCGATGGCCTGGCCTCGGCGCTGGAGTTTTCACAGCGCATGCTGGTGGCGCTGGAAGAATCGATGTGGGTGAAGGGGCGTGAGCTGTTCCCCTCCGGCAGCCTCGGCATCGCCATGTGGAACCCCCGCTACCGCAACGGCGAAGAGCTGGTGCGCGATGCGGATGCGGCGATGTACCGCGCCAAGGCACAGGGCAACGATCGCTGTGCGGTGTTCGATGAGGCGATGCGCGAGCAGGCCCTGCGCAGCCTGGACCTGGAGGCGGACCTGCGCCGGGCCATCATCAACCGCGATTTCATGCCGTTCTATCAGCCCATCGTGCGGCTCAGCGATGGTGAGCTGGTCGGCCATGAAGCGCTGTTGCGCTGGCAGCACGAGCGCCGCGGGTTGCTGCTGCCCAGCGCCTTTCTGGACCTGGGGGAAGAAAGTGGCCTGATCGAACAGGTGGACTGGCTGCTGTACGAGCAGGTGATCACCCAGCTTGCGCGTGGCGGCCGTGGGTATCTGTCCGTCAATGTGTCCCCGCGGCACTTCCGCTCGGCCGATTTCAGCACGCGCTTGTTCGGCCTGATCGAAGCGGCCGGCGCCGATCCGCACCGGCTGCGGCTGGAGATCACCGAGGTGGCGCTGCTGGATGACGGCCCGCGCACGCTGCGCATCCTGCAGACCCTGCGCGAGCGCGGCGTGCTGGTGCAGCTGGATGATTTCGGCACCGGCTTCTCGGCGCTGTCCTACCTGCATCGCTTCCCGATCTCGGCGCTGAAGATCGATCAATCGTTCATCGCCGGCCTGCACGGGCAGGAGATGCAGAGCACGCACGCGCTGGTGCAGGGCGTGCTGTCGCTGGCACGCACGCTCGGCATCGAAACGGTGGGCGAGGGGATCGAGACCCAGGCCCAGCACGACACGTTGCTGCAGCTGGGCTGCGATTACGGCCAGGGCTATCTGCTGGGCCGGCCGGCCCCGATGGCGACTACCGCGACGGCCTGAACCGTCGCGGCAGGACGGGGATCAACGCAGCGCGTTGGCCCGCTTCTCGTCGATCCACTTGGAGGCCTGCGCCGGCTCGTAGGCGCGCATCCAGGCAAGCATTTCATCGATGTCCGAGCCGTACCACAGGTCCGCGCGCTGGGCCGGGTGCAGGAAGCGCTCTTCGACCATGCGATCGATCATGCCGATCAGCGGGGCGTAGAAGCCATCCACATCCAGGAACGCGCAGGGCTTGTTGCCGATGCCCAGCTGGCGCCAGGTCAGCATTTCGAAGATTTCTTCCATCGTGCCGAAGCCGCCGGGCAGGGCCACGAACGCATCGGACAGATCGAACATGCGCGACTTGCGCTCGTGCATCGAACCGACGATTTCCAGTTCGGTCAGGCCGCGGTGGGCTACTTCCCAATCCGCCAGCTGCTGCGGGATCACGCCGGTGACTTCGCCGCCGCCTGCAAGCACGGCATTGGCCACGGTACCCATCAGGCCGACGTTGCCGCCGCCGTAAACCAGGCGCAGGCCATCCCGGGCGATGCGGTCACCCAGCGCGATGGCGCGCTCGGTGTAGACCGGCTTGCTGCCGGGGTTGGAACCACAGTAAACGCAAATCGACTTCATTGGATCTTCCTGTGTTCAGAAACTGACGCGGCGGAAACGAAAAAGCCCCGCCGATGACCAGTGTTCCGGTCTCGTGACGGGGTGTCGTTCCGCGGATGCGGGCGGTGATTATCGCGTGTTATGGGCGTGGAGGCCAATCGGGGCCGGGGGATGGCGGCTGGGTAGTGGTGGCTCTGCCGGATTTGTGGGAGCCGACCAACGGTCGGCTCTACGGGGTTCATGGGAGCCGACCAACGGTCGGCTCTACCGGGTTCGTGGCGGCCGACCAACGGTCGGCTCCCGTTGTCCGTACCGCCGCCTCAGGCCGCCTGCGACTGCTCGCGGCGCGGGCCTTCCTTCAGCGCCCGGCCCACCAGCCCGACCAGCAGGTCCAGCTCTTCGCCGTCCATGCCGAAATGCGGGGTGAACCGCAGCGAGTTCTCGCCGCCGTGGATCACGTTGATGCCGTGGTTGCGCAGCCATTCCTCGGTGGAGCCGGCGCCGTAGCACTTGAACTGCGGTGCCAGCTCGCAGGAGAACAGCAGGCCGGTGCCCTGGACCTTGGTGATCAGCCCGCCCAGCTCGGTCTTGAGCTGTTCCAGCTTGCGCACCGCTTCCTCGCCACGCACGCGGATGTTCTCGCGCACCTGCGGGGTCAGCAGCGACAGCGTGGCGCAGGCCACGTCCAGTGCCCGCGGGTTGGAGGTCATGGTGTTGCCGTAGATGCCCTTGCGGTACAGCTGCGCGGCGTGTTCGGTCACGGCCAGCACCGAGAGCGGGAACTGGGCCGCATTGAGCGCCTTGGAATAGGTCTCCATGTCCGGCACGTCCAGGCCTTCGAAGCCCGGGTAATCCACGATCGAGAGCACGCCGTGCGCGCGCAGGCCGGCCTGGATCGAGTCTAGCAGCAGCAGGCTGCCGTGCTGGCGGGTCAGCTCACGGGCCAGCGCATAGAACGACGGCGGCACCGAACGGCCCGGGTCGCCTTCGCCCATTACCGGCTCCAGGAAGATCGCCTCGATGAACCAATGGTTCTGCTCGGCCTCGGCAAACACGCGCTTGAGTGCGTCTTCGTCGTACGGCGCGATCGCGATCACGCTGTCTTCGCCCCGGTAGCTGGCCAGGTGCTGCATGTAGGTCTTGCGGCTGGAATCGGAATACAGGCCCGGGCGGTCGGTGCGGCCGTGGAAGCTGCCCTTCACCACCACGCGCTTGATCCTGGCGCCAGCGTGGCGGGCACCGGGATCGGTCTGCAGCTTGGCGTTGACGTCGGCGATGCGGGCGGCCAGGCCGACCGCTTCGGAGCCGGAATTGAGGCACATGAAGTGGCTGTACGGGCAGCCGCCGCGGCGGTGGCCGATCTCCTTGCGCAGGGCCTGGATGAAGCGCTGCTGGGACAGGCTGGGGGTCATCACATTGGCCATCACCTGCGGGGCCGCCATGGCGTCCATCACCGCTTCGGGGGTGTGGCCAAAGCCGAGCATGCCGTAGCCGCCGGCGTCGTACAGCACCGCGCCCTTCAGCGTGACCACCCATGCGCCACGGGCGGCCAGGGCGACGTACGGGGTGACCGCATCGTCGGCATAGAAGTTGACGAAGCCGTCCTGCATCGCATCGATCTGGGCGCGCTCATCCAGGGCCAGCAGGTCGCCCAGATCGGCGCGCACGCGCTCGAACTCAGTGGCGGCGGCGTCGATGGCGGCGACCAGCGCGGGGTGGCCGGCGGCGAGGCGTTCGAGGGTGGCGTCATCCAGGCCGGTGGTGAGGCGGGTACCCGGCTGGGCGCGGAGTGTGGCAAGACGTTCGATGAAGCTCATTGCAGATCTCCTGAAACGATGGCGGCACGGCGGAAAAGCAAAACGCGCGTCTATTCGCGCGCGCTTCGGGCATTCCTGCTCGTGCATCAGACTTCCGGCTCGATGCTAGCACGCGGTTTTTCGCGCGATAACCCCGCCAAAAACTGTTGCAAAGCAGCATTTTGCGCGACGTTCGCACAAGGCTGGGTTGCTACCGGGAGCCAGTCGTACAATGGCCGACATTGCCTACACGTTGCCGTGCGCTCCCTTGAAGAAGTCCGATTTCAACTACGACCTGCCGCCTGAACTGATTGCCCAGGCTCCGCTCGCCGAGCGTTCGGCCAGCCGCCTGATGGTGGTGCCGCCGGCCCCAGCCGCCTTCGACCACCGCCAGGTGCGCGACCTGCCCGAGCTGCTGCGGGAAGGCGACCTGATGGTGTTCAACGATACCCGGGTGATCCCGGCGCGCCTGTTCGGCCAGAAGGCCAGCGGGGGCCGTGTCGAGATCCTGATCGAGCGCCTGCTCGGTGGCCAGCAGGCGCGGGCCCAGGTCGGCGCCAGCAAGTCGCCCAAGCCGGGCAGCCGCATTGCCCTGGATGCCGGTGGCGAGGCCGAAGTGCTGGGGCGCGACGGCGAGTTCTACGTGCTGCAGTTCCACGTGCCCGAGGCGCTGGAACAGTGGCTGCTGCACGCCGGCCGGCTGCCGTTGCCGCCTTATATCCAGCGCGAGCCGGGCGTGGACGACCGCGAGCGTTACCAGACGGTCTTTGCCCGCGAGATCGGCGCGGTGGCGGCCCCGACCGCCGGCCTGCACTTCGATGAGGCCCTGCTGGCCACGTTGAAGGAAAAGGGCGTGGAGTTCGGCCATGTGACCCTGCACGTGGGCGCGGGCACCTTCCAGCCGGTCCGCGTGGACGATCTGACCGACCACGTGATGCACCGCGAATGGCTGAACGTCGGCGCCGAACTGGTGCAGCAGGTGCGCCGCGCCCGCGCCGCGGGTGGCCGGGTGATCGGCGTCGGCACCACGGTGGTGCGGGCCCTGGAAAGCGCCATGCGCGACGGCGAGCTGCTGCCGTACGCCGGTGAAACTCAGATCTTCATCACCCCCGGCTACCGGATCCGCAGCGTGGACGCGATGGTGACCAACTTCCATCTGCCGGAAAGCACGCTGCTGATGATGATTTCCGCCTTTGCCGGCAAGGACCGCGTATTCGAGGCCTATCAGGCGGCGATCGCGGAGAAGTACCGCTTCTTCAGCTATGGCGATGCGATGCTGCTGTTCCCGCAGGGGGAATGACCGGGGGCGGGGCAGGCGCGGCCGTTTTCGGCGACAATGGCAGACTATCTGCCCGAATGACCGCTCCATGTCCCGACTCCAGTTCCAGCTCCAGACCACCGACGGTCGCGCCCGCCGCGGCCGCCTGACCTTCCCGCGCGGGACCGTGGAAACCCCGGCCTTCATGCCGGTGGGCACCTATGGCTCGGTGAAGGGCATCCTGCCGGAGCAGATCCGCGCGCTGGGTGCGGAGATCATCCTGGGCAACACCTTCCATCTGTACCTGCGTCCGGGCCTGGACGTGATCGCCGACCACGGCGGCCTGCACGGCTTCGCGCGCTGGAATGGACCGATCCTGACCGACTCCGGCGGCTTCCAGGTGTTCTCGCTGGCCCACCGCCGCAAAATCACCGAGCAGGGCGTGACCTTCTCCTCGCCGACCGACGGGGCCCGTGTGTTCCTGGGTCCGGAAGAGAGCATGCGCATCCAGAAGGTGCTGGATTCGGACGTGGTGATGATTTTCGACGAGTGCACCCCGTACCCGGCCACCGAGCCGGTCGCGCGCACCTCGATGGAGCTCAGCCTGCGCTGGGCCCAGCGCAGCCGCAACGCGCACGATGAACTGGGCAATGACGCAGCGCTGTTCGGCATCGTCCAGGGCGGTGTCCATCACGACCTGCGCAGCCGCTCGGCCGAGGGCCTGCAGCAGATCGGCTTTGACGGGTACGCCATCGGTGGCCTGGCCGTGGGCGAGCCCGAGCACGAGCGCAACGCCATGCTCGACCACATGCACCCGATCCTGCCGGCCGACCGCCCGCGCTACCTGATGGGCGTGGGCCGCCCGGAAGATCTGGTCGAAGGCGTCGCCCGCGGCGTGGACATGTTCGATTGCGTGATGCCGACCCGCAACGCCCGCAACGGCCACTATTTCACCTCGTTCGGCACCGTGCGCATCCGCAACGCCCGCTACGAGCGCGACATGGACACCATCGAGCCGGGCTGCGGCTGCCATGCCTGCACCAGCGGTTACACGCGCTCCTACCTGCGCCACCTGGACCGCTGCAACGAGATGCTGGCGCCCATGCTGGGCACCATCCACAACCTCTATTACTACGAGAAGTTGATGGCCGACATGCGCGAGGCGATCGCGGCGGGAACCTTTGCCGCCTTCCGCGAGTCTTTCTACGCGGCCCGTGGTGCGGTCACGCCCGCGCTGTAAAGTGACCCCGGCCGGCCGCTCCGGCGCGCCGACCCTGCCAAACGGCCCAAGGACGAACTCCCGGGGCCATGGCATACTTCGAGGCTGACCCCCGTTTCGCGGCGACACCCTGACCCTCAGAGGGGGCGGGGCGCCTCCCAACCCAAGGACACACTATGAACCTGCTCGCCTTCCTGATCCCCACCGCCAACGCCCAGGCCGCCGGTGGCCAGCCGCAGGGCATGGGTCTGACCACCCTGCTGTTCCCGATCATCCTGATCGCGATCATGTACTTCCTGATGATCCGCCCGCAGATGAAGCGCCAGAAGGAACACAAGGCCATGCTGGAGAAGGTCAAGCGCGGTGACGAAGTGCTGACCAACGGCGGCATCGCCGGCGTGGTCACCGACATCGGCGACAACTTCATCACCATCGAAGTGGCCGAGAACGTGCGCATCCGCGTGCAGAAGGGCGCCGTGGGCAATGTGCTGCCGACCGGCACGCTGAAGTCGGCCAACTGATCCACCTCCTTTCCGTTCAACCGCGGTGCCGGGACGGGCACCGCGCGGGACCCAAGCAATGCTCGAATTTCCACGCTGGAAGTATTTCCTCATCCTGATCGTGCTGGCGGTCAGTGCGTTGTACGCGCTGCCCAACATCTACCAGAAGGACCCTGCCGTGCAGATCACCGCCAACCGTGGCGGGCAGATCGACGACGCCCTGCGCGACCGTGTGCTGGGTGACCTCAAGCAGGCCGGCGTGGAGCCGCTGTCGGTGGCCAAGGAAGGCGACAGCCTGATCGTGCGCCTGCCGACGCTGCAGGCGCAGACCGCCGCCAACGACGCCCTGCGCGACGAGATGGGCGAGGACTACGTGGTTGCCCTGAACCTGGCTTCCACCGTGCCGGACTGGCTGAGCGACCTGGGCGCCAAGCCGATGGTGCTGGGCCTGGATCTGCAGGGCGGCGTCCACTTCGTGCTGCAGGTCGACCAGAAGGCGGCACTGGACAAGCGTCTGGACGCCTACGCCGAAGACGTGCGCACCAGCCTGCGCGATGCCCGCATCGCCTACCAGTCGGTCGAGCGCCGTGGCGACAACACCATCGTGGCCACCATCAGCCCGTCTGCCGGTGCCGATGCGGCCGCGCGTGCCCGCGAGGTCATGGTCAAGGCGCAGCCGACGCTGGGCTATGAGGTGGCGGGCAACCGCATCACCGTCAGCATGCCGGAGACGGAGCTGACCGCGATCGCCAATGGCGCCATCGAACAGAACGTCAACACGCTGCGCAACCGCGTCAACCAGTTGGGCGTGGCCGAGCCGATCATCCAGCGCCAGGGTGCCGACCGCGTGGTCGTGCAGCTGCCCGGCGTGCAGGACACCGCCGAAGCCAAGCGCATGATCGGTGCCACCGCGACGCTGGAATACCGCGCCGTGGTTGAAGGCAACGCCCAGGACGCGATCGCCAGCGGCCGCATCCCGCCGGAGGCCAAGGTCTACCAGCAGCGCGACAACCGCGGCCCGATCCTGCTCAACAAGCGCGTGATCGTGACCGGTGACCAGATGGTCGCCGCGCAGGCCACCACCGACCAGAACGGTTCGGCAGCAGTGAGCGTGACGCTGAACAACGTCGGCGGCCAGCGCATGTTCGACTTCACCAGCGCCAACGTGAACAAGCCGATGGCGGTGGTCTACACCGAGCG
Source organism: Stenotrophomonas sp. RIT-551 (assembly GCF_026241915.1). Classification (NCBI taxonomy): domain Bacteria; kingdom Pseudomonadati; phylum Pseudomonadota; class Gammaproteobacteria; order Lysobacterales; family Lysobacteraceae; genus Stenotrophomonas; species Stenotrophomonas sp. RIT-551. The sequence goes on along the minus strand of NZ_JAPJIU010000004.1, from coordinate 100,956 downwards.
CATCCCGACCGTGAACGTGGTCGACGGCAAGGAAGTGCGCAGCTTCCGCGTCAAGGAAGAGGTGATCTCGGTCGCCAACATCAACGGCGTGTTCGGCAAGAACTTCCAGACCACCGGCCTGGACAAGCTCGAAGCGGACAACCTGGCCAAGCTGCTGAAATCCGGCTCGCTGGCCGCCCCGATGGACTTTGTTGAAGAACGCATCGTCGGCCCGAGCCTGGGTGCGGAGAACGTCGAGCGCGGCGTGACCGCGGTCGGCTTCGCGTTCCTGTTCACCTTGGTCTTCTTCACCGTGTACTACCGGATGTTCGGCGTGATCACCTCGGTGGCGATGCTGTTCAACCTGCTGATCGTGGTGGCGGTGATGTCGCTGTTCGGTGCGACGATGACGCTGCCCGGCTTCGCCGGCCTGGCGCTGTCGATCGGCCTGTCGGTCGACGCCAACGTGCTGATCAACGAACGTATCCGTGAAGAGCTGCGGGCCGGCATGCCGCCCAAGGCGGCCATCGTGGCCGGTTACGAGAAGGCTTCCGGGACCATCCTGGACGCCAACCTCACCGGCATCCTGGCGGGTGTGGCGTTGTATGCGTTCGGTACCGGCCCGCTGAAGGGCTTCGCCGTGACCATGATCGTCGGCATCCTGGCCTCCATGTTCACTGCAATCACCGTCTCGCGTGCCCTTGCCGTGCTGGTTTACAGCCGCCGCAAGAAGCTCAAGACCCTGGCCATCTGACGGGAAGCGAATAGAAACCATGAAACTTTTCCCGTTGCATCTGATCCCGAACGACACCAAGTTCGACTTCATGCGCACCCGTTGGGTGGCTGTCTCGCTGGCTGCCCTGGTGTTCATTGCCGCCATCGGCTGCATTGCCTTCAAGGGCTTCAACTACGCGCTGGACTTCACCGGTGGCACCGTGGTCGAAGTCCGCTTCGACAAGCCGGCTGACGTCGATGCCGTGCGTGAGCATCTGGAAGGCGCCGGCTATGCCGGTGCCCAGGTGCAGAGCTTCGGCAGCGGCAGCAACCTGCTGATCCGTCTGCAGCCGCAGGAAATGGCCGAAGGCGAGAACGCCGGTGAAGCCAACAACCGCACCGCCGAAGCCGTGCAGAAGGCGATCTCGATGGAGGGCAACCAGGCCGCCATCGTCGGCGCCGAGTTCGTCGGCCCGCAGGTGGGTAAAGAGCTGGCCCTGAACGGCCTGTACGCGGCGCTGTTCGTGCTGATCGGCTTCCTGATCTACATCGGTTTCCGCTTCGAGTGGAAGTTCGCGATGGTGGCGATCATCACCACGCTGTTCGACGTGCTGGTGGTGGCGGGCTACTTCTCGCTGAGTGGCCGCGAGTTCGATCTGACCGTGCTGGCCGGCCTGCTGTCGGTGATGGGCTTCTCGATCAACGACACCATCGTGGTGTTCGACCGCGTGCGTGAAAACTTCCGCAGCCTGCGTGTGGAGCCGCTGGAAGTGATGAACCGTTCGATCAACCAGACGCTGTCGCGCACGATCATCACCTCGCTGGTGTTCTTCCTGTCGGTGCTGGCGCTGTACCTGTACGGCGGTGGTTCGCTGGAAGGGCTGGCGCTGAGCCAGATGATCGGTGCGGTGATCGGTACGCTGTCGTCGATCTTCATCGCCTGCCCGCTGCTGACGATGGGCGCGCTGGCGGTGACCAAGCAGGATCTGCTGCCGAAGGCCAAGGACGTGGAAGCGCTGGAGCGTCGTCCGTAAGGTTTCTGGTGGTCTGCAACATCCGGAAGGCCGCGCATTGCGCGGCCTTTCTTTTGGGGCTGCCCGCAGAGCGCGCCAGGGCGGGACCGTCACCTCCCATACACCCCCGTCGGTTGTACTCAGCGGCGCTGCGCACTACGATCCCTTGCGTTCCGCGCAGCCGCCCAGGTGGCGCGCGACCTCCCTTTTCATCGCGCCGGTCCGCCCTGCGCCAGTCCCCCTCGAGGTTTACATGGTCATCAAACCGCGTGTGCGCGGCTTCATCTGCGTCACCACCCACCCCGTCGGCTGCGATGCGGCCGTCAAGCAGCAGATCGAGTACATCCAGTCCAAGCCGAAGATCACCAACGGCCCGAAGAAGGTGCTGGTGCTCGGTGCCTCCACCGGCTACGGCCTGGCTGCGCGCATCACGGCAGCGTTCGGCAGTGATGCCGCCACGCTGGGTGTGTTCTTCGAGCGTCCGGGTACCGAGACCAAGCCGGGCACGGCTGGCTGGTACAACACCGCCGCGTTCCACAAGTACGCCGAGCAGGCCGGTCTGTACGCCAAGAGCGTCAACGGCGATGCCTTCTCCGACGAGGTCAAGGCCAAGGTCATCGAGCTGATCAAGCAGGATCTCGGCCAGGTCGACCAGGTGGTGTACAGCCTGGCCGCGCCGCGCCGCAAGCATCCCGGGACCGGTGAAGTGATCAGCTCCACGCTCAAGCCGATCGGCGCACCGATCACGCTGCGCGGCCTGGATACCGACAAGGAAGTGATCACCGAAACCACGATCGAGCCGGCCACGCCGGAAGAGATCGCCGGTACCGTCGCCGTCATGGGCGGCGAAGACTGGCAGATGTGGATCGATGCGCTGCTCGAGGCCGGTGTGCTGGCCGAAGGCGCGACCACCACGGCCTTCACCTACGTCGGTGAGGAAATCACCCAGGCGATCTACTGGAACGGCTCCATCGGCGCGGCCAAGAAGGATCTGGACGAGAAGGTCGTCGGCCTGCGTCAGAAGCTGGCGCCGATCGGTGGCGATGCGCGCGTATCGGTGCTCAAGGCCGTGGTCACCCAGGCCAGCTCGGCGATCCCGACCATGCCGCTGTACCTGTCGCTGCTGTTCAAGGTGATGAAGGCCAAGGGCACCCACGAGGGCTGCATCGAACAGCTCGATACCCTGTACGACATCCTCTACGGCGGCAAGGACGCGGGTACCGCGACCGAGCGCCTGCGCCACGACCTGGTCACCGATGGCGGCCGCAAGGTCGAGCTGATCGACGACGCCGGCCGTCTGCGCGCGGACTACAAGGAAATGGCGCCGGAGGTGCAGGGCGAAGTGGTCGCGCTGTGGCCGCAGGTGACCAACGAGAACCTCTACGAGATCAGCGATCTGGCCGGCTACAAGGCCGACTTCCTGCGTCTGTTCGGGTTCGGCGTGGAAGGTGTGGATTACGATGCCGATGTCGCCACCGACGTGAAGATCCCGAACCTGGTCGAGATGGCCTGACCGGAAGGATGGATGCCGACCAACGGTCGGCATCTACCCGCGCGGCCACAGATGCACGCGCGATGACCCCATCGATGCACGTGCGGTCACCCCATCGATGCACGTGCGGTGCGCCCAATGATGCCCGCGCGCTGCGCCCATTGATGCGCGCAAGAGGGTAGGTCGCGACCGTTGGTCGTGACGCTCCCAATCAGCTGAAATCGAAATCCATCACCGGGCCGGCCGGGCCGACGAAGTCGCCCTGCACGTAGTCCACCCCGGCACTGAAAAGCAGGCTCATCGAGTTGGCATCGGCGACGAACTCGGCGATGGTGCGGATGTTGGCGGCCTGCGCCCGCGCGGTGATCTCGCTGATCTTCCCGCTGTGTTCGCGGGTGCTGGCGAGGTCGCAGGTGAAGTCGCGGTCCAGCTTGAGGAACTGCGGCTGGAAATGGGCCAGCAGCTGGAACGAGTCCAGCCCCGAGCCGAACTGCTCCAGGCCGATCCGGCAGCCGAGCGGCGCGATCGCCGCCAGGAACTGCTGCGCATTGCGCAGGTGGGTGAACACCTTTGCCTCCGGGGCATGCAGCCACAGCTGTTCGCCCGGGACGCCCTGGGCCTGCAGCTCGCGGCGCAGGGTGACGATCATCTGCGGGTCGTTGAACGACTCCGGGGTGATCTTGACCATCAGGTGGGTGACGTGGCCCTCGCGCCTGCGTGCGGCGAGCATGCCGATCGCGTGGGTGACCACCCAGCGGTTGATGTCGGCCAGCAGGCCGTGCTCCTCGGCGATGCCCAGGAACGCGGTCGGGCTGAGCAGCTCGCCGTTGTGCTCCAGGCGCAGGTAGGCCTCGTACAGCTCCAGCGCTTCGCCCTGCAGGTTGAGCACCGGCTGGTAATGCAGCTGGAAGCCATCGCCGTCCAGCGCCTGGCGGATGCGGGCGACCCAGTGCTGGATGCGCTCTTCTTCCACGCGGTCTACCGCCGCCGGGTCGAACACCCGGGTGGTGTTGCCCAGTTCCAGGGCTGCCTGCGTGCACTCGGTGGCGCGCGCCAGCACCTGGCCGATGCTGGCGATCTTTTCGCCGACCTGCACGCCGCCGACACTGACGGTGACCGTGGCCGAGCGCTCGCCGATGCTGAACACCTGCGCGGCGAAGGCGGCCCGGATCTGGTCGGCCAAGGCGACGGTCTGCGCGTAGGGTGCTTCGGTCAGCACGGCGAAGCTGTGTTCACCGAAGCGGGCCACCTGGGCAGCGTCGCCAACGGATTGGGCCAGCACGCGGGCAAGGGCGCCGATCAGCGCGTCGGCCGAGTCCAGCCCGATCTCCGGCAGCAGGCGCGCATAGTGGTCGGGCTCGACCAGCAGCAGGCCGAACCGGCCCTCGCTGCGGCCGGCCTGGGCCACGGCATTTTCGACATGCAGCATGAAGGTCGGTCGGTTGAGCAGGCCGGTGACCTGGTCGCGCTGTCGCAGGTCCTCCACCTCGCGCGCCAGCTCCGGGTCGAACTCCATGCGGCGGCGGAACACCACCTGCAGGCAGGATTCGCCTTCGTAGCTGGCCTGGGTGAACTCCATCGTGGCCGGGAACACCGCCCCGTCCTGGTTGCGTGCGTCCACCTGGTACTGCGGCGGCGGTGCATCGCCCTTGCTCATCGACTTGAGCAGCTGCTTGAAGCCGTCCACGTGCTGCGGGGCGACCATGTCCAGCAGCGAGATGCCCTCCACATCCTCGAAGGTCTCGTAGCCGAACATCTCCAGGTAGGCCTCGTTGGCGCGGATGTGCATGCCTTCATGAACATAGGCGATCGGGTCGCGCGAGGAGGAGATCAGCGCGTCGCAGCGGCGCTCGGTCTCGCGCATCTGGGCCTCGATCCGGCGCAGCCCGCGGCGCGCGTGCAGATCGGTCCATTCATTGCGCACCACCGCAAGCAGGTGCTCGGGGCGGTGGCGCAGGGCGATGGCGCGGATGCCATTGGCACCGGCCTCGACCCACTCGTTTTCATTGATCGACTCGGCCAGCAGGATCATGGGGATGTCCTTGCCACTGGCCGCGATCTGCTGGGTGACCTGCAGCAGCGGGATGCTCTGGGCGGCAGCGACCAGTACCAGGTCGATCGGCTGGGTGCCCAGGACCTGGGCCAGTTCCTCGCTGTGCTGCGGGCGCGTCGGGCGCACCGCGATGCCGCTGTTGCGCAGCGTGCTGACGATGGTCTCGGCGTTCTCGCCGCTGTCGTCCACGATCAGCAGGCGGACCGTCATGTCATTCGCGTTCTGCATTCAGTACTCCCCGGACTGCAAACTTGATACACGATGCGTGTGACTACGTCCATGCGGCAAACCGTAGCCGATCACGGAACGCGGGTCCCGGCTCAGGCCACGCTGCCCGCGGCATGGCCACAGGCCCAGGCCCACTGGAAGTTGTAGCCCCCCAGCCAGCCGGTCACGTCCAGCACCTCCCCGATGAAGTGCAGGCCGGGAACCAGTTGCGATTCAAAGGTACTGGAGGACACCTTGCGGGTGTCGACCCCGCCCAGCGTCACCTCGGCGGTACGGTAGCCCTCGGTGCCACTGGCCACCAGCGGGAAATTCTGCAGCAGATCGGCCGCCTCGCGCAGCTGCGGCTCATCGATCTGGCGCACCAGCCGGTCCGGCAGCCAGTGCTCGCACAGGCGCAGCGCGAGCCGCCGCGGCAGCACCTCGGAGAGCACCGTGCGCAGCTCGGCGGCGCCGCGCTCGGCCTTCATCCGGCGCAGCCAGCCCAGCGCGTCCTGGCCCGGCAGCAGGTCCAGCCGCAGCTCATCGCCGGGCTGCCAGTACGAAGAGATCTGCAGGATCGCCGGGCCGCTGATGCCGCGGTGGGTGATCAGCATGGAATTGCGGAACTCGACCCCGTTGCAGCGTGCCTCGATCGGCAGGGCGACGCCGCTGAGCTCGTTGAAGCGCTCCTGGTGCTTGCCGCTCAAGGTCAGCGGCACCAGCCCGGCCCGGGTCGGCAGGACCTCGTGGCCAAACTGGCGGGCCAGCTCATAGCCGAAGCCGGTGGCGCCCATGCTCGGGATCGACAAGCCACCGGTGGCGACCACCAGCGAAGCGGCGTGGAAGTGACCCTGCGCGGTGTGTACGTGGAAACCGTCCGCGCCGCGCTCGACCTTCTGCACCCCGCAGTCGGTGCGGATCTGCACCCCGGCGGCCTGGCATTCGTCCACCAGCATCTTCACGATCTGCTTGGAGGAGATGTCGCAGAACAGCTGGCCCAGTTCTTTTTCGTGATACGCGATGCCGTGCCGCTCCACCATCTCGATGAAGTGCCAGGGGGTGTAACGGGCCAGCGCGGATTTGCAGAAGTGCGGGTTGGCCGACAGGAAGTTGGCGGCCGTGGTGCCGGTGTTGGTGAAGTTGCAGCGCCCGCCGCCGGACATCAGGATCTTCTTGCCGACCTTGTTGGCATGGTCGATCACCTGCACCATGCGCCCGCGCCTGCCAGCGGTCATCGCACACATCAGCCCGGCCGCGCCGGCGCCGATCACCAGTACATCGCATCGGATCACGGACATCTCAGCGCGCTCAGGCCTGCGGCTTCTGCTTGCGCCAGGTGGGGATGACGCTGAGCTGGGCCTTGTCGGAGGTCAACTGCACTTCGCCGTCCTGGATCTGCACGTCCCACTGCATCGTGCGTTCGATCTGCGCGCCCCATTCGGTGACGAACTCGCCCGGGAGGTCCATCACCTCCAGCGTGGCGAGCTTCTTCAGCGCGGAAGCGTTGCGGTCCCACCAGATGTCGGCGGCGCGGCCTCCGTAGGTGACCAGCTGCACCGCACGCGCGCGGCCGGCGGCCTTGCGCAGGCGCGACTCGTCCGGCTGGCCCAGTTCGATCCACAGTTCGATGTCGCCGGTGTAATCGCGGCGCCACAGGTCCGGCTCGTCATCCACGCTCAGGCCGCGGCCGAATTCCAGCCGGTCGTCGGCGTTAAGCGCGAAGGTGAGCAGGCGCACCATCAGGCGGTCGTCGGTTTCGGACGGATGCTGGGCCAGCGTCAGCGTATGGCTGGCGTAGTAGCCGCGGTCCATGTCGCTGATCTGCAGTTCGGCCTTGCGGATGGTGGCGGTGAGGGCCATGGGGATACCTGAAACAAAGAGCGCCATGATAATGGTTCGCCATGAGTCCGTCCGATCCGATCCTTGCCACCCCCGCGCCCAGTCGCCTGCAGTTGCCGCCTGGCGACTGGCCGAGCCTGCTGGACGGGCTGTGTGCGCGCTTCCCGCGCATCGACCGCGCGCAGTGGGTGGGCCGCTTCGCCCGTGGGCGCGTGCAGGATGCGCAGGGCAGGGCGCTCGCTCCGGATCACCCCTGGCAGGTCGGGCTGGAGATCGTCTACTTCCGTGAAGTGCCCGATGAGCCGGTGATTCCCTTCGCCGAGGCCATCGTCCATCAGGACGCGGAGCTGCTGGTGGCCGACAAGCCGCACTTCCTGCCGGTCACCCCGGCGGGTGGCTACGTCCGCGAGACCCTGCTGGCGCGGCTGGTGGCGCGCACCGGCAACCCCGACCTGGTGCCGCTGCACCGCCTGGACCGCTTGACCGCCGGGCTGGTGCTGTTCTCGACCCGGCCGGCGAGCCGCGATGCCTACCAGCGCCTGTTCCGCGAGCGGCGCATCGAGAAGGTCTACGAAGCCCTGGCGCCGGCCCTGCCGCAAGTGGCGTTCCCGCTTGAGCGCCAGACCCGGCTGGTCCCGGGCGAGCCGTTTTTCCGCATGGCCGAGGCGGCCGGCGAGCCCAATGCCCGGACCCGCATCGAGGTGATCGAGGCCGCCGGGCCGGTCTGGCGTTACCGGCTGCACCCGGTGAGTGGCCGCAAGCACCAGTTGCGCGTGCACATGGCGGGGCTGGGCGCGCCGATCTTGGGGGACGATCTGTACCCGGAGCTGCGCGCGGATGCGCCGGCGGGGGTGCCGCTGCAGCTGCTGGCGAAGGAATTGGCGTTCGATGACCCGTTCACCGGAGAGCGGCGCACGTTCTCCAGCGGGCTGTCGCTCCACCTGTAGGGCCGGCCGCTGGCCGGCTGCCAAGGTCCATGGGTAGATCCTGTCGTCAGCAGGTGTTGAGGAGGAGCCGGCCAGCGGCCGGCACTACCGCTACCGGCCCTGGGCCACGCCGGACCTTCATCCAGCTGGCGGTTCATCACACTTAACGCTTGGCCAGCCAACGATCCAGCTGCGCGGCGAAGGCCTGTTTGTCGCGCGCGTGCAGGGGCGCCGGCCCGCCGGTTTGGATGCCCGAGCCGCGCAGTTCTTCCATGAAATTGCGCATGGATAGCCGCTCGGCCATGTTGTCGGGCGTGTACAGCTCGCCACGCGGGTTGAGCGCGACGGCCTTTTTATCCAATACGAGGGCGGCCAAGGGGATGTCCTGCGTGACGACCAGGTCGCCCGGCTGGACCCGCTCGACGATCACGCTGTCAGCCACATCCAGGCCTGGCGGCACCTGTACCGATCGGATGAAACGGGACGGGGGAGTGCGCAGCCAGTGGTTCGCGACCAGGGTCATCTCGATCCCGGCGCGCTCGGCGGCGCGGAACAGGATCTCCTTGATGACGGCCGGGCAGGCATCGGCGTCCACCCAGATATGAACTTTAGGAGTCGGGGCATCGGTCATTTGGCTGATCTTAAGGTAGGAAAAATCTGAATAGGCGCTCCGGTTTCGTGTAGGATCGCCCGACCCCTTGTCCTGTCAGGCGGGAGGGGGAGGATGGCTGAATAAACCAGCTATCGCTTTTTCGGTAAAACACGAGTATCGTCACCCACACTGTGTTTGCTAGGGTCACCGTGAATCGTGGCCTGGTGCAGTTGATCTCACGATCTGCTCATCGATCCGCTTTACCAACGCCTGCAACTCAGTCTCGGCTCCGATACGCGGCGGCCGCGATTATTTCAACTATTGTTTCAGGAGTTAGTACATGTCTGATCGTCAGCAGGGCACCGTGAAGTGGTTCAACGACGCCAAGGGCTTCGGCTTCATCACCCCGGAAAGCGGCCCGGACCTCTTCGTGCATTTCCGCGCGATCCAGGGCACCGGCTTCAAGTCGCTGCAGGAAGGCCAGAAGGTGACCTTCGTCGCCGTGCAGGGCCAGAAGGGTATGCAGGCTGACCAGGTGCAGGCGGTCTAATCGACCCCCCGCAACCGTAAGGTCGCCTTGAACGCCGGAAGCGAAAGCTTCCGGCGTTTTTTATTGGGCGATGCCTGGCCCTGGTTGACGCGGCGCATGTTGAAGACGTCACCGTGTCAGCCACCCGGTTACGATGCCGCTTTGCCCCTGCGGAACCGTCGATGATCAAGGTGCACCATCTGGACCACTCGCGCTCGCTGCGCGTGCTGTGGATGCTTGAAGAGCTGGGCCTGCCGTATCAGGTGGTCAACTACCAGCGCGATCCCAAGACCTGGCTGGCACCGCAGGCGCTGCGTGACGTGCACCCGCTGGGCAAGTCCCCGGTGCTGCAGGACGATGCACTGGTATTGGCTGAATCCGGCGCGATCCTGGAGTACCTGGCCGACCGCTATGACAGCGGCCGCCAGCTCTCGCCCGAGCCGATGCCGGCCCAGGCGCCCGAACGCGTGCGTTATCGGTACTGGCTGCACTACGCCGAAGGCTCGGCGATGCCGCCGCTGGTGATGACGTTGGTGTTTTCGCGGCTGCGCAATGCGCCGATGCCGTTCTTCGCCAAGCCGATCGCACGCTCCATTGCCGACAAGGCGCTGAAGGGGTTCGTGGGGCCGCAGGTGAAGCTGCACATGGACTGGATGGAACGCGAGCTGGGCCAGTCGCCGTGGTTTGCCGGTGAGCGCTTCACCGCAGCGGACATCCAGATGAGTTTCCCGATCCAGGCCGCCGCCGCGAGAGGGGGCGATATGGCCGCCTATCCGCGGCTGCAGTCCTACCTGACCCGGATCGAACAGCGCCCGGCCTACCAGCGTGCGGTGGAGCGGGGCGGTCCGTTGAACCTCGGCGGCGGTTCACGCTGAGCTTGCGGGGCAGCCCGGCTGCCCCCATTTCATACGGATGAGCACCCAGCCCCTGCGTTTCGATAACCGCTTCATCCGTGACCTGCCCGGCGATCCGGAAACCGGCCCGCGCGTGCGCGAGGTGCGCCAGGCCGCGTGGTCCTCGGTGATGCCGACCCCGGTCGCCGCCCCACGGCTGCTGGCGTACTCGCCGGACGTGGCCGCGCTGCTGGGCATGGGCGAGGACCTGATCCAGAGCGAGGACTTCGCACGGGTGTTCGGCGGCAATGCGCTGTATGCCGGGATGGCACCGTGGGCGGCCAACTATGGTGGCCATCAGTTCGGCCACTGGGCGGGGCAGCTCGGCGATGGCCGTGCGATCTCGCTGGGCGAACTGCTCACCCCGGAAGGGACGCACTGGGAACTGCAGTTGAAGGGCGCCGGGCGCACGCCTTACTCGCGCGGTGCCGATGGGCGCGCGGTGCTGCGCTCGTCGATCCGCGAGTTCCTGTGCAGCGAGGCGATGCATCACCTCGGCGTGCCGACCACGCGCGCGTTGAGTCTGGTCGGCACCGGCGATGCGGTCGTGCGTGACATGTTCTATGACGGTCATCCGCAGGCCGAGCCCGGCGCGATCGTCTGCCGCGTCGCGCCGTCCTTCATCCGTTTCGGCACGTTTGAACTTCCGGCCTCGCGCGGCGACACCCCGTTGTTGCGGCAACTGGCCGATGTCTGCATCGCGCGTGATTTCCCTGCGCTGGCCGACGCCGGCCAGGCGCGCCATGCACGCTGGTTCGCCGAGATCTGCGAACGCACCGCCGTGCTTGTCGCGCACTGGATGCGCGTGGGGTTCGTGCACGGCGTGATGAACACCGACAACCTGTCGATTCTGGGTCTCACCATCGATTACGGCCCGTATGGCTGGGTTGAGGACTACGATCCGGAGTGGACCCCCAACACCACCGATGCGCAGGGCCGGCGGTATCGCTTCGGCACGCAGCCGCAGGTGGCGTACTGGAATCTCACCCGGCTCGCGCAGGCATTGGCACCACTGTTCGAGGATGTCACCCCGCTGCATGACGGGCTGGCGCGTTTCCAGCAGGTGCACGCCGAATGCGAGCGCGCCGACATCGCCGCCAAGCTGGGCCTGGACACCTGCCGCGATGACGATGTGGCGCTGATGGCCGCGTGGCTGGAGATCCTGCACGAGGGGGAGATGGACATGACCATCGCCTTCCGTGGCCTGATGGATCTCGATCCCGCCGCGCCGTCGGTGGCGGTGCTGGAAGACGCGTTCTACAGCCCGGCACGCCGGGAAGCGGTGCTGCCGTCATTGCAGGCGTGGCTGCAGCAGTACGCGGCGCGGGTGCGCGCCGATGGGCTGAGCGCGCAGGCGCGGCAGCAGCAGATGGGCCGCGCCAACCCGGTGTACGTGCTGCGCAACTGGCTGGCCCAGGAAGCGATCGAGCAGGCCGAGCAGGGCGATCCGAGCGGTGTGCACACGCTGCTGGAGGTGTTGCGACGCCCGTATGAGGTACAGCCCGGGCGGGAGCACTTCGCGGGCAAGCGGCCCGAGTGGGCGCGTGAGAAGGCCGGCTGCTCGATGCTGTCCTGCAGCTCATAGGGCAGTACGGGCGCTGCCCTGGTTGCTGCCCGCCATCGGACGTTTCCACCCGTGAATTCTGCCTTGATGCCGCGTGGCTGATGCTGGGCCGTGCGTGTCGCCGTGCCTGCGTCTACGACAATGGTCGTACGGGCGATGTTCGATAATCGCACGCATAGTCGATAAACGCACTTGAATGGTGCAGTGCGATAAACCTACTTTCAATCCCGTTCCAAGCGATCCACCTCTGGCGGGCGAGGGCAGTGCCGAACCGGTACTGAAGCCAGGTGCAGGGGAAGACCGCCGGAGTCCCTTTCCCTGTGCGGAGTATGCGCATGCGTTGCCGTCTGTCTGCTGTTTCCCTGTCCCTGCTTGCCGTGCTGCCATCGCTGGCGCAGGCCTTCCAGGCCGAGCCTGCGCGCACGTCACTGGAGGTGCTGCGGGTGGAGCGCTATGCCGATGATGCCAACCCGGGTTCGCTGCGCTGGGCGATCAGTACCGCCAACCAGGCGCCGGGGCGCTACCGGATCGAGATTGCCGCGGTGGGCAACGCCCCCTACGTGATCCGTCCGGCCACGCCGCTGCCGGAGATCGTCGGGCCGGTGCAGATCGTCGGTACGTCGTGGGCACGCGATGGCCAGTACGTCGCCATCGACGGCTCGGCCTACGTCACCGGTACCGGCACCGATGCCTGCCCGGGGGCCGAACCCGGCCAGTCCGGCACCAACGTGCGTACCACTACGTTGCCGGGGCTGGTCCTGCGCGATACCCGCGGCGTGGAACTGACCGGGCTGGAAGTCCGGAACTTCTGCATCGGCGTGTTGATCAACCGCAGCAGCCACAACGAGATCCATGACAACCGCATCGTCGCCAACAAGGGCGGTGCCGGGATCATGCTCACCGGCGACGATGGCAAGGGCCAGTCCACGGCCACCACCACGGTGCACAACCGGATCGTACGCAATCAGTTCGTGGATAACGGCGATGGGCTGGAGCTGACCCGTGGTGCCGCCTGGAACTTGGTGGCCGACAACCTGTTCCAGTCCACGGCGGCCAATCCCGAACCGTCGCAGGGCATCGAGATCCTGTGGGGCAACGACAACACAGTGGTACGCAACCGCTTCGTCGATTACTCCGATGGCCTGCAGATCAACTGGGGCAACCGCAACCACATCGCGGCCAACACCTTCAGCGGCAACTCGATCGGGCTGAGCATCACCGGCAGCGAAAACGTGGTCGACGGCAACACGATCACCGGCAACGGGATCGGCATTGCCGTGCGACCCCAGCCGGTCAGCGCACCGAACCGGTTCAGCGCCAACCGGATATTCGGCAACGGGCTGAAGATCGAGCGCTGTGAAGCCGGTGGTGCCTGCGTCACGGGCCAGGCGCGCGGTGCGATCGTGTTCGGTGTGCCGGGGCTGGAGCACGCCAGCTTCATCGGTTCGCGCGGGCGGGGAGTGGAGAATGATCCGGCCAAGCGCGCGCGCATCTGTACCGCGCCGGGCCAGGCCGAGTGCCAACCGGCGCCAAATCTCGGCCAGGCCGCGCCGACGTTGCAGGCGGTGCAGGGCAGTGGTGCCGCGCGCACGGTTCAAGGTGTGCTTCACGGCGTGGCCGGGCAGCGCTATCAGGTGGAAGTGTTCGGCAACCGTGCCGCCTTCGGTCGCGAAGCCGAACGCCTGCTCGGCACGGTCGAGGCGCTCACCGATGCGCGGGGGCAGGGCCGCTTCACGCTGGCGCTGCCGACCACCGGCGAGACGGCCGAGATCGCCACCGTGACCGCCACCGCGACTTCCGCGCTGGGCGCGACCTCGCCCCTCAGCGCGCCGCTGTCGTTGCGCTGATTCCCTCTTCGAGACACACCCATGGCTGCTCTGATCCGAACCTCTCTGTCCACGCTGGTCGCCACGGCGCTGCTGTGCCCGGCGCTGGCCGCCGCACAGTCCGCCAACCGCTACGACGGCGCCACCCTCACCGGCGATTGGGGTGGCACCCGCACCGCGCTGGACGAACGTGGCATCCGCTTCCGCGGCGACTATGTCGGCGAGGCGATGGGCGTGGTCGACGGCGGTTATGGCCGAACCGGCGCGCGCTATGCCCAGCAGGTGCGCGTGGGCGTGGATCTGGACATGGGCACACTGGCCGGATGGAGCGGCGGTGCGTTCCACGTCACCCTCAACGACCGTCGCGGCAACAGCACTTCGGCCGATCTGGTCGGCAACCGCTTCCCGATCCAGGAGGCCTACGGTGGCCAGTACACCCGCCTCACCGAAGCCAGCTACGACCAGACCTTCAACGCCGGCCAGTCGTATTTCAAGCTGGGCTACTACGCGATGGGCAACCAGTTCGGCCTGCACAGCCTGCTGACCCACTTCGTCAATGCGGCGTTCTGTGCGCATCCGCTGGCGATGTCCGGCAACAGTGGCTGGTACAACTACCCCACGGCGCGGTGGGGCGGTGAAGTGGCCCAGCAGGTCAGCCCGGCGCTGAACGTGCGCACCGGCTGGTTCCAGGTCAACCCCAATCTGGGCGGCAACATCGAACGCAATGCCTTCCGTCCGTTCGTCTCGGGTACCACCGGCTCGCTGTTCCCGGTGGAGGTGACCTGGACGCCGGACAAGGGCGGCGCCCATCCGGGCGTGTACAAGTTCGGTGGCTACTACGACACCTCACGGGTCAACCAGCGTGGCATGGATACCTCGCCGACCACGGGGCGCCACGGTGCCTACGTGCTGGCCGAGCAGCGCCTGACCCGCGAAGCAGGGGATCCGCAGCGCGGGCTGACCGCGTTCGCGCAGTACATGGTGTCCGATACCGATACCGCGCAGATCCGGCGCTGGTACGCGCTGGGCGGTGTCTACCAGGGCATCGGCGCGCGCGCGCAGGACAGCATCGCGCTGGGCTATGTCGGTGCGGACATCAACCGCCGCCTGGTCGATGCGCGCCGCGCCGATCTCGTCGGCATGGGCGTGCCGGGCGATTCGCCGCTGTACCAGCTCAGCCAGGCAGAAGAACTGTTCGAGCTGTCCTACAGCATCCAGGTCACGCCCTGGCTGATGATCCGCCCGGACGTGCAGTACATCGTCAATCCCGGCACGTTCGCCTATACCCGCACCGACAACGCCTGGGCGTTGGGTGTACAGACCAAGGTCACCTTCTGATGCGCGTGTTCACTCCCTATCTGTTGGCCGCCGTGCTGGGCGGCGTGGCATCCGTTGCGCAGGCCGCCCCACCGGCGGTGACGCCGTTGCAGGTCGGTGCGCTGCGCATCGGTGAAGGCGCGCCGCGCACCATCGTGCCGATCACCGGTGCCACCGCCGAACTGGCGCTGCAGCAGGCGGCGGCGATCGCGGCCAGCCCGGCCACCGACCTGGCCGAGTGGCGCATCGATTACCTGGACATCGCCACCGACGGCAAGGCGCTGGTCGCGCTCGGCAAGCGCATCGCGCGCACGCTGGACGGCAAGCCGATGATCGTCACCTTCCGCACCCAGGCCGAAGGCGGAAGCAAGCCGATCAGCGATGCAGACTATGCCGCGCTGTACACCACGCTGCTGCGTGGCCAGTTCGCCCAGTTGATCGACGTGGAGATGTTCCGCGACCCGGCCCGGGTCACGGCCCTGGTCGAGCAGGCACACAAGGCCGGGGTGAAGGTGGTGATGTCCAGCCACGACTTCCACGCCACGCCCGCCCGCGAGGAAATCGTCGCGCGGCTGCTGCGGCAGGATGCGATGGGTGCGGACGTGCTCAAGATCGCGGTGATGCCGCACGACGCGGGTGATGTGCTCACCCTGCTGGATGCTACCTGGCAGGTCCGCCAGCGCAGCAGCAAGCCGCTGCTGACCATGTCCATGGGCGGGACCGGCGTGGTCTCCCGGCTGGCCGGTGAGACCTTCGGCCAGGCACTGACCTTCGGCATGATCGGCACGCCTTCGGCCCCGGGCCAGGTCGAGGTCGACCAGCTGCAGTCGGTGCTCCAGGTCATCCATGCCTCCAGCCAGGCCGGTCGTTGAGACCTCCCCGCCGGACACCCTCCGCATCACGTTGTCGCAGGACCCTTGTATGAGCCATGCCGCCGCCTCCGCTTCCCCGCTCGTGCTCGAGCGGATGAGCCCCTTCCAGTGGACCGCCATCGCGATCTGCGTGCTGTTGAACATGCTCGATGGCTTCGATGTGATGGTGATGGCCTTCACCGCGCCGCACGTATCGGCCGACTGGGGGCTGTCGGGCAAGGTGCTGGGCATCATGCTCAGTGCGGGCCTGGTCGGGATGGCACTGGGCTCGTTCCTGCTCGCGCCGCTGGCCGACCGCTGGGGCCGCCGGCCGATGATCATGCTCTGCCTGGTCATCCTGACCGTGGGCATGGCCGCATCGGCGCTGGCCGCGAATGCCTGGCAGCTTGCGGCACTGCGTGTGTTTACCGGCATCGGCATCGGCGGCATGCTGGCCGGGGTAGGGGTGATCACGGCCGAGTATGCCAACGCCAAATGGCGCAGCACGGCCGTGGCGATGCAGGCCACCGGGTATCCCATCGGGGCCACCCTCGGCGGCCTGCTGGCGGCGTGGATGCTGGAGCATTTCAGCTGGCACAGCGTGTTCCTGATCGGCGCCGGTGCGTCGCTGCTGTGCATTCCGCTGGTGCTGGCCTGCCTGCCCGAATCGCTGGACTTCCTGGTCGCGCGGCGGCCGAAAGATGCCTTGCCGCGACTCAATGCGTTGCTGGTGCGCATGCGCATGCCGGCGCTGCAGGCACTGCCGCCGGCACCGGTGCGCGCCGATGGACGCAAAGGCTATGCCGCACTGTTCGTGGGCGACCTGCGCCGGGTGGCGGTACTGATCGCGCTGGCCTTCTTCCTGCACATGTTTGCGTTCTACTTCGTCCTGAGCTGGACCCCGAAACTGCTGGTCTCGGCCGGCGTCTCGGCGCAGCAGGGCATCACCGGCGGCGTGCTGCTCAATCTCGGGGGCATCGTGGGGGGCAGCCTCTTCGGCTGGCTCGCCTCGCGCTGGGCACTGTCGCGGCTGACCGCCGCCAGCCTGGTGCTGGCCATGCTGGCGATGCTGCTGTTCGCCGCCTTCAACACCCGCCTGGAGATCGCCTTCCCGATCGCGTTCGTCATCGGCGCAGCGCTGTTCGGTGCGATGGCCGGGCTGTATGCGGCCGCGCCGGTGGTGTTCGCGGCGGACGTGCGCACCACCGGCCTTGGCTGGGCGATCGGCATCGGGCGTGTCGGCGCGATTCTCTCGCCGCTGAGTGTTGGCCTGCTCGTCGATGCAGGGTGGTCGCCGGCGGCGCTGTACGTGCTGTGCGCGCTGCCGCTGGCACTGGCTGCGTGGGCCTGCCTGGGCCTGCGCGTCGGCGTTGGCCAGACGCGTACCTGAGCGCCGCGGCGCACGACGATGATGTGCGATTATCGAATCAGGTGGCCGAATATCGGATTGACCCTGCGCAGTGCGCTGCGCACCATGGTCACCTCCAGAGTCTTCCCGCAGGTGGCCGCGCATCGCAGCGCGTGGCAAGGAGCAATGCAGTGATCGACAAGACCGTGGCCAGCGCTGACGCAGCGGTGGCCGATATCCACGACGGCGCAACGGTGATGATCGGCGGCTTCGGTACCGCCGGCATGCCCGACGCGCTGATCGATGCCCTGATCGCGCAGGGCGCGCGCGGGCTGACCATCATCAACAACAACGCCGGCAACGGCGACAGCGGGCTGGCCGCACTGATCCAGCACAAGCGCGTGCGTCGCATCATCTGTTCGTTCCCACGCCAGTCCGATTCGCAGCATTTCGATGCGGCCTACCGCGCCGGCGAGATCGAGCTGGAGCTGGTGCCGCAGGGCAACCTGGCCGCGCGCATCCATGCGGCCGGCTCGGGGCTGGGCGCGATCTTCACCCCCACCGGTTACGGCACCGAGCTTGCACAAGGCAAGGAAACCCGCGAAATCGACGGCCGCCATTACGTGCTCGAGTATCCGCTGCATGCCGACTTCGCCTTGATCAAAGCGCACCATGGCGACCGCTGGGGCAACCTGGTCTACCGCAAGACCGCGCGCAATTTCGGCCCGCTGATGGCGATGGCCGCGCGCTGTGCGATCGTCCAGGTGGAATCGGTGGTGCCGCTGGGTGAACTCGATCCCGAGGCGGTGGTGACCCCGGGGATCTTCGTGCAGCGGGTGGTCGAACTTCCCGCGTCCACCGGTGCAGGGGTGCGCGCATGAACCGCCTCAGCCGCGAACAGATGGCCGCCCGCGTCGCGCGGGATATCCCCGAAGGTGCCTACGTGAATCTGGGCATCGGGCTGCCGACCACGGTGGCCAACTTCCTGCCGGCCGACAAGGAGATCTTCCTGCAGTCGGAGAACGGGCTGCTGGGCATGGGCCCGGCACCGGCCGCCGGTGATGAGGACCCGGACCTGATCAACGCCGGCAAGCAGCCGGTCACCCTGCTCACCGGTGGTTGCTATTTCCACCATGCCGATTCGTTCGCGATGATGCGAGGCGGCCACCTGGATATCTGCGTGCTCGGTGCCTTCCAGGTCTCGGCGCAGGGCGACCTGGCCAACTGGAGCACCGGTGCGGCCGATGCGATTCCGGCGGTAGGCGGTGCCATGGATCTGGCGATTGGCGCCAAGCAGGTCTTCGTGATGATGGACCTGCTCACCAAGCAGGGGCAGAGCAAGCTGGTGGGCGAATGCAGTTACCCGCTGACCGGGCTGCGCTGCGTCTCGCGGGTGTATACCGATGTCGCCGTGTTCGACCTGGGCAAGGACGGCGCGACCGTGCTGGAGATGGTCGACGGGGTGACGCTGGCGCAGCTGTGCGAGCTGACCGGCCTGCCACTACAGATGCGTGAAGGAGCCTGACATGAGCCTGCACGAAACCTATATCGTCGATGGTATCCGCACCCCGATCGGCCGTTATGCCGGTGCGCTGTCCGGCATCCGTGCCGACGACCTGGGCGCGCTTCCGATCAAGGCGCTGCTGGCACGTCACCCGCAGCTGGATCCGGCGCTGATCGACGAGGTGTACCTGGGCTGTGCCAACCAGGCCGGCGAGGACAACCGCAACGTGGCACGGATGAGCCTGCTGTTGGCCGGTCTGCCGGTCAGCGTGCCGGGCAGCACCGTCAACCGGTTGTGCGGCTCGGGCCTGGATGCGATCGGCACGGTGGCCCGCGGCATCGCCGCTGGCGAACTAGGTTTGGCCATCGCCGGCGGGGTCGAATCGATGTCGCGTGCGCCGCTGGTGATGGGCAAGCCGGGGGCCGCGTTCGCGCGTGACCAGACCCTGGAAGACACCACCATGGGCTGGCGCTTCATCAACCCGCGCCTGCGCGAGCTGCACGGCGTGGAAACCATGGGCCAGACCGCGGAAAATGTCGCCGAGCGCTACGCGATCTCGCGCGAGGACCAGGATGCCTTTGCGCTGCGCAGCCAGCAGCGCACCGCTGCGGCCCAGCAGCGCGGATTCTTCGAGGGCGAGATCGTCGCGGTCGATGCGCCGGGCCGCAAGCGCGGCGAAAGCGTGCGCGTGGCGCACGACGAACACCCGCGTGCCGATACCACGATCGAGGCGCTGGCCAGGCTCAAGCCGCTGTTCCGCCAGCCCGGCACCGTCACGGCCGGCAATGCCTCGGGCATCAACGATGGTGCGGCCGCATTGCTGCTGGCCTCCGGTGCGCAGGTACAGGCGCTGGGGCTGACGCCGCGCGCGCGCATCCTCGGGTTTGCCAGCGCCGGCGTGGAGCCGGCGATCATGGGCATGGGTCCGGTGCCGGCCACGCGGCGCCTGCTGGCCCGGTTGGGCCTGGGCATCGGCGATTTCGATGCGATCGAGCTCAATGAGGCCTTCGCCTCGCAGGGGCTGGCCTGCCTGCGCGAGCTTGGGCTCGCCGATGATGCCGCGCACGTCAATGCCAACGGCGGCGCCATCGCGCTCGGTCATCCGCTGGGCATGAGCGGCGCGCGGCTGGCACTCACACTGCTGCGCCAGCTGGAGGCCAGCGGTGGCCGACGCGGCCTGGCCACCATGTGCATCGGTGTCGGCCAGGGCGTGGCGCTGGCGATCGAGCGCGTCTGAATCCCTTTTCCACTTTTCCGCTTCACGGCCGCTGTCGCCTCGGCGTGGCAGCGTGCCGTAGCACCACAGCCGCGGTCTTCCGGCCGCCCGCCAACTGGAGTACGCCATGAGCGATCCCACTGACCTGCGCGGTTACCGCAGGCCGTATCCCGGCACCCAGCCGGACCGCATCCATCTGCCGTATGCCTCCACGCGCCTGCGCGGCCCGGGCCGCGATCCGATCCGGATTCCGGCCACGTTGTCCGAAGTGACCGGGCCCGCCCTGGACCGCATCACCCTGGGCAAGCACGCGGCCGACCTGACCGCCGGCTTCAAGGGCCAGCCGCTGGGCGAGCGCATCGTGGTCAGTGGCCGGGTGCTGGATGAGAACGGGCGCCCGGTCCGCAACCGCGTGGTCGAGGTGTGGCAGTGCAACGCCGCCGGCCGCTACCTGCACAAGGGCGACCAGCACGACGCACCGCTGGACCCCAACTTCACCGGTACCGGCCAGGTGCTCACCGATGATCACGGCCGCTACCGCTTCACCACCATCAAGCCGGGGGCGTACCCGTGGCGCAACCACTTCAACGCGTGGCGGCCGGCACACATCCATTTCTCGCTGCATGGCGAGGGCATCGGGCAGCGTCTGGTCACCCAGATGTATTTCCCCGGCGATCCGCTGCTGGCGTTCGATCCGATCTACAACTGCGTGGACGACGACAAGGCCCGCGCGCGCATGGTGTCCTCGTTCGATTGGGAAAACACCGAGAACGAATTCGCGCTGGGCTATCGTTTCGATATCGTCCTGCGCGGCCGCAAAATGACCGTGTGGGAGTAAGCAGATGAGTTTCCAATCCACTCCGTGGCAAACCGTGGGCCCGTACTACCGCCTGGGCCTGGAACCGCTGTACCGCACCGATATCGCACCGGCACAGGCGCAGGGTGAGCGCGTGCAGGTCCAGGGGCAGGTGTTCGATGGCCTGGGCGTTCCCGTGTCCGATGCCGTGCTGGAAATCTGGCAGGCCGATGCGCAGGGCATCTATGCGCACCCGGAAGACCCGCGGCATGCCGATCACGATCCGGCGTTCGACGGCTGGGGCCGAGTGCCGACCGATGAGCAGGGGCGCTTTGCCTTCACCACGGTGCGCCCGGGCAGCGTCGCAGGGCCAAAGGGCCAGGCGCAGGCGCCGCACCTGATGGTGCTGGTGTTCATGCGCGGCCTGCTGCGGGCGGCCAGTGCGCGCCTGTATTTCAGCGACGCCCCCGGCAATGCCGAGGATCCGATCCTGGCCCTGGTGCCGGCCGAGCGCCGCGCCACCCTCATCGCACAGGCCCAGGGCAATGGCCTGTACCACTGGGACGTGCGCATGCAGGGTGAGCTGGAAACGGTCTTCTTTGATTACTGAGCCCGCCCTGCACGTCGCGCCGACCGCGCGCGGGTAAGCTGGTTCCTACTGTGAATGGATGGCGCGTGATGAGCGATTCCTACTCCCTGCTCGGTGGCCTGTTCGGTGCGCCGGAGGTCGATGCGGTGTTCACCGACACCGCGCGGTTGCAGGCGATGCTCGATGTTGAAGCCGCGCTCGCACGGGCGCAGGTGCGCTGTGCGGTGATCCCCGCCGCGGCGTTGGGGCCGATCGAAGCGGCGTGCCAGGCCGCGCTGTATGACGTGTCAGCGCTGGGCCGTGCAACGGCGCTGGCCGGCAATCCCGCCATTCCGCTGGTCAAGGCGTTGACCGCGCAGGTGGCACGCGACAGCGCCGAGGCAGCGCGGTGGGTGCATTGGGGCGCGACCAGCCAGGACATCATCGACACCGGCGCGGTGCTGCAGTTGCGCGCCGCACTGGGCTGGGTGCAGGACCGCCTGCAACTGCTCTGCGATGCCGTGGCGGGATTGGCCGATGCCGAGCGCGGTACCGGTTTGCCCGGCCGCACGCTGCTGCAGCAGGCGGTGCCGGTGACCTTCGGCCTGAAGGCCGCCGGCTGGCTCGATGCACTGCAGCGCAGCCGGCGTCGCCTGCAGGCCCTGCATGCCGATACGCTGGTGCTGCAGTTCGGCGGTGCCGCGGGCACGTTGGCATCGCTGCAGACGCGCGGCCTGGACGTGGCCCAGGCGCTGGGCGAGGAGCTTGGGTTGCCGGTGCCTTCCTTGCCCTGGCACACCGCACGCGATCGCGTGGCCGAGTTCGGCAGCGCGTTCGCCTTGTTGACCGGCACGCTGGGCAAGATCGCCACCGATATCGTGCTGCTGATGCAGTCCGAAGTGGCCGAGGCCTTCGAGCCGGCCGGCGAGGGCAAGGGCGGTTCTTCGGCCATGCCGCACAAGCGCAACCCGGTCGGCTGCGTGGCGGCGATCGCGGCGGCCAGCCGGGTGCCGGGCCTGCTGTCCACGCTGTTCGTGGCGATGCCGCAGCCGCACGAGCGCGCCGCTGGGCAGTGGCATGCCGAGTGGGAAACCGTGCCCGAGATCGTGCGCCTGTGCGCTGGCAGCCTGGCCCAGGTAACGGGAGTGGTGCAGGGCCTGCAGCTTGACCGCGCACGCATGCAGCAGCACCTGGACAGCCACGGCGGCCTGCTCTATGCCGAGGCGGTGGCGGTGTCGCTGGCCGAAGTAATGGGAAAGTCCGCGGCACACGCGCTGGTGGAACACGCCGCGCGCCAAGCGCTTGCGCAGCACCAGCACCTGCGTGACGTGCTCGCGCAGATCCCCGAGGTCACCGCGCAGTTGTCGCCCACGCAACTGGACGCTTTGTTCGCACCCGACAGCTGGCGGGGGATGGCCGATACCTGGATCGACCGCGTACTGGCGCAGCGTTGATCCAATCATTTTCTGGAGTGTTGCATGCCGTTTCTTGAGCTGGAATCGCACCGCCTGCATTACCGCATCGATGGAGCGGTCGATGCGCCGTGGCTGACGTTCTGCAACTCGCTGGGCACCGACCTGCACATGTGGGACCGGCAAGTCGATGCGCTGTCGGCACGGTTCCGTATCCTGCGCTATGACCGCCGCGGGCATGGCCAGTCCAGCGCCGCCCCGGGCCTGTACAGCGTCGCCGGGCTGGGCGCGGACGTGGTGGCGCTGTGGGACCACCTGGGTGTGGAGCGCAGCCATTTCTGCGGGCTTTCCATCGGCGGGCTGACCGGGCAATGGCTGGGTGTGCATGCCGGTGAGCGCCTGCACACGCTGACCGTGGCCGCCACGGCCGCGAAGATTGGCACGCTGGAAAGCTGGAACACACGCATTGAGCAGGTACAACGCGACGGCCTGCTGCCGCTGCGCGAGGGAACGGCCGAGCGCTGGTTCACCCCGGCCTTCGCGCACGCGGCGCCGGCCGTGGTGGAGGACATCCTGCAGCGCTTCGTTGCCACGGACCTGGGCGGTTACATCGGCTGCTGCCATGCCGTGGCCACGGCCGACTTCCGCGAGC
Organism: Stenotrophomonas sp. RIT-551; assembly: GCF_026241915.1. Classification (NCBI taxonomy): domain Bacteria; kingdom Pseudomonadati; phylum Pseudomonadota; class Gammaproteobacteria; order Lysobacterales; family Lysobacteraceae; genus Stenotrophomonas; species Stenotrophomonas sp. RIT-551. The sequence goes on along the minus strand of NZ_JAPJIU010000004.1, from coordinate 77,665 downwards.
AGCTGGGGCGCATCCAGGTGCCGACACTGGCGATCGCCGGCGATGATGATCCGGTGTGCCCGCCGGCGGATCTGGACGCCATCGCGCAGGGTGTGGCCGATGGTCGCGCCATCGCGGTGCCCGGGCGCCACATCTGCAACATCGAATCCGCCGAGGCGTTCACCGCAGCGCTCGCCGCCCATCTTCGCTGACCGGCCACCGATGGTCGTCACGCCCCCACCTCACAACGAGCAGCCCACAATGGACGAACAGGAACGATACGAAGCCGGTCTCGCCGTACGCCGCGCCGTGCTCGGTGACGCGCACGTAGAGCGCTCGCTGCAGGCACGCACCGATTTCACCGAGGAGTTCCAGGCCTTCATCACGCGCACGGCGTGGGGCACGGTCTGGACGCGCGAGGGCCTGCCGCGGCATACGCGCTCGCTGTTGACCATCGTGATGATGGTGGCGCTGGGCCACGACGAAGAGTTCAAGCTGCACATCCGCGCGGCCCGCAACAACGGCGTCACCCCGGACGAGATCAAGGAAGCCTTGCTGCAGGCTGCGATCTACTGTGGCGTACCTGCCGCCAATCACGCCTTCGCGCTGGCCAGGCCGATCCTCGAAGAGCAGGCGGGCGAACAGACCGGGTGACGGCATCGCCGGCCACGGGCGCCATCTCCGGCGACCAACGCCATCGCCGCCCACGGACGCCATCTCCGGCCACGGCCGCCATCGCCGCCTTGGTAGTGCCGGCCGCTGGCCGGCAACCCCACAACGCCAGACAACCCCGCTTCAGTGCAGCAGATTGCCCAGCCGCTGGGCCGCTTCGCGCAGCCGCGGCAGCAGCTGCGATTGCATGACGCCCAGGCTGATGCGCCCGGCCTGGGTGCCGATGTTGAGGGCGCCCACCACGGTGCCATTGCGCGCATGCACCGGTACGGCGATCGAGCGCAGGCCGATCTCCAGTTCCTGGTCCACCAGGGAAACACCATCGCGGCGCACGCGATCGAGCATCTCCAGGAAGTCCTCCATGCGCGTGACGGTGCGCTCGGTGCGGGGCCGCAACGGATTGCGCTCCAGGTAGCTTTCCAGCGTGTCGCGCGGCAATGCTGCGAGCAGCACGCGGCCCATCGAGGTGCAGTACGCCGGCAGGCGGCTGCCGGCGCGCAGGCCGATCGACATGATCCGCACTGTTTCAGCGCGGGCCACGTAAAGCACATCATCACCGTCGAGCACGCCCAGCGAGCACGACTCATGCAGGTCGTCGCGAAGCGCATCCAGCACGGGCTGGGCAGCGGCGGTCATCGACGAAGAGGCCACGTAGGCGCCGCCAATGCCGAGTACGCGCGGCAGCAGCACGAAGCCACGGCCCTGCTCACCCACGTAGCCCAGCTTCTCCAGCGTGTACAGCACGCGCCGCACGGCCGCGCGCGATATACCGGTTTCGGTGCTGATCTGCGACATCGTCACTTCGCGCGGGTGCTGCGAAAACACACTCAGCACGACCAGCCCACGGCCAAGGGACGTCATGAAATCCGGATCGCCCTGGTTGTCCTGGATCTGCTGCATCAGCTCGTGGCTGAGCCCACGATCCTGCGGTGGGGCAGGGGCGCGCTTGGGACGACGGCTGGGAGGTGCGGCAGACATGGCGGTGGTTCGTGCTCGGTGATCGTGCATGGTAAGGGCTGCACGCGGCGAAGCGAAGCCGCCGCGCCACGGTCGGTGGACCGTGGCGCGCGCGAATCAGCGCGTGGCCGGCAACGCGTAGGCGATCACGTAGTCGCCACGATCCGGCGACTGGCGTGCGCCACCGGCGGAAATCACCACGTACTGGCGGCCGGTCTTCGGCGACACATACGTGATCGGCGTGCCTTGGCTGCCTACCGGCAGCCGGGCTTTCCACACTTCTTCGCCGGTGCGGCTGTCGTAGGCGCGCAGGTAGTAATCCTGGGTGCCCGCGAAGAACAGCAGACCCGATTGCGTGGCCAGCGAGCCGCCCAGGGTCGGCATGCCGATCGGAATCGGCAGGCGCATCTTGATGCCCATCGGCCCGGTGTCCTTTACCGTGCCGACCGGTACCTGCCAGACCAGTTCGTGGGTGGCCAGGTTGATCGCCGACATCGTGCCGAACGGCGGTTGCTGGCACGGGATGCCCAGCTTGGACAGGAAGCGATCGCGCAGCGAGCCATACGGCGTGCCGGTCTGCGAGGCAGCGCCCATTTCCACGCCGCCGGCGCCTTCGGTCATCTGCGCGCGCGGAATGAGCTTGGTCCACAGGCCCAGGCGCATATCGTTGACGAACAGGTAGCCAGTGGTCGGATCCACCGATGCGCTGCCCCAGTTCATGCCGCCCAGCGAACCGGGCCACTGCAGCGCGAGGTCTTCGCCCGGCGGGGTGAACATGCCCTCGTAACGGAAGCCCTTGAACTGGATGCGGCACAGCATCTGATCGATCGGCGTGGCGCCCCACATGTCCGATTCGGTCAGGGTCTGCGCACCGATCTGCGGCAGGCCGACCGACAGCCGCTGGGTCGGGGAATAACGCTCACCATCGGCCTTGCCCTGCGGCGCCTTGATGTCGCGCACCTCGGTGATCGGCTGGCCGGTGGCGCGGTTGAGCATGAACACCTGCCCGGCCTTGGTGACCTGCAGCAGGGCGGGCAGGGTGCCGCCCTTGCCGTCGGGCACGTCGGTCAGGGTCGGCTGTGCGGGCAGATCGTAATCCCACAGATCGTGATGCACGGTCTGGTACACCCAGCGCTCTTTACCGGTGGCTACATCCAGCGCCACCACCGCCGAGCTGTACTTGTCATCCTGCGGGGTGCGCTCGCCGGCCCACTGGTCCGGCGTGGTGTTGCCGGTGGGCAGATAGACCAGGCCCAGCTGCGGGTCATAGGCCATCGAGGTCCACACATTCGGGGTGGCCCGGGTGTAATGGATCGAGGGATCCAGCGGCACGTCGGGGGTTTCCCTGGAAAGGTCCCAGACCCATGCCAGCGCACCGGTACGCACGTTGTAGGCGCGCACCACGCCGGAGGGCTCGCCGACCTCGATGTTGTCGGCCACGCGGCCGCCCACGATCACCAGCTCACCGGCTACCAGCGGTGCGGCGGTGAGGGTGTAGAAGCCGGGCTTGATCTCGCCCATGCCCTGCTTGAGGTCGACCACGCCGTTGTCGCCGAAATCGGTGCACGGCGCGCCGGTGGCCGCATCCAGCGCGAACAGGCGCGCATCGATGGAGGTCATCAGGATCCGCTTTTCGCAGATCGCCGGCGCGCTGCCGGCGACCGCGGCCGCCGGTGATTGCGGGGCTTCGGGCGCAGGCGCCGCCGGGGCAGCAGCCGCCACGGTGGGTACGCCAGTCAAGGGCAGGCTGGCATCGAAGTAGCCCAGTCCGCGGCAGCGCTGCCAGTTCGGTGCGGTGGCCTTGGGATCGAACGCCCAGCGTTGCTGGCCGCTGTCCACATCCATCGCGATCACCCGGTTGTGCGGCGTGCAGAGGTACAGGGTCTGCCCGATCTGCAGCGGCGTGAGCTGGTCTTCGGCGCCGAAGCCATCGCTCTGCGGCACATCGCCGGTGTGTGCGGTCCAGGCGACCTGCAGCTGGGCCACATTGGCCGGTGTGATCTGGTCCAGCGCGGCGAAGCGGGTGCCGGCCGTGGTGTTGCCCCAGTGCATCCAGTCGCGCTGTTCGCTGCCCTTGGCGACCGGCACCACGGCCGGGCGCGCGCCCTGCGCGGTAACGACCGGACGGGGCTGGAAGGCGGAGACCGCTGTGCCCAGCAGGCTAACCAGCAGCAGGGCAGCGACAGCATAGGCCCCGCGCCCGGCGGGCTGCCCGCGGCTGCGCTTGAGCGCCGGCCAGGCCAGCGCGATCAGCATCGCCAGTACGGCAGGCATCACCAGCCGCGAGACCAGCGGCCAGAACGCCAGCCCGGCATCGGCCAGGGCCCACACCACGGTGGCGATGAAGGCCACCGCATACAGTGCCGCGCCGAGCGGACGCCGCAGGACCAGCAGCAGACCGGCCAGCAGCGAACCGCCGCCCATCAGCAGGAAGTACCAGCTGCCGCCGAGCTGGACCAGGCGGATGCCGCCCACCAGCAGGGCGAGCCCGAACAGCATCACCACGATGCCAAGAATGACCACCAGAGTGCGGCCCAGGGCCGACGGTTTCGTGTTCTCGTCCACGTTGCATGAACCTCTACAGGAAATCCGGTGCCGACCGGCACCGGTCAGGCCCGCGCGCGCCGTGCGTGGCGGGGACCATGGGTCGCTTCGCTGCTTATCGCGGAAGCGAGGTGAACAACCAGTTAGGGCGATTATCGCACGTGTGTGCGAATTCGAGGTGAGCGGACGATGTCATTGCTGGAACGCAGCAATGCCCAGGCGCCGGGGACCGGCAGCCCCGCGCCGAAGCGTTTACCCTATGCCACCCTGTTCGTTTCCAACCCCATGACCGAGTCTTCCGCCACGCCCGCCTGGGCCGGCCGCCTGCGCGACATCGCCGATTTCCCCAAGCCGGGCATCCTGTTCAAGGACATCATGCCGCTGCTCGCCGACGGCCCGGATTTCGCGGCCGCCATCGATGCGATGGTCGCGCCCTGGCGCGATGCCAATCTGCAGGCGGTGATGGGGATCGAGTCGCGCGGCTTCATCCTCGGCGCGGCCATGGCGCGGGTGCTGGGCGTGGGCTTCGTGCCGGTGCGCAAGCCGGGCAAGCTGCCGGGCAAGGTGCTGCGCCAGGATTACACCCTGGAATACCGGACCGACAGCATTGAAGTACACGCCGATGCCTTGTCGGCCGGCGCCCGCGTGCTGGTGGTCGATGATGTGCTGGCCACGGGCGGCACGCTGCTGGCGGCGTTGTCGCTGGCCCGCCAGCTGCAGGTCGAGGTGGTCGGTGCGGCCGTGCTGGTGGAACTGGCCGGGCTTGGCGGCCGCGAGCGCTGGACGAGTGACGTCCCGCTGCTGGCCAACCTGGTCTATTGAGCCGGAAATCCGCGCGGGCGCGCCGGCACTGGTAGTGCCGGCCGCTGGCCGGCACCTCATATGTCCCGGCGAACGCACAGCCGACCAACGGTCGGCTCTACCGCTCAGACATCCATCTTGCGTACGCGGAACCGGCGGCCCTTGATCTTGCCGGCCTCCAGCTGGGCGATCGCCCGGCCGGCCTGCTCGCGCGCAATGGCGACATACGAGCGCGTGGCATAGATATCGATCTTGCCGATGTACTTGGCGGCCAGCCCGGCATCGCCGGTCAGCGCCCCCAGGATGTCGCCCGGGCGCAGCTTGTCGGTCTTGCCACCATCGATGCGCAGCGTGGTCATTGCCGCCTGCGGCAGCACCGGCGGGCGGGCCGTGGCCAGCGGCGTCTTCTGCCAGTCCAGCGGCTTGCCCTGTGCGGTTTCGAGCGCATCGGCGCGGTTGCGCTCGCGATGCGTCACCAGGCTGATCGCCAGGCCGGTCGCACCGGCGCGACCGGTACGGCCCACGCGATGCTCATAGGTTTCGATGTCGGTCGGCAGCTCGTAATTGATCACCGCCGCCAGGTCCTGCACATCCAGCCCGCGCGCGGCCACGTCGCTGGCGACCAGCACGTTGCAGCTGCGGTTGGCGAAGCGCACCAGCACTTCGTCGCGGTCGCGCTGTTCCATCTCGCCGTGCAGCGGCAGCGCGGAGAAGCCGAACTGCTGCAGCGAAATGGCGACATCGTCGACATCGCGGCGGGTGTTGCAGAACACCACGGCCGATTCGGGCGTGTACTTGAGCAGCAGGCCGGCCAGCGCCTTCTGCTTCAGTGCCAGCTCGGTCTCGCAGAACAGGTGGCGGATGGCCGGCGCATGGTCGGCGCCTTCCACGGTCACTTCCACCGGGTCGCGCAGCAGCACGCGGGCGATCTCGCGGATCTCATCCGGGAACGTCGCCGAGAACAACAGCGTCTGGCGGTCCTTGCTGGTGCGCCCGGCGATCTCGCGGATCGGCTCCTCAAAGCCCATGTCGAGCATGCGGTCGGCTTCATCCAGCACCAGGGTGGTGACGCCGCCCAGGTGCAGCACGCGCTTGCGGCCCAGTTCCTGGATGCGCCCGGGGGTGCCCACCACGACCTGCGGATCGTGCGCTTCCAGCGAGGCCAGCTGCGGGCCCAGCGGCATGCCGCCGGTCAGCACCAGCAGCTTGAGGTTCGGAATGCCGGTCGCCAGCTTGCGGATCTGCTTGCCGACCTGGTCGGCCAGTTCGCGGGTCGGGCACAGCACCAGCGCCTGGGCGCGGGTCACCGACGGGTCCAGCGCCTGCAGCAGGCCCAGCCCGAAGGCCGCGGTCTTGCCGCTGCCGGTCGGGGCCTGTGCGATGACATCGCGGCGCTCAAGGATGGCCGGCAGGCTCTGGGCCTGCACGGGGGTGAGCGAGGTATAGCCCATGGCATCGATGCCGGGCAGCAGCGCTGGTTTCAGCGGCAGGGAGGAGAATTCAGACATGCGATAGTGTCGCAGAAGTCCGCCCGGCGTGCCTCAGCCCAGCAGTGCGCGCATGCCCAGGTTGATCCCCAGCCCGCCCGCCAGCAGCCAACCAAACAGCAGCAGCGCCAGCAGCAGCGGCTTCATCCCGGCCTTGCGCAGGGCCGACACATGCGTGGTCAGGCCAAGCGCGGCCATGGCCATGGCCAGCAGCACGGTGTCCAGATCGATCGCCGCGCTGACGATGGCGGCCGGCAGCATCTGCAGCGAGTTGAGCCCGGCCACCGCGACGAAGCCGAACGCGAACCACGGCACCACGATCTTCGCGCGCTGGCCGCACGCACCCGGCACGCCACCGCGTGCGAGCAGCATCGACAGCCCGATCAGGAACGGGGCCAGCATCATCACCCGCACCATCTTGGCGATCACGGCGGTGTCGGCAGCCCCCTCGCTGACCGCGCGGCCGGCGGCGACCACCTGGGCGACTTCGTGCACGGTCGAGCCCGTGAACACGCCGTAGGCCTGGGTGTCCATCGGGATCCACCCGTGGGCAAGGTTGAGCTGGTACAGCGCCGGATACAGGAACATCGCCAGCGTGCCGAACACCACCACGGTGGAGACCGCCACGGTCACCTGGTCCGCGCGCCCGCGCACCACCGGCTCGGCCGCCATCACCGCGGCCGCACCGCAGATCGAGCTGCCGGCACCGATCAGCAGGGCGCTCTCCCTGTCGAGGCCGAAACAGCGCGTGCCGGCCCACCACGCCAGCGCGAAGGTACTGGTCAGCACCAGCGCATCGGTCAGCACCCCGCCGACACCGACCTGGCCGATATCCTGGAAGGTCAGGCGCAGGCCGTACAGCACGATGCCCGCACGCAGCAGCCAGTGCTTGGAGAAGCCAACGCCCGCCGCGCTGGCGGGGGCCAGTGGCGGGTACAAGGTGTTGCCGACCACGATGCCGGCGACGATGGCGACGGTCAGCGCACTCAGGCCATGCGCCTGCAACCAGGGCAGCTCGGCCAGGTACAGCGACGCCGCCGCCACCAGGCCGACCAGCAGCAGGCCGGGCAGGCGCAGTTGCCAGCGCTGGCGCAGGGCGGGCAGGGACCAGGGGGACAGGGCAGGCGCGTTCATGGCGGGTGGGATGCGGGAGAGAGGCGTACAGCCTGCATCCATGCGATCGACCCGTAAAACGAATAATATCGGTGAAACCTACCCATAACACAGGTAATTGGCATGCGCCTGACGCTCCGCCAGCTGCAGGTCTTCGTTGCCATCGCCGACCAGGGCAGCACCACCGCCGCAGGCCAGGCCATTGCGCTTTCCCAGTCCGCCAGCAGCGCCGCCCTGCAGGAGCTGGAAGCGCACTTCGGCACGCCGCTGTTCGACCGCATTGGCCGTCGCCTGGCGTTGAACGGCCACGGCCGGGCCTTGCTGGAACCGGCGCGCGCGCTGTTGGTCAATGCCGCCGATCTGGAGCGCCAATTGGCGGCAGGCGGTGACCCGTCCCAAGGCGCGCCGCTGCGGCTGGTGTTGGCGGCCAGCACCACCATCGGCAACTACCTGCTGCCGCCGCGTATCGCCGAGCTGCTGCGGCAGGCACCGCAGGCCGAGGTCGATCTGCGCATCGACAACAGCGCAGGTGTGGTGGCGGCCGTTCAACGGTTGGACGTGGATGCAGGACTGATCGAAGGCCCATGCCACGAACGCGGGCTGCAGGTGACCGCCTGGCAGCAGGACCCGCTGGTGATCGTGGCGGCTGCGGATGCGCCCCCGCGCTGGTCCCTGGATGAACTGCGCGCAGCGCGCTGGCTGCTGCGCGAACCCGGCTCAGGCACCCGCGAGGCTGTCGAACAGGCATTGCTGCCGCATCTGCGCGGCTTCGCCCAGACCCTGCAGCTGGGCAATACCGAAGCCATCAAGCAAGCCGCCATCGCCGGCCTCGGCCTGGCCTGCCTCTCGCGCCATGCCCTGGAAGAACCCTTGGCCCTCGGCCGCCTGCGCATCCTTGAAACGCCTTTGCCGGCCCTGCACCGCACGCTGTGGCTGGTACGCCACCCCGGCAAGCGATGGTTGCCGGGGTTGCAGGCGTTGTTGGGGGAAGTATCGGGATAGGGCCGACTGTTGTCGGCTGATCTTCACGAACTGCCTTGAACTGCCGAAGGACTCACGGTCTCCTGCATTGTCTTCGAGCAAACAGGGAGGGGATGCTGCATGCTTCGCTTCGCGCGTCGTGGCCCTCTGCCTTGCCGCGCGTAGTGACCCGCAGGAGTGGAACATGCATGCAATAGAAAGACTCTGCAGCGACCTTGGCTTGCCGCCTGGCAACGCATACACCCAGGATTGGGCATACGAGCTTCCGGAGGAGTATCGAACCCTGGCATGGCTGGACAGATACCTGCAGGCGTATCACGCAGGGGGCTATCCACTGGATGCCAGGAAGGAGTTGATGACCCTCGCGCTTGATGTGAGCAATGATCTGCTGTCATCTGGCGCTGGACCGGCGGATCGCAGCATTGCCGCCGTGCTGGCTGCGCTTTCCGAAGACCGTCACGAGCACCGCGACCTGATCGAGTACTGGTCTATCGAGGGGGAGCCGTTGGGGGACTGCTTTGCATTGACCCCTGAGGTCAGAAGGATCAAGGCTGCAACCTGATCCGCCGCAACATTGTCGCCACGCGACCCGTCATGCAATCTCGCCCCTACGGGGGCCGTCACCCCGCCAGGCAGGCCCGGCAACCCGTACAATAGTCGGATGCCTCTGATTACTCTGCAAAACGTCGACTTCAGCGTCGGCGGCCCCCTGTTGCTGGAAAAAGCCGAACTGTCGATCGAGCCGGGCGAGCGTATCGCCCTGATCGGCCGCAACGGCGCCGGCAAATCGACCCTGCTCAAACTGCTGTCCGGCGATCACAAGCCCGATGACGGCGAAGTCCGCGTGCAGCAGGGGGTGCGCATCACCCGCCTGGAACAGGAGGTCCCGCACGGTGCCGCCGGCAGCGTGTTCGATGTGGTTGCCGACGGCCTGGGCGAGCTGGGCCAGTGGCTGGCCGAGTTCCATCACCTGAGCATGGCCGAGGATTTCGACGGCGATGCGCTCTCGGCCGTGCAGGCCAAGATCGATGCCGCCAACGGCTGGGGCCTGGACCAGCGCGTCAGCGAAACCCTGACCAAGCTCGACCTGGACGGCGATGCCGAATTCGCGCGCCTGTCCGGCGGCATGAAGCGCCGCGTGCTGCTGGGCCGCGCGCTGGTGTCCTCGCCGGACCTGCTGCTGCTCGACGAACCGACCAACCACCTGGACATCGAAGCCATCGACTGGCTCGAAATGTTCCTCAAGAACTGGAACGGCAGCGTGGTGTTCGTCACCCATGACCGTCGCTTCCTGCGTGCACTGGCCACCCGCATCGTCGAGATCGACCGCGGCCAGGTCACCAGCTGGCCGGGCGACTGGGCCAACTACGAGCGCCGCCGCGAAGAGCGCATGAACGCGCAGGCGCAGGAAAACGCGCGCTTCGACAAGCTGCTGGCCCAGGAAGAAATCTGGATCCGCCAGGGCATCAAGGCCCGCCGCACCCGCGACGAAGGCCGTGTGCGCCGCCTCAAGGCGATGCGCAACGATCGCTCGCAGCGCCGCGAACTGGGCGGCAACGTGCGCATGGAAGCGGCGCAGGCGGAGAACTCCGGCAAGAAGGTCATCGACGTCAAGGACATCTCGTTCGCCTTCGGCGAGCGTGTGATGGTCAAGGACTTCAGCACCGTGATCCTGCGCGGCGACCGTATCGGCCTGATCGGGCCGAACGGCAGCGGCAAGACCACGCTGCTCAAGCTGCTGCTGGGGGATCTGCAGCCGCAGAGCGGCGAAGTGCGCGCCGGCACCAACCTGCAGATCGCGTATTTCGACCAGTACCGTGCCGTGCTGCGCGAAGACTGGACCGCGATCGAGAACGTGGCCGAAGGCCGCGATTTCATCGAGTTCAACGGCAAGCGCAAGCATGTGCACGCCTACCTGCAGGACTTCCTGTTCTCGCCCGAGCGCGCCCGCGCACCGATCACCCGTTTGTCCGGTGGCGAGCGCAACCGCCTGCTGCTGGCCAAGCTGTTCGCGCAGCCGTCCAACCTGCTGGTGATGGATGAACCGACCAACGATCTGGACGTGGAAACGCTTGAGCTGCTGGAAGAGCTGCTGAGCGATTACACCGGCACGTTGCTGCTGGTCAGCCATGACCGTGACTTCCTGGACAACGTGGTCACTTCCACGATGGTGATGGAAGGTGACGGCGTGGTCGGCGAGTACGTGGGCGGCTATACCGATTGGCAGCGCCACGCTGCACGCGTGGCCGCCGCGGCCGCCGCTGCGCCCGTGGTGGCGGCCAAGCCGGTTGCTGCGGCGGCTGCCGCTGCCGCGCCGGCCGAGGCCAAGCGCAAGCTGAGCTACAAGGACGCGCGCGAGCTGGAACAGCTGCCGCTGAAGATCGAAACGCTGGAGAAGGACGTCGAAGGCCTCACCGCCGCGATGAACGACCCGGCGTTCTATCAGCGCAGCGCCGCCGACATGGCCGCGCACAACGCGAAGCTTGCCAAGGTCCAGGCTGAGCTGGACGCCGCGTACGCGCGCTGGGAAGAACTGGACGCCTGACCCGGTGATCGACGTAGAGCCGACCGTTGGTCGGCTTGACGGTACGCGACGTATTGCACCGACCGCTGGTCCGCCGCACGCGTAACGCCGACCGTTGGTCGCCTCACCTGTAGAGCCGACCGTTGGTCGGCTGGCGTCAGAGGTTCATGGCGCCCGAACGAAGCGCAGCCGACCAACGGTCGGCTCTACCGGGCAGGGCTTCGTGGGGCCGGATGGAAGGCCGCCGACCAACGGTCGGCGCTACCGTCGTCATTTCAGGCCGTGCAGATCCCGCAACTGGGTTGGGCGTGAGCCGAAATACGCGGCCAGGTCGGCGATGTCCTGGTCGCTCAGGTCGGTCGCCTGCGGGGTCATCAGCGCGTGCTGGCGATCCCCCGCCCGGTAGGCCTGCAGGCTGTGCGCCAGGTAATCCCCGTACTGCCCACCCAGCTTCGGGTAGGTCGGGTCGATCGGCTTGTTGCCGTCGGCGCCGTGGCAATCGATGCAGCTCTGGCCGGTGGCTTTGCCCTTGACCTGGGCACGCGCCTCACCGGCGGCGATGCGGCCGGCCGGCAGGCCGGCGGAGGAGCCGGACCCGTGTTCACCACTGGCGTGGCCCGGATCGGCGGCGGAATCTGCGCTGTTCTCCACCTGAGACTGCGAGCACGCAGTCATCAGCAGGGCAACGGACAGGGCGATGGCGTAACGCTGGAGTGGCGTGGCTTTCGACATGAGCGCGCTTATTTGACGGTGGACAGGTAAACAGCGAGATCGGCGATCTCCTGTTCGCTGAAACTCATCGACTGCGCCTGCATCGTCGGATGCTTGCGCTTGCCGTGGCGGTACTCGGTCAGCGCCTGGCTGAGGTACTCACGGGTCTGCCCGCCGATCTTGGGCACTTTGTAGCTGGGATAGGCGTTCTTGTACCCGGTGATGCCGTGGCACCCCTGGCACGTATAGGCCAGGACCCGGCCATTGTCGAACCGGCCGGTGACGGCGGCAGGCGCCGGCGCGGTGGCGGCCGGAGCGGGGGTGGCAGGGACTGCAGGAGCGGGTGTTGCGGCCTGTGCGGCGGCCCCGAGGGGCAGGAGGACGGCCAGAACGAGACAAGCGGCGAGCGGCTGCGGGCGCATGATGTCCTTTTCCGATAAACGGGTCTGGTCGTTCCGGCGTGGGGTACGGAACTGGGCCGAGTATAGCCTGCCATTTCATCTAGCTGAAACCGGGCCGGGGGAGGCCATCGCCGCAGGTCACCATGACCTTTGGGATATGGTGTGGTCGTGACGTGGTGCATTACTTTGCTACCACACCTGCCCACGCATCCTTAGGGACACGACGATGTCGCGACAATCATTCCTGCTCGGCCGCACCGGACGCTGTGCCGCTGCACTGCTGATCACCTCCACCCTGCTGCTGAGCGGCTGCGGTGGCGCCGGCCCGGCCGAAGCCAACGCGGCCGAGAAGGACGGCAAGGCCGAGAAGAAGGTCGATGCGGTCCCCGTCGAAGCCGTCGCGGCCAGCCGTCGCGCCGTCGCTGCCAGCTACACCGGTACGGCCGCACTGGAGCCGCGTGGTGAGTCGCAGGTGGTCGCCAAGACCTCCGGCGTCGCGCTGGCGGTGCTGGTGGAAGAGGGGCAGCAGGTGCGTGCCGGGCAGCCGCTGGTGCGGCTGGATCCGGACCGTGCCCGCCTGGCCGTGGCGCAGAGCGAAGCGCAGATGCGCAAGCTGGAGAACAACTACCAGCGCGCCCAGAAACTGGTCGGCCAGCAGATGGTCAGCGCCGCCGATGTCGACCAGATCAAGTACGACCTGGAGAACGTCCGCGCGCAGTACCGGCTGGCCACGCTGGAACTGTCCTACACCACGGTGATCGCGCCGATTTCGGGCGTGATCGCCTCGCGCTCGATCAAGACCGGCAACTTCGTGCAGATCAACACGCCGATCTTCCGCATCGTCGACAACTCGCGCCTGGAAGCCACGCTCAACGTGCCCGAGCGCGAGCTGGCCACGCTGCGTCCGGGCCAGCCGGTGACGCTGATCGCCGATGCGCTGCCGGGCAAGACCTTCCCGGGCACGGTGGACCGCATCTCGCCGGTGGTCGATGCCGGCAGCGGCACGTTCCGCGTGGTCAGCGGCTTTGGCGAAGATGCTGAAGGCCTGCAGCCGGGCATGTTCGGCCGCATCCGGATCGACTATGACCAGCGTGCCGACGCGCTGGTCGTGCCGCGCCTGGCGCTGCTAGACGATGGTGAGCCGGCGGTGTTCCGCGTTCGCGATGGCAAGGCCGCGCGCGTGCCGGTCAAGCTCGGCTATGCCGAAGGCCCGTGGGTGGAGATCCGCGAGGGTCTGGCCGCAGGCGATCAGGTGGTTACTGCAGGCAAGGTTGCCCTGCGCGACGGCACCGCGGTGCAGGTGATCGGCGCCAAGCCGGCCGCCACCGCTGCTGCCAAGCCGGCACCGGCCAAGGCGGAGAGCCGTCAATGACAGCGGCCGGCAACGACCACGGCAATGATCCGCACCAAGGCGATCGCCCCGGTGCCCACGGCGGCGGCCTGGTGGAATTCGCCACCCGCCGCCGCGTCACCATCGCGATGTTCACCGTCACCCTGATGCTGTTCGGCTTCATCGCGCTGGGCAATCTCAAGGTCAACCTGCTGCCCGACCTGAGCTACCCGACCCTGACCGTGCGCACCGAGTACACCGGTGCGGCCCCGGCGGAAATCGAAACGCTGATCACCGAGCCGGTCGAAGAGGCCGTGGGCGTGGTCAAGAACCTGCGCAAGCTCAAATCGATCTCGCGTACCGGGCAGAGCGATGTCGTGCTCGAGTTCGCCTGGGGCACCAACATGGACCAGGCCAGCCTGGAGGTGCGCGACAAGATGGAAGCGCTGAACCTGCCGCTGGAGGCGAAATCTCCGGTGCTGCTGCGCTTCAATCCGTCCACCGAGCCGATCATGCGCCTGGTGATCTCGGCCAGAACCGATCCTTCCAGCGATGCCGAGGCCGTGCGCCAGCTCACCGAGCTGCGCCGCTATGCCGATGAAGACCTGAAGAAGAAGCTGGAGCCGGTCACCGGCGTGGCTGCGGTGAAGGTGGGCGGCGGTCTGGAGGATGAAATCCAGGTCGACATCGACCAGCAGAAGCTGGCCCAGCTCAATCTGCCGATCGACAACGTCATCAAGCGGCTCAAGGAAGAGAACATCAACATCTCCGGCGGCCGCCTGGAGGAAGGCTCGCAGCGCTACCTGGTGCGCACGGTCAACCAGTTCGCCGATCTGGAGGACATCCGCAACCTGCTGGTGACCACGCAGAGCAGCAACGGCAGCGCTGCCGATGCAGCGATGCAGCAGATGTTCGCGATCGCCGCCTCGACCGGCTCGGATGCCGCCGTGGCCGCTGCCTCTGCCGCGCAGAGTGCCTCCAGCAGCAGTTCCACCAACATCGCCAACGGCGTGCCGGTGCGGCTGAAGGATGTCGCCACCGTGCGCCAGGGCTACAAGGAACGCGAAGCGATCATCCGCCTGGGCGGCAAGGAAGCGGTCGAGCTGGCGATCTACAAAGAGGGCGATGCCAACACGGTCTCGACCGCCGAAGCGCTGCGCGCGCGCCTGGAGCAGATCAAGGGCCAGGTACCCGGCGATGCCGAACTGACCACGATTGAAGACCAGTCACGCTTCATCGAACACGCCATCAGCGACGTCAAGAAAGACGCGGTGATCGGCGGCATCCTCGCCATCCTGATCATCTTCCTGTTCCTGCGCGACGGCTGGAGCACGTTCGTGATCAGCCTGTCGCTGCCGGTCTCGATCATCACCACGTTCTTCTTCATGGGCCAGCTCGGCCTGAGCTTGAACGTGATGTCGCTGGGCGGTCTGGCCCTGGCCACCGGCCTGGTGGTGGATGACTCCATCGTGGTGCTGGAGAGCATCGCCAAGGCGCGCGAACGTGGCCTGAGCATCCTGCAGGCGGCCATCGCCGGCACCCGTGAAGTGAGCATGGCCGTGGTCGCCTCGACCCTGACCACCATCGCGGTGTTCCTGCCGCTGGTGTTCGTCGATGGCATCGCCGGCCAGCTGTTCCGCGACCAGGCGCTGACGGTGGCGATCGCGATCGCGATCTCGCTACTGGTGTCGATGACCCTGATCCCGATGCTGAGCTCGCTCAAGGGCCGCCCGCCGCTGGCCTTCCCCGAAGAACCGGCGCACCAGCCCTGGCAGCCGGACAGCCGCTGGCTGAAGCCGGTCGCCGGCAGCCGTCGCGGCGTGGGCACCCTGGTGCGCTGGATCTGCTTCGGGATCGCCTGGTCGGTGATCCGCGTCTGGCGCGGCCTGGTGGCCGTGGTCGGGCCGGTGATGCGCAAGGCCAGCGATGTGGCGATGAAGCCCTACGCCGGTGCCGAGCGCGGTTACCTCAAGCTGCTGCCGGGCGCGCTGCATCACCCGGGCAAGGTGCTGGGCCTGGCCGCGCTGGCCTTCGTAGGCACGATGGCGCTGGTGCCGATGCTCGGGGCCGACCTGATCCCGCAGCTGGCGCAGGACCGTTTTGAAATGACCGCCAAGCTCCCCGCGGGCACGCCGCTGAAGCAGACCGATGCGCTGGTCCGTGAGATGCAGCTGGCCCACGCCAAGGACGACAGCATCGCCTCGTTGTACGGCGTCAGTGGCAGCGGCACCCGGCTGGATGCCAGCCCGACCGAAAGCGGCGAGAACATCGGCAAGTTGACCGTGGTGATGGCCGGGGGCGGCAACGCGCGCACCGAGGCGGCGATCACCGAGCGGCTGCGCGAATCGATGCAGCAGCACCCTGGCGTGCAGGTCGATTTCGCCCGCCCGGCGCTTTTCAGCTTCTCCACCCCGCTGGAAGTGGAACTGCGCGGCCAGGACATGGCCACGCTGGAAACGGCCGGCAAGGCGCTGGCCGCGATGCTGCGCAACAACCCGCACTACGCCGACGTCAAATCCACGGTGGAAGAGGGCTTCCCGGAGATCCAGATCCGCTTCGACCAGGAGCGCGCCGGTGCCCTGGGCCTGACCACGCGGCAGATCGCCGATGTGGTGGTCAAGAAGGTGCGCGGTGACGTGGCCACGCGCTACAGCTTCCGTGATCGCAAGATCGACGTCCTGGTGCGGGCCCAGGAAGGCGACCGGGCCAGCGTGGACAGCATCCGTCGCCTGATCGTCAATCCGGGCAGCAACCGGCCGGTGACGCTGGATTCGGTGGCCGAGGTGGTCGCCACCAACGGCCCGAGCGAGATCCATCGCGCCGACCAGACCCGCGTGGCGGTGGTGTCGGCCAACCTGCGCGACATCGACCTGGGCGGCGCCGTGCGCGAAGTGCAGGACATGGTGGCCAAGCAGCCGTTGGGGGCCGGTGTCGGCATGCACATCGGCGGGCAGGGTGAGGAGCTGGCCGATTCGGCGCGCTCGCTGATCTTCGCCTTCGGCCTGGCCATCTTCCTGGTGTACCTGGTGATGGCCTCGCAGTTCGAGTCGCTGCTGCATCCGTTCGTCATCCTGTTCACCATTCCGCTGGCGCTGGTCGGCGCGATCCTGGCCCTGATGCTGACCGGCAAGCCGATCTCGGTGGTGGTGTTCATCGGCCTGATCCTGCTGGTGGGCCTGGTGACCAAGAACGCGATCATCCTGATCGACAAGGTCAACCAGCTGCGCGAGGCGGGCGTGCCCAAGCGTGAGGCACTGGTGGAAGGGGCGCGTTCGCGCCTGCGGCCGATCATCATGACCACGCTGTGCACGCTGTTCGGCTTCCTGCCGCTGGCGGTGGCGATGGGCGAGGGCGCCGAAGTGCGCGCGCCGATGGCGATCACCGTGATCGGCGGGCTGCTGGTCTCCACCCTGCTGACGCTGGTGGTGATCCCGGTGGTGTACGACCTGCTCGACCGTCGCGGCGATGCCTACTACCGCGAGCGCGGCCGCCACCTCAAGACGCCGCTGGCCGACGCCGGCCATGGCACTGCACAGGAGCCGGCATGAGCATTGCCGAGTTCTCCATCCGCCGGCCCATCACCACGATCATGTGTTTCGTGTCGTTGGCGGTGGTGGGCCTGATCGCCTCGTTCCGGCTGCCGCTGGAAGCGCTGCCGGACATCTCCGCGCCGTTCCTGTTCGTGCAGGTGCCGTATACCGGCTCCACCCCGGAGGAGGTGGAGCGCAACATCATCCGGCCCACCGAAGAAGCGCTGGCGACGATGACCGGGATCAAGCGCATGCGCTCCTCGGCCACGTCCGAAGGTGCCAGCATCTTCATCGAGTTCACCGACTGGGACCGCGACATCGCCATCGCGGCCTCTGATGCCCGTGAGCGCATCGATGCGATCCGCAGCGATCTGCCGGACGACCTGCAGCGTTACAACGTGTTCAAGTGGTCCAGCAGTGACGACCCGGTGCTGAAGGTGCGCTTGGCCAGTGCCACCGACCTGACCGGCGCGTACGACATGCTCGACCGCGAGTTCAAGCGGCGGATCGAACGCATCCCGGGCGTGGCGCGGGTCAACATCTCCGGCGCTCCGCCGAACGAGGTCGAGATCGCGATCAGCCCGGACCGGCTGACCGCGCATAACCTGAGCATCAACGAGCTCAGTGACCGCCTGCGCACGCTGAACTTCTCGATCTCGGCCGGACAGATCGACGACAACGGCCAGCGCGTGCGCATCCAGCCGGTGGGTGAAATCACCGACCTGCAGGAACTGCGCGACCTGGTCATCGACAACAAGGGCCTGCGCCTGGGCGACATCGCCGAGATCCGGCTCAAGCCCACCCGCATGAACTATGGCCGTCGCCTGGATGGCAACCCGGCCGTGGGCCTGGACATCTTCAAGGAGCGCAGCGCCAACCTGGTGGAGGTTTCGCGCGCGGCCCTGGCCGAGGTCGAGGCGATCCGCAAGCAGCCCTCCATGCGCGATGTGCAGATCAAGGTCATCGACAACCAGGGCAAGATGGTGACGTCCTCTCTGCTGGAGCTGGCCGAAGCCGGCGCGGTGGGGCTGCTGCTGTCGATCACGGTGCTGTTCTTCTTCCTGCGCCACTGGCCCTCCACGCTGATGGTGACCCTGGCGATCCCGATCTGTTTCGTGATCACCCTGGGCTTCATGTACTTCGCCGGTGTCACCCTCAACATCCTGACCATGATGGGTCTGCTGCTGGCGGTCGGCATGCTGGTGGACAACGCCGTGGTGGTGGTGGAGAGCATCTACCAGGAACGCGAACGGATGCCGGACCAGCCGCGGCTGGCCTCGATCATCGGTACCCGCAACGTGGCCATCGCGCTGAGCGCCGGCACCCTGTGCCACTGCATCGTGTTCGTGCCCAACCTGTTTGGTGAGACCAACAACATCAGCATCTTCATGTCGCAGATCGCGATCACGATCTCGGTCTCGCTGCTGGCCTCCTGGCTGGTCGCGGTAAGCCTGATCCCGATGCTGTCCGCGCGCATGCAGACCCCCAAACTGGTGCATTCGGACAGTGGCGTGATCGCCCGCCTGCAGCGCCGTTACGCCACCTTGCTGCAGTGGACGCTGGAACACCGTGGCTGGAGTGTGTTCGGCATCGTGATGGTGATCCTGATCAGCCTGGTGCCGATGAAGCTGACCAAGATCGACATGTTCGGTGGCGAGGGTGGCCACGAGGTGTTCATCGGCTACAACTGGAAGGGCGCCTATACCTTCGGCCAGATGTCCGAGGAAGTCGCCCGCGTGGAGCGCTACCTGGACGATCACCGCGAGCAGCTGCACATCACCCAGGTGTACTCCTGGTACAGCGAGCAGGAAGGCAGCAGCACGATCGTGACCTTCGATACCGAGCACGCCAAGAACATGCCCGCCGTGCAGGAAGCCCTGCGCAAGGGCCT
This sequence comes from Stenotrophomonas sp. RIT-551, assembly GCF_026241915.1. Taxonomy (NCBI): domain Bacteria; kingdom Pseudomonadati; phylum Pseudomonadota; class Gammaproteobacteria; order Lysobacterales; family Lysobacteraceae; genus Stenotrophomonas; species Stenotrophomonas sp. RIT-551. The sequence goes on along the minus strand of NZ_JAPJIU010000004.1, from coordinate 58,744 downwards.
GCCCCGTTCGGCGCGTGCCGATTACGTGGTCGGCAACTCCGGCGACGGCGGTGGCGGCGGCAACAACCAAGTGCAGGTGCAGCTGGTGGGTGACTCGACCAAGATGCTGCAGGAAATTGGCGAGGAAGTGGTGCCGCTGCTGGCCCAGCGCAAGGAGCTGCGTGACGTGCGCATCGACAACGGCGAGAAGGGCAGTGAGTTGTCCATCCACGTTGACCGCGAGCGCGCGGCCGCGTTCGGCTTCAATGCCGAGCAGGTGGCCAGCTTCGTCGGCCTGGCCCTGCGGGGCGCGCCGCTGCGCGAGTTCCGCCGCGGTGACAGTGAAGTGCCGGTCTGGGTGCGCTTTGCCGGTGCCGAGCAGAGCAGCCCGGAAGACCTGGCCAGCTATACGGTGCGTACCGGCGACGGTCGCTCCGTGCCGCTGCTGAGCCTGGTGGATGTGGCGATCAAGCCGTCGGCCACGCAGATCGGCCGCACCAACCGGCAGACCACCTTGACCATCAAGGCCAACCTGGCTGAGAAGGTCACCGTGCCGGATGGGCGCAAGGCGATGGAGGAAACGCTCAAGCCGATGAGCTTCCCGGCCGGCTACACCTTCAGCTTCGACGGCGGCGACTACGGCGACGACAACGAAGCGATGGCGCAGATGATGTTCAATCTGGTGATCGCGCTGGTGATGATCTACGTGGTGATGGCAGCCGTGTTCGAGTCGCTGCTGTTCCCGGCGGCGATCATGAGCGGCGTGCTGTTCTCGATCTTCGGTGTGTTCTGGCTGTTCTGGATCACCGGCACCTCGTTCGGGATCATGTCCTTCATCGGCATCCTGGTGTTGATGGGCGTGGTGGTGAACAACGGGATCGTGATGATCGAGCACATCAACAACCTGCGCCGCCGCGGGATGGGTCGGACCCAGGCGCTGGTGGAAGGCTCGCGCGAACGCCTGCGCCCGATCATGATGACGATGGGAACCGCGATCCTGGCGATGATTCCGATCTCCATGACCGACACCCAGCTGCTCGGCAACGGCCCGCCGTACTACCCGATGGCCCGCGCCATCGCCGGCGGCCTGGCGTTCTCCACGGTGGTCAGCCTGCTGTTCCTGCCGACCATCTACGCGATGCTTGATGACATGAGCACGGCGGTGTCGCGGATCATCCGGCGCGCGCGTGGCCGCGGCGTCGAGGCCCCGGTGGTCGAGCCCGGCGCAGAATCGGTTTGAGGGTGCATGGAGGCCCGTTGGGCGGGCCTCCTTTTTTTCGGACCGCACCCACGTATGGCATCCATCTACGAATGGAAACGGCGGTCATCACCCTGGTACGTAGCCCGGCACTACCTGCGGTTCCCCATTCGTGCACAAAAAAGGCCACGCATTGCGTGGCCTTTCGATTCACAGCCAGCGCGGGAATCACCCCGCGACTTTGCCCCACACCTGGAACCCGGTCAGCCACAACCCGAGCATGCTGCCCAGGTTGGTCAGCATGAAGGTCAGCACCACGCGCGTCACCCGGTTGCGGTACCAGCCCTTGATGCTCTGCGCGTCGTCGCGCAGCTTCAGGAAATCCTCGTAGGCAGGCTTGCGCAGGCGCGCTTCCACCAGGGCCGAGAACGCACCGGTCGGGATGCTCAAGCGGAACGGCTTGAACGGTGCCACCACGATCGCGGTCAGGATGCTCAACGGGTGGCTGCCGGCCAACAGGCAGCCCAGGCCGGCCAGGCCGCCGGTATACATCGCCCAGACTGCCAGCAGTTCACTGCCGACCCCCAGGCCACCACGGTAGAAGCCCACGCCGATGCCGGTCAGCACGATGGCCAGGATCGCCAGCGTGATCCACGGAATGTTGCGCTTCTTCGGCACGTCTTCCAGCGACTCGCGCAGCGGGCCCGGCGCATCGGTGTCGGTTTCCAGGTACTTGGCCAGACCGGCCAGATGACCGGCGCCGACCACCGCCAGCACTTCGCGCTGGGCCGGGTCATGCACTTCGCGCAGGCGCGTGGCCATGTAGCGGTCGCGCTCGCCGATGATGGTTTCGTACAGGGCCGGGCTCTCGCTGGCGAACTCGCCGAAGCTGGCTTCGAGCATGTCGCCCTGCTTGAGCTTCTCGATCTCGTCTTCGCCGACTTCCTCGGAGGCGAACAGGCCGGCGCCCAGGCCCATCACCAGCTTGATCTTGCCGAAGAAGCCCAGCCGCTGCGAGGCGCGCTTGAAGGTCAGGCCGACCTCGCGGTCGATCAGGTGCACCGGCAGGTTGCGTTCGTTGGCCATCACTACCGCGCGCTTGAGTTCGGCGCCGGGCTCGATCTCCAGCTGCTCGGCCAGGCGGCGCTGGTAGGCGGCCAGGGCGAGGTTGGCCGCGAACAGGGCGACGCGCCCCTTGCGGATCACCTCGACCAGGTCCAGCTTGGCCAGGGCGTCCGGGTTGGTCAGGGCCTGCAGGCGCTGCGCGTCCAGTTCGACCGCGACCGCATCGAAGCGGCCACTTTCAATTGCACGTTCCACCGCTTCCACGCTGGCCTGCGAGACGTGCGCGGTGCCCAGCAGGGTGTAGCGCACGCCATCGCGCTCGACCACGCGCACGGGTTGACCGGCGAACAGGGTGTCGCCGGCCTCGATCAGGGTATCTGTCATTGCATCATTCATTCGAAGGGGCGCTGTCGGCACCATCGCCGAGCGCGCGCTGCATCTGGACGGTATCCAGCCAGCGGCCATGCTTGCGGCCGAGGCCGCGGAAAACGCCGACGGTATGGAAACCGAAACGCTCGTGCAGTTTGATGGAGGCAGTGTTGGTCGGCTCGCCGATCACGGCCACCATCTGCCGGTAGCCGCGCGCGACGCAGGCATCGATCAGGCCCTGCATCAGCGCGGTGCCGACACCGCGGCCCTGGAAGGCGGCATCCACGTAGACCGAGTTCTCCACGGTCCACTGGTAGGCGATCCGGCCGCGGTAGGTATTGGCGTAGGCATAACCGGCCACCTGGCCATCGACCTCGGCCACGATGTACGGAAAACCACGGCCGACGATGTCCTGCATGCGGCGGCGCATTTCCGCCGCCTCCGGAATGTCGTACTCGTAGGTGTTGACGAAGTCGGTCACTTCCACCGCATAGATCGCGGTGATGGCCGCGATATCGGCATCGGTGGCGTCGCGCAGCTGCACGGTCACGGTGGGGTGTCCTGGTCGGTCAGTCGATGTAGCGTTTGAGCAGATCGCCGTAGGCATCGATGCGGCGATCACGCAGGAACGGCCAGATGCGGCGGACGTGTTCGCTGCGCTGCAGGTCCACATCGCAGACCAGTACGGTCGGCTCGCCACCGGCTTCGGCGATGAACTCACCCTGCGGGCCGAGCACATGGCTGTTGCCCCAGAACTGGATGCCCGACGCGCCCAGCGGCGACGCCTCATGGCCGACGCGGTTGCAGCTCAGCACCGGCACGCCGTTGGCCACGGCATGGCCGCGGTGACTGAGCACCCACGCATCGCGCTGGCGGCCCTGTTCGTCGCGCTGGTCATCCGGGTCCCAGCCGATCGCGGTGGGGTAGAGCAGCAGCTCGGCACCGGCCAGCGCCATCAGGCGCGCCGCTTCCGGATACCACTGGTCCCAGCACACGAGCACGCCCAAGCGACCCACCGACGTGTCGATCGGGGTGAAGCCCAGATCGCCCGGGGTGAAGTAGAACTTCTCGTAGAACCCCGGATCATCCGGGATGTGCATCTTGCGGTACTTGCCCAGCAGCGTGCCGTCTTTTTCAAAGACCACGGCGGTGTTGTGATACAGCCCGGCCGCGCGCCGCTCGAACAGCGAGCCGACGATCACCACGCCGTGCTTCCTGGCCAATGCGCCCAGGCGCTCGGTGCTCGGGCCGGGGATCGGCTCGGCCAGATCGAACTCATCGACCGACTCGTGCTGGCAGAAGTACGCACCGTTGTGCAGTTCCTGCAGCAGGATCAGCTTGGCACCCTGCGCGGCCGCTTCAGCCACGCGCGCTTCGATGACGGCCAGATTGGCCTCGGCATCGCCGTGGTTGCGCTCCTGGATCAGGGCGACGGAAAGGGTGTGGCGTGAGCTCATCCGGAGACGGTCCTGCAAGGGGAAAAACGCAGTTTATCGCGGATGGGTGCACGCAGCGTGCTGGCTGCTAAATGGCTGACACCCACGCGTCGGGTAGTGCCGGCCGCTGGCCGGCTCCGCAGCAGCATCGAGACAAGCCCAAGCGCGTGGCTGCGGCGGCTGGGCTGGCGGGTGCGAAGGTGCGGGACGCGCCGTAAACCCTTCCCTGGGGGCTCGTGGGCGCCATCCATGGCGCCCTGACGGTCCCGCCCCTCCACACCCGCCATCCCTTCGACCGTGCGTCGGTGGTCTGGCAAACAGCGGTAACCCACGACCGTTGGTCGTGGCGCTTAAGCCAGCAACCCCGCCGGCAGCTGCATCGTGATGCAGTGCAGGCTGCCGTTCTGCCAGATCAGCGAGCGGCACGGCACCGGCACGATCTCGCGGTCCGGATAGGCCTGGGCCAGCACCGCACGCGCGGCCTCGTCGGCAACATCCCCGTAGGCCGGCATCAACACCGCGCCATTGAGGATCAGATAGTTCGCGTAGGACGCCGCCAGGCGGCGACCTTCATCGATCACCGGCTGCGCCCACGGCAGCGGGAACAGGCGATACGGCTGGCCGTCGGCGGTACGCAGCGCCGCCAGTTCGGCGCCCATCGCCTGCAGTTCGGCGTAGTGCGAATCGCTGGCGTCATCGCAGGCCTGGTAGACGATGCTGTCGGTCGAGGCGAAGCGCGCCAGGGTATCGATGTGGGCGTCGGTGTCGTCGCCTTCCAGATAGCCATGGTCCAGCCACAGCACACGCTCCTGGGCCAGCCAGGTGGCCAGGTCGGCGCTGAGCGATTCGCGGCTGCGCTCGGGATGACGCTCGTGCAGGCACTGCCAGGTGGTCAGCAGGGTGCCGGCGCCGTCGGTCTCGATGCCGCCGCCTTCCAGGGCGAACGGAATGCTCTGCAGCTCGGCATCGTGGAACAGGCCTGCGGCATGCAGCACGCCGACCAGCTGGTCATCCAGGCTGGCGTCGAACTTGCCGCCCCAGCCGGTGAAGCGGAAGTCCAGCAGGCGGAAGCCGCCATCGGCGCGCTTGAGCGTGATCGGGCCGGAATCGCGCAGCCAGGTGTCGTCGTACTGGGCGGTCACGAACCGCACGCGGTCGGTATCGATCCGGTTCGAGCGCAGGCGCGCATCGGCGTACGCCTCCAGGTCGTCGTCGGCGACGATGATCACCACCGGCTGGAAGCGGGTGATGGCCGCGACGAGCGCGATGTAGGTGTCCTCGACGTCACCCAGGCGGTCGGCCCAGTCGGTGTCGGCGTGGGGCCAGGCGATCAGGATGGCGGACTGGGATTCCCATTCGGCCGGAAAGCGGAGCGTGTCGTTCATGATCTCGATGCGATGGCCCGCCGGCTGGCGGGCAAAGGGAAAGGGGTCAGCGGATCGGCGGTTTCGGCCCGATCTCGTTGGCGTCGGCGCGGTTGGCGACCACGTCGATCACCTTCTGCTTTTCGAAGTAGACGGTGAACTGCGGGTAGACCCAGCGGTTGATCGTCGGCCACTGGCGCTTCTGCCCGCCGCGCGGTTCCAGGCGCTCGCCCGGGTCGCCGAACTGGGCCTGGACCTGCTGCATGCTCTGGCCGCGGACGGGCAGGGCGATGGCGGGCTTTTCACGGCTGCGGTCGATCAGCAGGGTGTCGGCGTGGGCGCTGGAGATGGCCAGTACGGCCAGCAACGGCAGGGTGGTCAGGTGACGCTTCATCTCGATCTACTCCCCAGTGGTCAAGAAGGTGGAAGGTCCCGCGGCGACAGGTCTGACACCGGCGGCCGTGGCTACCCGGCGATTACAACAAAAATGGCAGCAAAAAGCCGCCCGGAGGCGGCTTTTTGTTCATCACCCGGCCCGGTGAGGGACCGGTGGCGGCCGTGAGGCCAGCCGGCTCAGCGCTGGCGAGCCTTGAAACGCGGGTTCGACTTGCAGATCACGAAGATCTTGCCACGGCGACGGACGACCTTGCAGTCGCGGTGACGGGACTTGGCCGACTTCAGGGAAGAAAGGACTTTCATTGCATACCTCGGCGTAAACGTTGGATTCGGTTGGAGCGCGGCCGCGATATGCAGATGACAATCGGCAGGTGACGCCCGTTCAAGCCCGCCATTCTACCGGGCTTTTTTCCATCCTTTCAAGTGGTTGCACCAAAAAGGTCTCGGGAGGCCCCGGGCAGGGGCTAGAATGGGCGGTCAATTTTACAGGGAAACCCATGAATCAGCTTCCTTCCGTGCTCACCATCGACGGTCCCTCCGGGGCCGGCAAAGGCACTGTCAGCCGCATTGTCGCACGCCGGTTGGGCTGGCATTACCTGGATTCGGGCGCCCTGTACCGGGCGGTGGGCGTGGCCGCCAGCTGGGCTGATATCGACACCTCCGACGCCTCGGCGCTGGTGCGCTGCACCTTCGACACCCACGTGCGCTTCGTGGAATCGGCCGACGGCGGGCTGCGGGTGCTGGTCAACGAGACCGACGCCACCGACGAGCTGCGCCTGGAGACCACCGGCGCCCTGGCCTCGGCCATCGCGGCCATCCCGGAGGTCCGGGCGGCGCTGAAAGAGCGCCAGCGCGCATTCAGGATGGAGCCGGGGCTGGTGGCCGACGGTCGGGACATGGGCACGGTCATCTTCCCAGACGCCCCATTCAAGGTGTTTTTGACCGCCAGCGCCGAAGAACGGGCCGAGCGGCGGCATAAGCAGTTGAAAGACAAGGGTGTTTCGGTTAACTTTGACGACCTCCTGCGCGAGATCATGGCCCGCGACGCCCGTGATGCACAGCGCACAGTGGCGCCCCTGAAGCCGGCAGACGATGCCGTCGTCATCGACACCAGTGGTATTGGCATCGACGCCGTCGTTGCCAAGGTATTGGATCTGCTTCCGGTTTCGGGTGCCTGATCCGTTGTAAAGGAGGGCCGTCAGTCCATCGACGGTGTCGCACCATCGCAAGGCAACAAAAGCTCCGTCCCGCAATGATGCGTGGCGGTTTTCCTACTTAACACACGACCTGCGTTACCGGGGTCGACCAACAGGCGGGCATCAAGCGGTTCCTTTCGGGGGCCAATGCCCATGTGTCCAACAGAGTAAATCTAATGACCGAATCATTTGCAGAGCTGTTCGAAGCCAGTCAGGCCAATCTGGCCAAGCTGAAGCCGGGCTCGATCGTCAGCGGTGTCGTTGTTGAAGTCCGCGGCGATGTCGTGGTGATCAACGCCGGCCTGAAGTCCGAAGGCATCGTGCCGATCGAACAGTTCCGTAACGACGCTGGCGAGATCGATGTCGCTGAAGGCGACGTCGTCAAGGTTGCCCTCGATTCCATCGAGAACGGCTTCGGTGAAACCGTTCTGTCGCGTGAGAAAGCCAAGCGCGCGATGGTGTGGGACGAGCTGGAAGAAGCGTTGGAAAAGAACGAAACCATCACCGGCCGCATCAGCGGCAAGGTCAAGGGTGGTTTCACCGTGGACATCAAGGATGTCCGCGCGTTCCTGCCCGGTTCGCTGGTGGATGTGCGCCCCGTGCGCGACCCGGCCTACCTGGAAGGCAAGGAGCTGGAATTCAAGCTCATCAAGCTGGACCGCAAGCGTAACAACGTCGTTGTGTCCCGTCGTGCAGTCGTCGAAAGCGAGCATTCGGAAGAGCGCGAGCAGCTGATGGACAAGCTGCAGGAAGGCGCGATCCTGAAGGGTGTCGTCAAGAACCTGACCGATTACGGCGCGTTCGTGGACCTGGGCGGTATCGACGGCCTGCTGCACATCACCGACATGGCCTGGAAGCGCGTGCGCCATCCGTCCGAAGTCGTGAACGTCGGCGACGAGCTGGACGTGCGCGTGCTGAAGTTCGACCGCGAGCGCAACCGCGTTTCGCTGGGTCTGAAGCAGCTGGGCGAGGATCCGTGGGACAACATCGCCCGTCGTTACCCGGCCAACAGCCGCGTCTTCGGCAAGGTCTCCAACGTCACCGATTACGGCGCATTCGTCGAGATCGAGCCGGGCGTCGAAGGTCTGGTGCACGTGTCCGAAATGGATTGGACCAACAAGAACGTCAACCCGTCCAAGGTTGTGCAGGTCGGTGACGAAGTTGAAGTCATGGTCCTGGACGTCGACGAGGAGCGTCGCCGCATCTCGCTGGGCATGAAGCAGGTTGCCGCCAATCCGTGGGAAACCTTCGCTGCCATCCACAAGAAGGGCGACAAGGTGTCGGGCCAGATCAAGTCGATCACCGACTTCGGCATCTTCATCGGCCTGGACGGCGGTATCGATGGCCTGGTGCACCTGTCCGACATCAGCTGGAACACCACCGGCGAAGACGTGGTCCGCAACTTCAAGAAGGGCGACAACCTGGACGCCGTCGTCCTGGCCGTCGATCCGGAGCGCGAGCGCATCAGCCTGGGCGTCAAGCAGCTGGAGCAGGATCCGTTCGGCCAGTACATGGCTGCCAACCCGAAGGGTTCCAAGGTCGAAGGCGTGGTCAAGGAAGTGGACGCCAAGGGCGCTACCATCGAACTGGCTGACGGCATCGAAGGCTACGTGGCCGCTCGCGATGTTGCGAACGAGCGCGTCGACGACGCGACCCAGTTCCTGAAGGTCGGCGACAAGGTGGAAGCCAAGTTCGTGGGCATGGATCGCAAGGGTCGTACCCTGCAGCTGTCGATCAAGGCCAAGGACGACGCGGAAATGCGCGAAGTGCTGGAGGAATACCAGTCCTCTTCGGCTTCCAGCGGCACCACCCAGCTCGGCGCGCTGCTGCGTGCACAGCTGAACGGCAACAAGTCCGAGTAATCGGTCTGTCGCTGTCGTAGTTTCCTGGACGGCCCGGACATCAGTCCGGGCCGTTTCAGGGTCTGAGTTCCTCCCCAAGAGCCCGTAATGACCAAATCCGAGCTGATCGAAATCCTGGCGCGCCGGCAGGCGCATTTGAAGTCGGACGATGTCGATCTGGCGGTGAAGTCGTTGCTGGAAATGATGGGTGGGGCGCTGGCCGGCGGGGATCGCATCGAGATCCGCGGGTTCGGCAGTTTTTCGTTGCACTACCGGCCGGCACGGCTGGGGCGCAATCCCAAGACCGGGGAATCGGTCGCATTGCCGGGCAAGCATGTCCCGCACTTCAAACCGGGCAAGGAACTGCGTGAGCGCGTCAGCGCCGTGGTGCCGCTGGAAAGCGATCCTGCCTGACGGGCCATCCGCCACGGGGCGGATGCATGATTTCCATGGAGTCGGCTGGTAGAGCGGAGTGTTAGTCCGCTACTCTTGAGCCCTACGGAACTGGAGCTGCTGCATGAACGTCGTACGTCTGCTGATCCTGCTGGCGGTTCTGGTGGTGGGTCTCATCATCGGTGCGCTCAACTCGCAGCCGATCATCATCAGCCTGGGCTTTACCCAGATCAATTCCACCACCGGCGTGGCGATCATCATCGCCCTGCTGTCCGGTGCCCTCATCGGCGGCGGCCTCGTGCTCGCCAGCATGGTGATCCCGCTGTACGCCAAACTGCGCCGTGCGCAGAAGGCCGCGCCTGCCGTGGTCGTGGCACCCCCTTCTTCTTCTACATTCGACGGACGCTGAGCGCCGATGGAATTTGTCTCCGAGTGGTTCTGGTTTTTCCTGTTCCTGCCCCTGGCCGCGTTGTCGGGCTGGGTGATCGGGCGGCGTGGCGGTCAGCGCCATGGCGACAACCAGGTCAGCCATCTGTCCAGCACGTACTTCCGCGGCCTGAACTATCTGCTCAACGAGCAGCCGGACAAGGCGATCGAGCTGTTCCTGCACATCGCCGAGCTGGACAAGGAAACCTTCGAGACCCAGGTCGCGCTGGGCCATCTGTTCCGCCGCCGTGGCGAGGTCGATCGTGCGATCCGCCTGCACCAGGGCCTGGTGAACCGCGCCGATCTCAGCGATCAGCAGCGCGTCCAGGCCTTGCTGGCCCTGGGCGAGGACTACATGAAGTCCGGCCTGCTCGATCGTGCTGAAACGGTGTTCACCGAACTGGCCCAGATCGACCAGCGCGCCCCGCAGGCACTCAAGCACCTGATCGGCATCTACCAGGCCGAACGCGACTGGGAAAAGGCGATCGACAACGCCAGCCGTTTCGAAGAAGTCACCGGCGAGCCGATGGGCAAGCTGATCGGGCAGTTCGAATGCGAACTGGCCGAGCGCTACCGTGGTGCCGGCAAGATCGACGAAGCGCGCGCTGCGATCGCACGCGCCTACCAGGCCGATGCGATGTCGGTCCGTGCCGGCATCATCGAAGGGCGCCTGGAGAACGACGCCGGCAATGCCGAAGCCGCCGTGCGCGCCTTCGAACGTGCCGCCCGCAATGATCCGGAGTACCTGCCCGAAGTGCTGCAGGCGCTGATGCAGAACTACCGCAAGGTCGGTGACCTCGGTGGTGCCCGTGCGTTCCTGTCGGAGATGACCGAGCACTATCGCGGCATCGCCCCGGTGCTGGCGCTGACCCAGCTGATGGAAGAGCAGGAGGGTGTCGCCCCCGCGCGCGCCTATCTCGGCCGCCAGCTCAAGGACCGCCCCTCGGTGCGTGGCGAGTCGGCGCTGATCGACCTGACCCTGGCCGAGGGCGCGGATTCCACCGCCACCCTGCACGATCTCAAGCACATCACCGACCAGTTGCTGGTGCGCAACCCGGCCTACCGCTGCACCCGCTGTGGCTTCGGCGCGCGCACGCATCACTGGCAGTGCCCGAGCTGCAAGGAATGGGGCACCGTCAAGCCGCTGCTCAACTACGCGGTGCTCTGAACCATGATGGTGGGCTGGATGGCAGGGCTGCTGGCGGTGCTGGCGGTCTCGGCGGGCCTGACCTGGGCCGCACGTGCGTACGCGCTCCGTCGCAACCTGTTGGATCAGCCGGGCGAGCGCCGCAGCCATGGGGTGGCGACGCCTCGCGGCGGTGGTATCGCGATCGTCCTGACCCTGCTGCTGGCCTGCGCGGTCGCCGCCGTGATCTGGCCCAAGGCCGGAATCTCGCTGGCGGTGTTCGCGCTGGGTCTGGTACTGGTGGCCGGGATCGGCTGGTGGGACGACCATCGGCCGCTGCCGGCGGTCCGCCGCCTGCTGGTCCATGTGCTGGCGTCCGCGCTGCTGGCTGGGCTGGTCTGGCATGCCAGCGGCAACCCCTGGCAGGCGCTGCTGGCCCTGTTGTTCGCCACCTCGCTGATCAACATCTGGAACTTCATGGATGGGATCAACGGCATCGCCACCACCCAGGCGATCCTGGCCGGTCTCGCCTTTGCGCTGGTGCTGCCGCCGCCCTACGGCCTGGCCGGTGTGGTGCTGGGGCTGGCCTGCCTGGGGTTCCTGCCGTTCAACTACCCACGGGCACGCATCTTCATGGGCGATGTCGGCAGCGGGGCGCTGGGCTATGCCATCGCGGCGCTGGTCTGCCTGGCCAGTGTGCGCACCGATATCCACTGGTTGCTGTTGCTGGTGCCGCTTTCGGCCTTTCTTGTGGACGCAGGCTTCACATTGCTTTCGCGCATCCTGTCCGGACAGCGCTGGATGGAACCCCACACGCAGCATCTCTATCAGCGCGCGGTGAAAAGTGGTGCAAGCCACACTTTCGTCACCGGGGTGTATCTTGTTTTTGGAATATTCAGTGCGGCAGTGTTTAATGCATGCACGAATTTGCAGCCGAGGTGGGAGGCTGCCGTGGCCATCGCGTGGTTGATCTTCGCGTACGGTCTTTGGCTGCTCCTGCGCAAGGGAATGCGCAACTAGAAGGAATACGTTGTTTATGACCCCTTGGCAGGACCGACTTACCGGCTTGATGCCGCGCGCGGCCATCGTGGCCCACGACCTGTTCATGGTCTGGGCGTGCTGGCAGCTGCTGCATGCCGGACGCTACTCGATGCTGGCCGACGCGCCGGCATTGCCGCTCTGGAACATCGACACCTCGCTGGTGCTGGTCATCCAGGCAGTGGTGTTCTGGCGGGTGGGTCTGTACCGCGGCCTGTGGCGCTTTGCCAGCGTTGCCGATCTGCTCAACATTTTCAAAGCCAGCTTCATCGGCCTGCTCGCCATCGTGGTGGCCCTGGCGTACAAGCGCTTTGAAGGCGTGCCGATGTCCGTGCTGGTCATCTACCCGTTCGCGCTGTCGGCGCTGCTGGGCGCGCCGCGCCTGCTGTACCGCGCATGGAAGGACTATCAGGCGCTGCAGTCCGACGTCACCGCGCGCCGTGTGCTGATCCTGGGTGCCGGCCAGGCGGCCGAGGCCCTGGTCCGCGACCTGCGCCGCTCGGGTGATTTCGAGCCGGTCGGCCTGCTCGACGACGCCCCGCATCTGCAGGGCGCCAAGCTGCAGGGCCTGCCGATCCTGGGCACCCTGGAAGATGCCCCGGCCGTGGTCCGCGAGACCGCCGCCAAGCTGCTGGTGATCGCCATCCCGTCGCTGGATGCCGTGGGCATGCAGCGGGTGGTGGCCATCTGCGAAAGCACCGGCGTGCCGTTCCGGATGGTCCCCAAGCTCAACGACATCCTGCTGGGCCATTCCTTGCCGGGTGAGCTCAAGGAAGTGGCGATCGAAGACCTGCTCGGCCGCAAGCCGATCCTGCCGGACTGGGCGCTGATCCGCGGCTGGCTGGGCGGGCGTACCGTGCTGGTCACCGGCGCGGGCGGCTCGATCGGTTCAGAGCTGTGCCGCCAGTGCGCGCGCCACGGGGCAGGGCGCATCGTCCTGGTGGAGATGAGTGAACTGCTTCTGCTGACCATCGAAGCCGAGCTGCAGCGCAGCTTCCCGGATCTGGTGGTGGAAGCGGTGCTGGGCGACTGCGGTGACCCCGCGGTAATCCGCCATGCGCTGTCGCTGTCGCGGGTGGACTCGGTCTTCCATGCCGCCGCCTACAAGCAGGTGCCGGTGCTGGAGCGCCAGCTGCGCGAAGCGGTGCGCAACAACATCCTCTCCACCGAAACGGTGGCGCGCGCCTGCGTCGAAGCGCGCATCGAGCATTTCGTCTTCATCTCCACCGACAAGGCGGTCGATCCGGTCAACGCGCTGGGTGCCAGCAAGCGCTACGCGGAGATGATCTGCCAGAGCCTGGACCAGAAGACCAGCCACACCCGTTTCGTGACCGTGCGCTTCGGCAACGTGCTGGCCTCGGCCGGCAGCGTGGTGCCGGTGTTCCGCGAGCAGATCCTCAAGGGCGGTCCGGTCACCGTGACCGACCCGGAAGTCACCCGTTACTTCATGACCATTCCCGAGGCCTGCCAGCTGATCCTGCAGGCGGCCGCGTCGGCCTCGCATGGGGCGATCTATACGCTGGACATGGGCGAGCCGGTGCCGATCCGCGTGCTGGCCGAGCAGATGATCCGCCTGGCCGGCAAGCAGCCCTACAAGGACATCGCCATCGTCTATACGGGCCTGCGGCCGGGCGAGAAACTGCACGAAACGCTGTTCTATTCCGACGAAGATTATCGTCCGACCGCGCATCCGAAGATTCTCGAAGCCGGCGTGCGCACGTTCGCGCGTGAGCAGGTATTGGCCAATGTGCCGAAACTGCGCGAGGCGATTGCCAGCTACGATACTGATGCGATCAACAGCATTCTGTTTGCGACCATGCCCGAATTTTCTCCTTTGCAACAGGACGATCACGTCAGCTCTGCTAAAGTGCTCGCCTTTCCGGCGCGTGAGGCCACTAGGTTCTGATGAGCAAGCGTATTCGTAAGGCGGTATTTCCTGTCGCAGGGTTGGGAACGCGATTCCTGCCGGCCACCAAAACCGTTCCGAAGGAAATGCTGCCGATCATTGATCGGCCGTTGATCCAATATGCCGTGGATGAGGCGATCGAGGCGGGCTGTGACACGCTGATCTTCATCACCAACCGTTACAAGCATGCGGTCGCGGATTATTTCGACAAGGCCTACGAGCTTGAGCAGAAACTCGAGCGCGCCGGCAAGCAGGAGCAGCTCGAATTGGTTCGCCATGTGCTGCCCAATGGCGTGCGCGCCGTGTTCGTGACCCAGGCCGAAGCGCTGGGCCTGGGCCATGCGGTGCTGTGTGCCAAGGCGATCGTGGGCGACGAGCCGTTCGCGGTGCTGCTGCCCGACGATCTGATCTGGAACCGTGGCAACGGTGCGCTCAAGCAGATGGCCGACGCCAACGAAGCCAGCGGCGCCAGCATCATTGCCGTTGAAGACGTGCCGCATGACAAGACCGGCAGCTACGGCATCGTGGCCACCGAGGCCTTCGACGGCCGCCAGGGCAAGATCAGCGCCATCGTTGAAAAGCCCAAGCCCGAGGACGCCCCGAGCGACCTGGCCGTGGTAGGCCGTTACGTGCTGAGCCCGAAGATCTTCGAGCTGCTCGAAGCGACCGGGACCGGTGCAGGTGGCGAGATCCAGCTGACCGACGCCATCGCCGAGCTGCTCAAGAGCGAGCGCGTCGACGCGTACCGTTTCGAGGGCCGCCGCTTTGACTGCGGTACCCACCTGGGTCTGGTCGAAGCCACGATCCGCTTCGCCCTCGACAACGAGAAGCTGGCCGGTCCTGCACGCGAAGTGCTGCAGAAGATGCTGGCTGAGGGCTGAGAACGAGCCAGCGGTAGTGCCGGCCGCTGGCCGGCTCCCGACGCAACAGAAAAGGGCAGCCGCGAGGCTGCCCTTTTCGTTTCCCGCCCTGCAACGACCAACGGTCGGTGGCGACCCGTTGCAATGTTGCCACCGGTCACGCCGGTCATACCCGTCGTCTCGGTGCCGACCCGCAGGCCGGCACCGATCAATCCTTACAGCGATTCGAAGATGCCCGCCGCACCCATGCCGGTGCCGATGCACATGGTCACCATGCCGTACTTCTGCTGGCGACGGCGCAGGCCGTGCAGCAAGGTGGCGGTACGGATCGCACCGGTCGCGCCCAGCGGATGGCCCAGGGCGATGGCGCCGCCCAGCGGGTTGACCTTGGACGGGTCCAGGCCGCAATCGCGGATGACGGCCAGCGACTGCGCCGCAAAGGCTTCGTTGAGCTCGATCCAGTCCAGCTGGTCCTGGGTAAGGCCAGCCTGCTTGAGTGCCTTCGGGATCGCGGCGATCGGGCCGATGCCCATCACTTCCGGGCGCACGCCGGCCACCGAGAAGCTGACGAAGCGGGCCAGCGGGGTCAGGCCGTAGTCCTTGATCGCCTGCTCGGAGGCCAGCAGCACCGCGCCGGCGCCGTCGCTCATCTGCGAGGAGTTGCCGGCGGTGACCGTGCCGCCGAACTGGCCGTTGCGGAACACCGGGCGCAGCTTGGCCAGGCCTTCGGCGGACGAATCCAGGCGCGGGCCTTCGTCGGTATCCACGATCTTGTCGCGGGTGATGATGCGGCGGCCGTCGGCCAGGTCCGGCTGGCGGGTGCGCACGTCGTAAGGGCTGATCTCGTCCTTGAACTCGCCGTTCTGGATCGCGGCGATGGCCTTCTGGTGCGAGGCCAGCGCAAAGGCGTCCTGGTCCTCACGCGAGACCTTCCATTCTTCGGCGACCTTCTCGGCGGTGATGCCCATGCCGTAGGCGATGGCGACGTGGTCATTGTCGAACACGCTCGGGGCCATCGCGATCTTGTTGCCCATCATCGGCACCATCGACATCGACTCGGTGCCACCGGCCAGCATCAGGTCCGAATTGCCGAGGCGGATCTGGTCGGCAGCCATGGCCACGGCCTGCAGGCCCGAGGAGCAGAAGCGGTTGACGGTCTGTGCGGCGATGGTGTCCGGCAGGCCGGCCAGCAGCACGCCGATGCGTGCCACGTTCATACCCTGCTCGGCTTCGGGCATCGCGCAGCCGATGATCGCGTCATCGATGCGGTTGACGTCCACGCCCGGCGCCTGCGCGACCACGGAGCGGAGCACGTGGGCGAGCATGTCGTCGGGGCGGGTATTGCGGAACACGCCCTTGGGCGCCTTGCCCACCGGGGTGCGGGTGGCGGCGACGATGTAGGCGTCCTGGATTTGCTTGGTCATTTCAGTGATCTCTTGAATAGGGGTGGAAGAGGTTGCCGGCCAGCGGCCGGCACTACCGATGTCTTCCGTCAGTTCCGCAGCGGCTTGCCGGTCTTGAGCATGTGCGCGATGCGGGCCTGGGTCTTTTCCTGCTGGGCCAGTTCGACGAAGTGCTTGCGCTCCAGGGTCAGCAGCCATTCTTCGTCCACCAGCGTGCCGCGATCCACTTCGCCACCGCACAGCACGGTGGCGATGCGCACGGCGATCTCGTAGTCGTACGGGCTGATGAAGCGGCCTTCCAGCATGTTGACCAGCATCATCTTGAACGTAGCGATGCCCACGTCACCGGCGACCTGGATGCGGCGGGCCGGCATCGGCGGGCGGTAGCCGCCTTCGGCCAGCGCCAGCACTTCGGCCTTGGCGATGTGCAGCGTCTCGAAGCTGTTGAACACCACCTTGTCGGTCGCGCGCATCAGGCCCAGTTCCTTGGCGTTGACCGCGGAATTGGAAACCTTGGCCATCGCGACGGTTTCAAAGGTCTTCTTCAGCTCGGCGAACACATCACCGCCCGGACCGGCCGCCTGCGAGGCGCGCACGGCCAGTTCCTTCAGGCCGCCACCGGCCGGCAGCAGGCCGACGCCGGCCTCGACCAGACCGATGTAGCTTTCCAGCGCGGCCACGCTCTTGGCGCTGTGCATCTGGAACTCGCAGCCACCGCCCAGGGCCAGGCCGCGCACCGCGGTCACCACCGGCACCAGCGAATACTTGATCGCCTGGCTGGTGCGCTGGAAGTTGTGCACCATCTCTTCGAACTGGTCGACCTTGCCGGCCTGCAGCAGGCCGAGCGCGCCGGCCAGATCGGCACCGGCGGAGAAGGGTTCCTTCTGCTGCCAGATCACCAGGCCCTTGTAGTCCTGCTCGGCGCGCTTGATCGCTTCCTGCAGGCCGTTGAGCACGTGGTCGGACACGGTGTTCATCTTGGTCTTGAAGCTGACCACCGCGATGCCGTCACCGTCGTGCCACATGCGCACGCCGTCATTTTCAAACACGGTTTCGCCCGGGCTGAAGTTCTCGCCCAGCAGCGGATCCGGGAAGCGCTGGCGCTGGTACACCGGCAGGGCCGAGCGCGGCAGCTTGGCATTGCGCGACGGGCTGTAGCTGCCTTCGGCGGCGTGCACGCCATCGCGGCCATCGAACACCCAATCGGGCAGCGGCGCATTGCTCATGCTCTTGCCGGCGACGATGTCATCGGCGATCCACTGTGCGACCTGCTTCCAGCCGGCAGCCTGCCAGGTTTCAAACGGGCCCAGCGACCAGCCGTAGCCCCAGCGGATGGCCAGGTCCACGTCGCGCGCGGTCTCGGCGATGTCGGCCAGGTGGTAGGCGCTGTAGTGGAACAGATCGCGGAAGGTCGCCCACAGGAACTGCGCCTGCGGGTGCTGGCTTTCGCGCAGCTTGGCGAACTTCTCGGCCGGGTTCTTGATCTTCAGGATCTCGACCACTTCCGGTGCGGCGGTGCGGTCAGCCGGACGGTAGTCCTGCTTCTCCAGATCCAGCACCACAATGTCTTTGCCGACCTTGCGGAAGATGCCGGCACCGGTCTTCTGGCCGAGCGCGCCCTTGGCGATCAGTGCGTCCAGCCACTTCGGCGAATTGAAGAATTCATGCCACGGATCGTTGGGCAGGGTGTCGCCCATGGTCTTGATCACGTGCGCCATGGTGTCCAGCCCGACCACGTCGGAGGTGCGGTAGGTCGCCGACTTCGGGCGGCCGACCAGCGGGCCGGTCAGGCCGTCCACTTCATCGAAGCCCAGGCCGAATTCCTGCGTGTGGTGGATGGTGGACAGGATCGAGAACACGCCGATGCGGTTGCCGATGAAGTTCGGGGTGTCCTTGGCATACACCACGCCCTTGCCCAGGGTGGTGACCAGGAACGCTTCCAGGCCTTCCAGCACGGCCGCGTCGGTGGTGGTGGCCGGGATCAGCTCGGCCAAGTGCATGTAGCGCGGCGGGTTGAAGAAATGCACGCCGCAGAAGCGGTGGCGCAGCTGCTCGGGCAGCACGTCGGCCAGCTTGTTGATACCCAGGCCGGAGGTGTTGGAGGCCAGCACCGCGTGATCGGCCACGAACGGGGCGATCTTCTTGTACAGGTCCTGCTTCCAGTCCATCCGTTCGGCGATGGCTTCGATGATCAGGTCGCAGTCCTTCAACTGCTCCAGGCCGGTCTCATAGTTGGCCGGCGTGATCGCCTCGGCGTAGGACTTGCTGGCAAGCGGGGCAGGGCTGAGCTTGCCCAGGTTGGCAATCGCCTTGAGCACGATGCCATCGGCCGGACCTTCCTTGGCGGGCAGGTCGAACAGCACCGTGTCGACGCCGGCGTTGGTCAGGTGGGCGGCGATCTGGGCGCCCATGACACCGGCACCCAGCACGGCGGCACGGCGGACTAGCAGGGAATTGGACATGTCGATAAGCCTTTGTTGTCTGGAAGCCGGTCAGCGCCCGGCTCTACGGGGTGGAAAGGGAGGACGTCGAAGCGCTCGAGGCCGCGCTGGCGCGGAATCCGGCTTCGGCGAAATGAATCAGTTCCTGGGCGGCATGGGCACGATGCGCCGCTTCGGTGACACCGGCGGGTCGCTTGATCAGGCCGAAGTCGGCCATGGCATAGGTCAGCGAGCCGGCGAGGAAATCCAGGCGCCAGTACAGCTCCTCCTTGCTGAGCTCCGGCACGCAGGCGGAGATCGCCTTGCCGAAGTCGCGCAGGACGTGGCCGTAGTGGTCGGAAAGGAATTTGCGCAGGTTGTCGTTCTTCTCCGCGTAAGCGCGGGCGATGACGCGCACGAAGGCGCCGCCGGTCTGGCGGTCCTGGGCCATGGCCAGGGCCGGCTCCACGAAGGCGGCCAGCACCGGGCGCAGTTCACCGGGGTGCTCGCGGCGGGCGCTGTCCAGCTGGCTCAGCCGGGCCGAGGTCATTTCATCCATGCGGCGGCGGAACACCTCGTTGACCAGGTTCTCCTTGGACCCGAAGTGATAGTTGACCGCGGCGATGTTCACATCGGCCTGGCTGGTGACCTGGCGCAGCGAGGTGCCCGCGAACCCGTGCAGGGCGAACAGTTCCTCGGCGGCGCCGAGAATGCGGTCCTTGGTGGAGAAGTGGGCAGGTTTGGCCATGGGGGCAGGGCAGTTCAATCAAACGATTGTTTGATATTAGACCCGTGGCTGCGCGCCCGCATTGTGCGGCGCAGCAGGAAGGGGCATTCGTTCATCTGCGCGTTGCCGCGCCTGTCCATGGCTGGCAACGTCGTCATTGCCTGAACGGGGGTGAGCTACCCCAGTGGGTGCAGTCCTGCCACGCATGGCGTGGCACTACCGGAGATGGGGAGGACACGTTAGAATTGGCGCACGTATATCAGGCTAAGCCCGCGTTTTGACGCGGGTTTTTTTCATGTTAACCTCGGGCCGATCAAGTGGCCCGCCCAACGGAGTATTCCCATGGCGCTGGAGCGCACCCTTTCCATCATCAAGCCGGACGCCGTCGCCAAGAACGTCATCGGTGAAATCTACGCCCGCTTCGAAAAGGCCGGCCTGAAGGTCGTCGCCGCCAAGTACAAGCAGCTGTCGCGCCGTGAAGCCGAAGGCTTCTACGCCGTGCACCGCGAGCGTCCGTTCTTCAACGCGCTGGTCGAGTTCATGATCTCCGGCCCGGTGATGATCCAGGCGCTGGAAGGCGAGAACGCCGTGCTGGCCCACCGCGACCTGCTGGGCGCCACCAACCCGAAGGAAGCCGCCGCAGGCACCATCCGCGCCGACTTCGCTGAATCCATCGATGCCAATGCCGCCCACGGCTCGGACTCGGTTGAGAATGCCGCGATCGAAATCGCTTATTTCTTCGCCGCGACTGAAGTCGTCTCGCGCTGAGAGTGATGCCGTGAACGAGGTCGTACAGCCAACCGCCATCCCATCCGTGCTCGTTCCGGGCCCGGCTGTGGCCAAGCAGAACCTGCTCGACCTCGATCGCGAGGGTCTGGAGCGCTTCTTCGCCGAGACACTCGGCGAAGCGCGCTACCGTGCCCATCAGGTGATGAAGTGGATCCACCATCACTACGTCACCGATTTCGATGAAATGACCGACCTCGGCAAGGCGCTGCGTGCCAAGCTCAAGCAGCATGCCGAGGTGCTGGTTCCGAACATCGTGTTCGACAAGCCCTCCGCCGACGGCACCCACAAGTGGCTGCTGGCGATGGGCACCGATGGCAAGAACGCCATCGAGGCCGTCTACATCCCGGACAAGAACCGCGGCACGCTGTGCGTGTCTTCGCAGGTCGGCTGCGCACTGAACTGCACGTTCTGTTCGACCGCTACCCAGGGCTTCAACCGCAACCTCTCCACCGCCGAGATCATCGGCCAGGTGTGGGTCGCCGCGCGCCATCTGGGCAACATCCCGCACAAGCAGCGTCGTCTCACCAACGTGGTGATGATGGGCATGGGCGAGCCGTTGATGAATTTCGACAACGTCGTGCGCGCCATGAGCGTGATGCGCGACGATCTGGGCTACGGCCTGGCCAACAAGCGCGTGACGCTGTCCACCTCCGGCCTGGTGCCGCAGATCGACCGCCTGTCCACCGAGAGCGACGTGTCGCTGGCGGTGTCGCTGCATGCGCCCAACGACGCACTGCGCGAGACCCTGGTCCCGCTCAACAAGAAGTACCCGATCGTCGAGCTGATGGCCTCGTGCGCACGTTACCTGCGCGCCAACAAGCGCCGCGAATCGGTCACCTTCGAATACACCCTGATGAAGGGCATCAATGACCAGCCCGAGCACGCCCGCCAGCTGGCGCGGTTGATGCGCCAGTTCGACAACGCCGTGCAGGCCTCGAACTCGGGCAAGGTCAACCTGATCCCCTTCAATCCGTTCCCGGGCACGCGTTACGAGCGTTCCGGCGAAACCGAAATCCGCGCCTTCCAGAAGATCCTGCTCGATTCGCAGGTGCTGACGATGGTGCGGCGTACCCGTGGCGACGATATCGATGCCGCCTGTGGCCAGCTCAAGGGCCAGGTGATGGACCGTACGCGCCGCCAGGCCGAGTTCAACAAAACGCTGCAGGACGGGAAAAACCGGGATGCCGCTGCCTGATCGCCGATTGCCAGCCGTTGTTTTCTTCGCGCTGGCATTGGCCGGCTGTGGCAAACAGCAGGGGATCAAGCCGCCGTCCGGTCCACTCGAGGTCGCGCCGACCTACGAGGCCCGCGACAACCCCGAGATCCGCAAGCGGGTGAACTACCAGGACCAGATGGTCCTGGCTGGCGAATCGCTGCGTGCGGGCGCCCCGGATGCCGCCGAGAAGCGGGTGCGGGCCGCGATGAAGATCGATGCACGCCGCCCCGAGGCCTACATGCTGCTGGCGGCGATTGCCACCCAGCGCGGCAACGAGGCCGAGGCCGGGCGCCTCTACGGCAAGGCGGCCGAGTTGGGGCCCGAGCGCGGCGACGTTCTCAACAATTATGGTGCCTGGCTATGTGCTCATGGCCAGCCGGCCGAGTCGCTGGCCTGGTTCGACCGGGCGCTGCAGGCCCCGGGCTATACCACCCCGGCCTCCGCCCTGGCCAATGCCGGCGGCTGTGCACTGGACGCAGGCCAGCCCGCGCGGGCGGTTCGGGACCTCCGGCGGGCGCTTGAGATAGATCCCGTCAATGCCTACGCGCTGGAGTCGATGGCCCGCAATGAGTACGCCGAAGGGCGTTATTTCGAGGCCCGCGCCTTTTCGCAACGGCGTTTGACGGCTGCACCGGCCACACGTTCCGTGTTACAACTTGCCTCTCAAATCGAGGCGCGGCTTGGCGACAGCGTGGCATCCGGTCGCTATCTGCAGCGAATTCATGACGAATTTCCGCAGGATGCGGCACCTAATCCCCGGGGTTGAAGCATTGTGATTGATGACCAGACTGTGAACGCTTTTGATACTGCGGCCGGTTGCGGAGCTCGTCTTCGCCAGGCCCGGGAAGCGGCCGGACTGACCCTGGAGGCCGTGGGGCAGCAGCTGCGCATGCCGGTCCAGGTAGTGAAGTCCCTTGAAGAAGAGCAGTGGCAGCGCCTTGGCGCGCCGGTCTTCGTCCGTGGCCAGCTGCGCAGTTATGCCCGCCTGCTGAAGGTGGACATCGACGACATCCTCGAGCAGGCCCATATCGGGCCGATCGTGCCGCCGCAGCTTGTCAGCCATACCCATACCCCGCGCGCCCGCCGCATTGCCGAGAGCCTGGGCCGTCGCGTCCTGTATGTCGGCATCACCGCGGTGCTGGCCGTGCCGGTCTGGTTCGCCACCCGGGGTCATTTCGATGGCACCGCCACCACCCCGAACACCGCGTCGCTGGATGTGATCCCGGCGGCGGTCCCGGTGGCCGGCGGTGACGCCCCGCAGGCGGCTGCACCGGCCACGGCCGAGACGGCCAAGCCGTCGGCCCCGGCGTCGCCGTACCTGGCGTCGCTGACCCCGGTCCCGCGTCCGGCCGCCGCGCCGGCAGCGCCGGCTGGTGCACTGAGCCTGCAGTTCAAAGGCGACAGCTGGGTGGATATTTCCGGGCCAGACGGCACCACCGTCGAAAAGGCCCTGATCAAGTCGGGCGAGACCCGCAGCTTCGCGCCAGGCCAGGTAGCCCGCATGGTGCTGGGCAATGCATCGGCGGTCGAGGTTCAGCAGGCCGGCACTATCGTCGACCTTTCGCCGTACCAGCGAGCCAACGTGGCACGCTTTACGGTATCCTCTGACGGCTCCGTGGTCCCAGTTTCGCACTGAGCCGCGTTTCCCCAATCCAATTCAAATAGCTCCTCCTCATGGGCGGGGCGAGAGTACGCATGGCGATCGACGACCTGCTCGACGAGCACGAACAAAGTGAACGCGTCCGCGGCTGGCTGCGGAAGAACGGTGTCAGCATCCTCGCTGGCGTAGCCATCGCGATCGGTGGCATCTGGGGCTGGAAAGAGTGGCAGACCCGGCACAGCAACAGCCTGGCCGGCGCCAACGTCCAGTACCAGATCGTCCTCAAGAGCCTGGAGGAAAAGGATCTGGAGCAGGCCGCCAAGGGTGTGAAGGACCTGGAAAGCGGCAAGGCCAACATCTACGCCGATCTGGCTGCCCTGCAGCTGGCCAAGGCCCAGGTCGATGCCGGCAAGAACGAAGACGCGCTGGCGACCCTGCGCGCGATCAAGGCCGACCCCGAATTCAAGCCGGTGATCGAGCAGCGCGTTGCGCGCCTGCTGGTGGCCACCGGCAAGACCGAAGATGCGATCAAGCAGCTCGGTACCGCGACCGACAGCGCCAGCCTGGAAATCCATGGCGATGCACTGATGGCGCAGGGCAAGCGTGATGCCGCCCGCGAGCAGTATGAGAAGGCGCTCAAGACGCTGGACGTGGCAGCGCCCCAGCGGCGCCTGCTGGAAACCAAGTTGACGGATGCCGGTGGCACCGTCACCGATCCTGCGGAGTCGGTGTAATGAATCAGATGGTCATGATCAAGCGCGTTGCCACGGTTGCCCTGTTGGGCATGGCCCTGACCGGCTGCAGCACGATGAAGGGCTGGTTCGCCGGCAAAGATGCCGCGGCCAAGAAGGCACTGGAACCGGCCGAGCTGGTGAAGTTCGATGCCACCGCCAAGGTCGACAGGATCTGGACGGCCAACGTCGGCAAGGGTGAGAAGCGCATCGGCGTCCGTCAGGGCCCGGTGGTCGCCGATGGTCGCGTCTACGCGGCCGCCATCTACGGTGGCGTGCATGCCATCGACCTGCAGACCGGCAAGAAGATCTGGACCTACGAACCGGCCAAGGTCAAGAAGCAGCCCAAGCTGCGTCTGTCCGGTGGCCCGGGCGTGGGTGACGGCCTGGTCGTCATCGGCACCCTGGATGGTGAAGTCATCGCGTTGAACGCGGCCGACGGCACCGAAAAGTGGCGTGCCAAGGTGCCGGGTGAAGTCATCTCCGCCCCGGCCGTGGGCCAGGGCTTGGTCTTCGTGCGCAGCAACGACGGTCGCGTGACCGGTCTGGATGCCGAGAACGGCACCCAGCGCTGGTTCAACCCGCGCGAGCTGCCGGCGCTGACCGTGCGTGGCAACGCGCCGGTCGTCACCGGCCCGGGCGTGCTGTTCATCGGCAACGACGACGGCTCCATCGCCGCGCTGGCCATGCAGGACGGCCGCACGCTGTGGGACCAGATGGTCGGCACCGGCGAAGGCCGTACCGAGCTGGAGCGCATGGCCGATATCGACGGCGCCCCGGTGCTGGAAGGCAATACGCTGTTCGTCAGCAGTTTCAAGAACCAGACCATGGCGATCGAAGGCCCGACCGGCCGTCCGCTGTGGGCACGTGATCATGGCGGCGCCGGTGGCGTGGCCCTGACCTCGGGCAATGTGTTCGTCACCGACAACAAGGGCGGCGTGTTCGGCCTGGACAAGGCCAGCGGTTCGGCCATGTGGTCGCAGACGGGCCTGGCCCGTCGTTCGCTGACCGGTCCGGTCATCCACGGCGATTACGTTGTGGTCGGTGATTACAAGGGGTATCTGCACTGGTTGCGGACCGATAACGGTGAGTTCGCGGCGCGCGCCAAGAGTGGCGGCGACGCCCTCCTGGCCCAGCCGGTAGCTGCCGATGGGATTCTGCTGGTGCAGAACGTTGATGGAAAGCTGACCGCGTTCCGGTTGGCACAATAAGGAGTTACCGCGATGCTGCCCTTGGTCGCCCTGGTTGGACGGCCGAATGTCGGCAAGTCCACGCTGTTCAATGCGTTTACCCGTACGCGCGACGCGCTGGTCCATGACCAGCCCGGCGTGACCCGGGACCGTAATTACGGTGTTTGTCGTCTTGATGAAGACCACCCGTTCCTGGTGGTCGATACCGGCGGTATCGCCGGTGAAGAAGAAGGTCTGGCCGGCGCTACCGCCCGCCAGGCCCGCGCCGCCGCCGCCGAGGCGGACCTGATCCTGTTCGTGGTCGATGCCCGTGAGGGCCCGATGGACGACGAGATCCTGTCCTGGCTGCGCAAGCTGGCCCGTCCGACCCTGCTGCTGATCAACAAGATCGACGGCATGAACGAAGACACCGTGCGTTCGGAATTTGCCCGTTACGGCTTCGGCGAAATGCTGACCGTCTCGGCCGCGCACCGTCAGGGCCTGGATGATCTGCTGGACGAGGTCGTGGAGCGGTTGCCGGAAGAGGGCACCACCGAGACCCTGGACACCGATCCGAACCGCATTCGCATCGCCTTCGTCGGCCGCCCTAACGTGGGCAAGTCGACGCTGGTCAATCGTCTGCTCGGCGAGGAGCGCATGATCGCCTCCGAAGTGCCCGGTACCACCCGTGATTCGATCGCGGTGGACATGGAGCGCGACGGGCGTGAGTACCGCCTGATCGATACCGCCGGCCTGCGTCGCAAGGCGCGCGTCGAGGAAGTGGTCGAGAAGTTCAGCGTCATCAAGACCCTGCAGGCCATCGAGCAGTGCCAGGTCGCGGTGCTGATGCTGGATGCCTCCGAAGGCGTGACCGATCAGGACGCCAGCGTGCTCGGGGCGGTGCTCGATGCCGGCCGTGCGCTGGTGGTGGCGATCAACAAGTGGGATGGCCTGACCGATTACCAGCGCGAGCAGGCTGAAGCCCTGGTGTCGCGCAAGCTCGGCTTCGTGCCGTGGGCGGAAGTGGTGCGCATCTCGGCCAAGCACGGCTCGGGCCTGCGTGAGCTGTTCCGCTGCATCCATGCTGCGCACGCCTCGGCGACGCACGAATTCAGCACCAGCGAAGTCAACAAGGCGCTGGAAACGGCCTACGAGACCAACCCGCCGCCGGCGATCCGTGGTCACGTGTCCAAGCTGCGCTACGTGCATCCGGGCGGTTCCAACCCGCCGACCTTCATCGTCCACGGCACCCGTCTGAAAGACCTGCCGGAGTCGTACAAGCGCTATCTGGAGAACTTCTTCCGCAAGCGCTTCAAGCTGGTCGGCACGCCCGTGCAGTTCATCTTCCGCGAGGGTGTGAACCCGTACGAAGGCAAGAAGAACGTGCTCACCGAACGGCAGCTCAAGCGCAAGCGGCGCTTGATCAAGCACGTCAAGGGCAAGTGATGCAGAAAAGAGCCGGCGCAAGCCGGCTCTTCTCATTTGGGCTGCCGGCGCGCCCGTGCGCGATAATCCTCCGCATGAGCACGATCCCCGAACTCACTCCGGCGCAGGCCCGCGAACGCCTCGCCCATGGCGCGCTGCTGATCGACATCCGCGAGGCGCACGAACGTGCCACCGGCATGGCCGAAGGCGCGCTCGGCATCGCCAAGGGCGATCTCCAGGCCGAGCCAGACACCCACCTGCCGGCAGCCGACCGCGAGGTCGTCCTGATCTGTCAGAGCGGCAGGCGTTCGATGGAGGCCGCGGTTTTCCTGTCGGACCTGGGCTACACGCATGTCGCCTCCGTCCACGGCGGCACGTCCGCGTGGCGCGCTGACGGGCTGCCGTTGGTGCAGCCGATGCAGAGCGATGCCGAGCGCGACTTCAACGAACGTTACTCGCGTCATCTGCTGTTGCCGCAGGTCGGTATCGAAGGCCAGAAGACGCTGCTCGCTTCGCGCGTGCTGGTGCTCGGCGCGGGCGGCCTGGGTGCACCGGCGAGCTTCTACCTGGCCGCGGCCGGGGTAGGGCACCTGCGCATCGCCGATGACGACGTGGTGGACCGCAGCAACCTGCATCGGCAGATCATCCACACCGATGCCAGCGTCGGCGAGCCCAAGGTGCTCTCGGCGCGCGCACGCCTGCTCGCGCTCAATCCCTCGCTGGACGTGGAGGCCGTGCAGGCGCGGGTCACCTCGGACAACATCGATGCGCTGCTGGAGGGTGTCGACGTGGTCCTGGATGGTTCGGACAATTTCCCGCTGCGCTACCTGCTCAACGATGCCTGCCTGCAGCACGGCATTCCGCTGGTGTATGGCGCGGTGGAGCGGTTCACTGGCCAGGTCAGCGTCTTCGACGCTGGCCGCCAGCGCGGCACCGCGCCGTGCTACCGCTGCCTGTTCCCCGAGCCGCCGCCGCCGGAGTTCGCGCCCAACTGCTCGGAGGCGGGCGTTCTGGGCGTGTTGCCGGGCATGGTCGGCCTGCTGCAGGCCACCGAAGTGCTCAAGCTGCTGCTCGGCATCGGCGAGCCGCTGATCGGGCGCCTGCTCACCTTTGACGCGCTGGGCATGCGCTTCCGCGAGACGCGGCTGCGGCCCGACCCGGGTTGCCCGTTGTGCGCGCCCGGGCGCGCGTTCCCCGGGTACATCGATTACGCCGCCTTCTGCAGCGGCGGAGGGGCCGCGTAGATCCACGCCATGCGTGGCTGCGGTTCGCCAGGGTCCACGTAGATCCACGCCCTGCGTGGATGCCGTTGGCGAGGGGCCGCCAGCTCAGCGCAGCCACGCATGGCGTGGCTCTGCCGCTGGGTTCGGTCGCGATTTCGGGACGATCTGGCATCCAGGTTCGATATCGTTCTGAATTCAGTACGATTAAACGCATCATCCGCGCTATTGCCCTTCCGCGCTTTGCCCTATCGTTGACCCATCTTGTGTAGTCCGGGGAAGCAACCGCATGGCGGTGGAAGCAGGTGCCAGTGAACTGGTGAAAGTAGTGGCGCTGCTGGGTGCGGCCGTGGTCATGGTGCCGCTGTTCCGCCGGCTTGGGCTGGGCTCGGTGCTGGGTTATTTCGCCGCCGGGCTGGCCATCGGCCCGTTCGGGTTCGGGTGGTTCTCCGATCCGCAGGCCATCCTGCATACCGCCGAGCTCGGCGTGGTGATGTTCCTGTTCGTGATCGGCCTTGAGATGCGGCCCTCGCATCTGTGGAGCCTGCGCAACGAGATCTTCGGGCTGGGCACACTGCAGATCGTGGTCTGCGGCACGGTGCTGACCGGCGTGTGCATGCTGCTCGGTTTCCCGTTGCCGGTGGCCTTCATCGGCGCGGCCGGTTTCGTGTTGACCTCCACCGCGGTGGTGATGCAGTTGCTCGCCGAGCGCGGTGACATCGCGCTGCCGACCGGCCAGAAGATCGTCTCGATCCTGCTGTTCGAAGATCTGCTGATCGTGCCACTGCTGGCCGTGGTCGCGTTCATGGCGCCGGTGCACAGCGATGCGGGCGAGAGCTCGCGCTGGGTCACCGTGGGTATCGCCGCCGGTGCGATCGTCGGCCTGGTGCTGGTCGGCCGCTTCCTGCTCAATCCGCTGTTCCGCATCCTTGCTGCCGCCAAGGCGCGCGAAGTGATGACGGCGGCTGCGCTTCTGGTCGTACTCGGCGCTGCGCTGCTGATGCAGCTGGGCGGCTTGTCGATGGCGATGGGCGCGTTCCTCGCGGGCGTGCTGCTCAGCGAGTCCACCTTCCGCCATCAGATCGAAGCGGACATCGAGCCGTTCCGCGGCATCCTGCTCGGCCTGTTCTTCCTCAGCGTCGGGATGGCGCTGGACCTCACCGTGGTCGCCAACAACTGGCCGCTGATCGTCTCCGGCGTGTTCGCGCTGATGCTGGCCAAGGCGGTCTGCATCTACGTAGTCGCGCGGATCCTCGGCAGTGATCATCGGCAGGCGCTGGACCGCGGCGTGGTGATGGCGCAGGGTGGTGAGTTCGCGTTCGTGCTGTTCTCGGCCGCGGCGGTAGCCGGCGTGATTGACGTGCAGGTCAACGCCAACCTCACCGCGATCGTCGTGCTCTCGATGGCGCTGACGCCGCTGTTCGTGCTGCTGCACGACAAGCTCATGCCGGATCGCGAAGTCTCGCTCGATGGCGTTGAAGAAGCCGAAGGCCTGTCCGGCAGCGTGCTGCTGATCGGCTTCGGTCGTTTCGGCCAGGTGGCGAGCCAGTCGCTGCTGGCGCGCGATGTGGATGTGACCATCATCGACAACGACGTGGACATGATCCATAACGCCGAGCGCTTCGGATTCAAGATCTACTACGGCGACGGCACCCGCCTGGATGTGCTGCATGCGTCTGGCGCGGGGTCCGCGCGTGCGATCGCGGTGTGCGTCAACAACGACCAGGATGCCGATCGCATCGTCGAACTGGTCACCCACGAGTTCCCCCAGGCCAAGCTGCTGGTGCGCTCGTTCGATCGCGAACATTCGCTGCGCCTGATCCATGCCGGCGTGGACTTCCAGATCCGCGAGACCTTCGAATCGGCCCTGCAGTTCGGCCAAGCCGCGCTGATGGAGCTGGGCGCGGATCCGGATGATGCGCGCGAGATCGCCGAGCAGATCCGCGAACGGGATGCGGAGCGCTTCGAGCTGGAGATGGCGGGCGGCGACCTGCGTGCCGGCGCGCACATGGTGTTCGGCAGCGCGTTGCCGGGCGTGCCGACGCCCACGCCGTTCACCGCGCCCAAGCGCAAGGCGCGCACGCTCAACGCCGACCAGGTGCCCGAAGAAGAATGAGGCGCCGGCACTACCGGTGGGCGGGGCGGGCCGAATCAGGGACAATAGCCGACCGTCGCCCCCCACGCCTGCCGCCCTCGATGAGCTCACCGACCCCCGACACCGTCTCTTCCGCCCGCATTCTCGACGGCCGCCGCATTGCCGAAGACCTGCTGGACAGCCTCAAGGTCCGGGTCGATGCCCGCCTGGCTGCCGGTGGCAGCCGTCCGGGCCTGGCCGTGGTGCTGGTGGGTGGCGACCCAGCCTCGACCGTGTACGTGCGCAACAAGCGCCGCGCGGCCGAGAAAGTGGGCATCGAAGCCTTCGATTACGACCTGCCGGCCGGCACCACCGAGGCCGAGCTGCTGACCCTGATCGACCAGCTCAACGCCGATCCCAAGATCCACGGCATCCTGGTCCAGCTGCCGCTGCCGGGCATCCCCGACGCCAACCGCCTGATCCACCGGATCGACCCGCGCAAGGACGTGGACGGCTTCCACCCGGAAAACGTCGGCCATCTGGCCCTGCGTGAGTTTGGCCTGCGCCCGTGCACCCCGCGCGGCATCGTGACCCTGCTGGGCCACACCGATCAGCCGGTGCGTGGCCGCAACGCCACCATCGTCGGCGTCAGCAACCACGTCGGCCGCCCGATGGGGCTGGAGCTGCTGATTGCCGGCTGCACCGTCACCAGCTGCCACAAGTTCACCCCCAAGGACGTGCTGGAGCAGTCGGTGCGCAACGCCGACATCCTGGTGGTCGCGGTGGGCCGCCCGGGCATCGTCCCGGGTGAATGGGTCAAGCCGGGCGCCGTGGTGATCGACGTGGGCATCAACCGCCTGGATGATGGCCGCCTGGTCGGCGACGTCGGCTTCGAGGCCGCCGCCCAGCGCGCCAGCTGGATCACCCCGGTCCCGGGCGGGGTAGGGCCGATGACCGTGGCCACCCTGATGCAGAACACGATTGAGGCAGCAGAAGCGTTCTGACCCGGGTAGTGCCGGCCGCTGGCCGGCGCAGGCTGCGGCCGCGATCCCGGGCCCACCGACACCTGCCGCCTCTGCGGTCCTGGCCTGCTGCCCCTGGTAGAGCCGACCGTTGGTCGGCTGCTCTCGGCGCAGTGGCAGATCGATCCAGAGGCAGCCGACCAACGGTCGGCTCTACCGTTTCAGGCGGTGCCGGCGGAGGCAGCCGACCAACGGTCGGCTCTACCCCCCGCCCGTCGGCGCGACACAGCGTCGCATCTGACCCCTGCCAAAGACGCCCGAATCAGGGTAAAATGTCGCGCTTCCCCACATCTCGGGTATGCCGATGCTGCGCATCCAGGCTGAAGCTCTCACCTACGACGACGTCTCCCTCGTCCCCGCTCATTCCATCATCCTGCCCAAGGATGTCAGTCTGGAAACGCGCCTGACGCGCGACCTGCGGCTGAAGCTTCCGATCCTTTCGGCTGCCATGGATACCGTTACCGAAGCCCGCCTGGCCATCGCCATGGCCCAGCTCGGCGGCATGGGCATCATCCACAAGAATCTGAGCGTCGAGCAGCAGGCTGCCGAAGTCGCCAAGGTCAAGAAGTTCGAGGCCGGCGTCATCCGCGACCCGATCACCGTCGGCCCGGAAACCACCATCCGCGACGTGCTGGCCCTGACCCAGGCGCGCAACATCTCCGGCGTGCCGGTGGTGGACGGCGGCGGCCAGCTGGTCGGCATCGTCACCCACCGTGACATGCGCTTCGAGACCGAGCTGGACGATCCGGTCCGCCACATCATGACCAAGAAGGATCGCCTGATCACGGTCAAGGAAGGCGCGGCCTCCGATGAAGTGCTGCAGCTGCTGCACCGCAACCGCATCGAGAAGATCCTGGTCGTCAACGATGATTTCGCCCTGCGCGGCCTGATCACCGTCAAGGACATCCAGAAGAACACCGATTACCCGAACGCCGCCAAGGACACCGCCACCCGCCTGCTGGTCGGCGCGGCCGTCGGCGTCGGTGGCGATACCGACCGCCGGGTCGAGGCGCTGGTCGCCGCCGGGGTGGACGTGCTGGTGGTGGACACCGCGCACGGCCATTCGCAGGGCGTGCTGGACCGCGTCAGCTGGGTCAAGAAGCACTTCCCGCAGGTGCAGGTCGTCGGTGGCAACATCTGCACCGGTGAAGCCGCACTGGCGCTGCTGGACAGCGGTGCGGACGCGGTCAAGGTCGGCATCGGCCCGGGCTCGATCTGCACCACGCGCGTCGTCGCCGGTGTCGGCGTGCCGCAGATCACCGCGATCGACCTGGTCGCCGAAGCGCTGCAGGACCGCATCCCGCTGATCGCCGACGGTGGCATCCGTTACTCGGGCGACATCGGCAAGGCGCTCGCCGCCGGTGCCTCCACCATCATGATCGGTGGCCTGCTGGCCGGTACCGAGGAATCGCCCGGCGAGACCGAGCTGTTCCAGGGCCGCTCCTACAAGAGCTACCGCGGCATGGGCTCGCTGGCCGCGATGGAGAAGGGGTCCAAGGACCGCTACTTCCAGGACGCCTCCAGCGCCGACAAGCTGGTGCCCGAAGGCATCGAAGGCCGCGTGCCGTATCGCGGCCCGGTCGGCGGCATCATCCACCAGCTGATGGGCGGCCTGCGCGCCACCATGGGCTACGTGGGCTGCGGCACCGTCGATGACATGCGCACCAAGCCGAAGTTCGTCAAGATCAGCGGCGCCGGCCAACGTGAGAGCCACGTCCACGACGTGCAGATCACCAAAGAGCCGCCGAACTACCGCGCCTGATGCGGCATGAGCAAAGAGGAACGAGGAAGCTGATTCCCGTTCCTCTTTCTCTATCCGCCGCCGGTAACGACGCTGTGTTTCCCGTATTTACTCCTGCATTGCCCGGGCACCATGACCAACATCCATAACGACAAGATCCTCATCCTCGATTTCGGCGCCCAGTACACCCAGCTGATCGCGCGCCGCATCCGCGAGCTCGGCGTGTACTGCGAGATCTGGGCATGGGACCACAACCCGGCCGACATCGCCGCGTTCGGCGCCAAGGGCATCATCCTGTCCGGTGGCCCGGAATCGACTACGCTGCCGGGCGCGCCTGCCGCACCGCAGGAAGTGTTCGACAGCGGCCTGCCGATCTTCGGCATCTGCTACGGCATGCAGACCCTGGCCGCCCAGCTCGGTGGTGCCACCGAAGCGGCCGACCAGCGCGAATTCGGCCACGCCGAAGTGAACGTGATCAACCCCGATGCGCTGTTCAAGGGCCTGAGCGACCACGGCGGCGAGCCGAAGTTGAACGTCTGGATGAGCCACGGCGACCACGTCTCCGTCGCGCCCCCGGGCTTCACCGTCACCGCCGTGACCGATCGCATCCCGGTGGCCGCGATGGCCAACGAAGAGAAGCGCTGGTACGGCGTGCAGTTCCACCCGGAAGTGACCCACACCCTGCAGGGCCAGGCGCTGCTGCGCCGCTTCGTGGTGGACGTGTGCGGCTGCGAAACCCTGTGGACCGCCGCCAACATCATCGACGACCAGATCGCCCGCGTGCGCGAGCAGGTCGGCGATGACGAAGTGATCCTGGGCCTCTCCGGTGGCGTCGATTCGTCCGTGGTGGCCGCGCTGCTGCACAAGGCGATCGGCGACAAGCTGACCTGCGTGTTCGTCGACACCGGCCTGCTGCGCTGGCAGGAAGGCGACCAGGTGATGGCGATGTTCGCCGAGCACATGGGCGTCAAGGTGATCCGCGTCAACGCCGCCGACCGCTACTTCGCCAAGCTGGAAGGCGTGAGCGATCCGGAAGCCAAGCGCAAGATCATCGGCAACCTGTTCGTGGACATCTTCGATGAAGAGTCCAACAAGCTGAAGAACGCCAAGTGGCTGGCGCAGGGCACCATTTACCCGGACGTGATCGAGTCGGCCGGCAGCAAGACCGGCAAGGCCCACGTGATCAAGAGCCACCACAACGTGGGCGGCCTGCCGGAGCACATGAAACTGGGTCTGGTGGAGCCGCTGCGCGAGCTGTTCAAGGACGAAGTGCGCCGCCTCGGCGTCGAACTCGGCCTGCCGCGCAGCATGGTCTACCGCCATCCGTTCCCGGGCCCGGGCCTGGGCGTGCGCATCCTGGGCGAAGTGAAGCGCGAGTACGCCGAGCTGCTGGCCAAGGCCGATGCCATCTTCATTGATGAGCTGCGCAAGGCGGACCTGTACGACAAGACCAGCCAGGCGTTTGCCGTGTTCCTGCCGGTGAAGTCGGTGGGCGTGGTGGGTGATGCGCGGGCTTATGAGTGGGTGATTGCGCTGCGGGCGGTGGAGACGATTGATTTCATGACCGCGCATTGGGCGCATCTGCCGTATGAGTTCCTGGGTACGGTGAGCAACCGGATCATCAATGAGCTGCGCGGGGTTTCAAGGGTTGTCTATGACATCTCTGGGAAGCCGCCGGCGACGATCGAGTGGGAATGAGTTGAAGAATGAGGGCGCCGAGAGGCGCCCTTGTTGTTTGTGAGTGGACCTTCAACTCTGTTCTGGCTCTACCTGCTGTTCTTGGGCGCCTATA
Organism: Stenotrophomonas sp. RIT-551; assembly: GCF_026241915.1. NCBI lineage: Bacteria > Pseudomonadati > Pseudomonadota > Gammaproteobacteria > Lysobacterales > Lysobacteraceae > Stenotrophomonas > Stenotrophomonas sp. RIT-551. The sequence continues at coordinate 24,822 of NZ_JAPJIU010000004.1, read as the reverse complement.
GATGAGGTCCCTCAATGCGCACTTCGAATGCCGATACTCGCTAGTGTCTACTTTTGGGCGTGGAGTTGAGAAAGAAATCCCCAGCAGTCGCTACCCGTGACGTAGGAAGTCAATTAGAAACTGCGCAGAGCATTGGTCATTGTGAAGCTTTGAACGACGCGATGACATCGTTCCCGAATGAGGTTCCCTGTGCCCGACTTGCCGCAGTATGATCCAGACCGACGCTTCGTTATCACGTTTCGATCCGTCAAAAATCTGACGGCTCGGGCCGCAGGCGACTAAGTAGTGAATTGGGAATGCGGTGCAAAGGAAGGACGCATGACGGAAGAAAAATCCTTTACAGAAAAGACCAGTGCTGCAGATACAAGCATCGGCTTTGACTATCAACACTACTACTTTTTATACAGAATTCTGAACCTTGGTAAGGGTCAATCTGTTGGCCTTGAGGTAAAGGACGATGTCCACACTGAGCTGGACGCGGACTTTAATGTGCTTTATCAGCTAAAGCATACGGTTCAGACCAACTCCGGCGGAAGCCCAATAGCGCTCACCGAGCTGGACGGGGATTTGTGGAAGACTTTCTACAACTGGTCCAAAGTAATCTCGGACGGGGCAGACGGGCGTGGAGAAGTCAAGGAGCAACTGTCGTTCGTCGCGAAAACGGAATTTCATCTTGTCTCTAACAAATCCGAGAGCAAGACAAATGAATTCGTAAAAAAACTCGTGGCTAGTCAAGATTTTGCTGAATTTAACGATGTAGATGTTCATCTGGTGCAGCTTCATAAAAAAACAAAGGACGAAAAGATCGCTGCATATATATCTTCAGTCCTCAAGCTTGATGTTAATGTTCGATGGCGATTTTTTGCGAATATTAGGTTTGAGCTGGGTGCTGACGATATTATAGGGATGGTTAAAAGATCAATTCATGAAAAAATAATTGCAGAGCGTAAGGTTGACCAGGTTTTTGAGCGTCTCGATTCTCAGGTACGAAGTGATAACTTTATCGCAGTGAAGAGTGGTGGATTTTCTGTAATTTCGTTTGATGAATTTATTACAAGGTACCGAAAGATATTTGAGGATGCCCGGAACGGGAAATTGGTGCAGTACAACTTTGAGCCCGTAGTCCCGTCTGATGTGTTTAATCAGGTGTTTGTCGCCCGGCTGGTTGAAATTGGCGCGTTAAATTCTTCCGATAAAGAACGGGCAATAGAATACACCGGTCAAAAAATTCGTCTTTCAACAAACTTGGAAAAGTGGGTTCAGGCGGGAGATCTGGTTGGTGAAGATGTTGCTCAGTTTCATGATTCAGTCTATACAAGCTGGGACAATGAATTCCATGGGGCATTCGGTCAGTGCGACTCCATAGAGGATGTTGTCGACTGCGCGGTAAATATACTAAGGCGACTGAGAAGGGAGCGCTTTTCAATAAATGAAAGCGTGCTTGACGTAAAGCTAAGTAACGGTGAGCTCTACTATCTTTCTGATATTGGAAAGATAGGTTGGCACAGGGACTGGGCAGAGGTGGCTAAGTGATTGGATCCGCCTATAACAATCCAGCGATATGTGCCGCGTCAATCCTATCCGTGCTATCTCATTCCAAAGAATTGACCCTCGCCAAGGCGATTCTTATCATGCCACTGGTAATGCACGACTCAACCGTTCGGTACCTGGGGCGATCGAATGTGGCATTCCGTGAGGTGTCCGGCCTCGTCGCAGTGCGTCCAGATTTGTTCGCGAACTTCAACGAGAGATACTTCAGTAGCCTCGTGACGTCGGTCAATGCAATTCAATGGCTTGTCGCGGCCGGCTATGTGGAGTTTGATGGGGTCGTCAAGCTAGTGGCTTCCCTGAAAACTGGTCCTGAACTTGGTGATCGAGCAGCTCGCATCGCGAAAGCATCGGGCCATATTTCTGCTCTTTTGAATTCATCAGCTGAAGAGCTGTATCTAAATTTCAGGGTGAAGCTATGAATTTTGGTTTCGATAAAATTGTGCTCTGGTCAAGGAATGGCGAGCGCCGCTCCCTTGATTTTAAGAGAAACATGGTTAACGTAATTTCCGGCGAGAGTCACACTGGCAAGAGTGCTCTTCTGGATATCATTGACTACTGTTTTTTGGCAAGTACACATAAATTGCCGGATAGCGTGATAAATGAAAGCGTTGCATGGTATGGGGTTGTTTTCTATGTCAACGAAAAAGTGTACGCATTAGCCAGGAGAAGTCCGGAGGGGAACAAAGTTTCTTCGGATTACTATTTCTCTTCGATCGGCGACCTCCCCGATGTGCCTGTGTCAAATGCGCGCGAGGATGATATCAGGAAGATAATTGAGAGTGAATTTAGCATTGATGAGAATGTTGTCGTTCCTTTCGGGGGTGGAGCGATAAAGGCAGGATCCAAGGTTTCGTTCAGATATTTCTTTATGTTCAACACCATATCTGAAGACATCATCACTAATAGCAAGGTTTTTTTTGATAAGCAGTCTGAGGATCGCTACCGGGAAGCACTCCCTCGCATATTCGATATGGCTCTCGGAATTGACGATCTTGGGAATATGGCTGCTCGAGAGCGACGCGATGCTCTTGCAAGGGAGCTTGCAAAGGCGTCGCGTATAGAAACGCGGCTTCGCGATGGGCAGGATGACTTCGATGATGAAATACGCAGCATAGCTTCGCGAGCTGCCGAATATGGCATATTTGATTCAAGCGCCAAGAACATTTCACGCGAAGCTGTACGAGATGCAATCGAGCTCGCTGCCTCAGTTGATACGGGGAAGGCGATGGGGCGTCGCGCAGAGATCACTGCCGAGTCGTTCTCGGTTGATAAGAGGCTTCGACAGCTGCGACAGTTCTCGGCTGACTATAGAGAGTACAAGCGGGCGCTGAGCTCAGCGGAAGACAGCTTGCTTCCTGTCGATCATCTAATCAAAAATGCACCGTTATTGATTAAGTCTGAAGTGTTCGACGATTTGATGGCGAGTTTGAAGGTCGATCTTTTGGAGATAAGGCGATCCACTGGAAAGAAACAGCCCGTGGACGGCCAGGTGGGATCGATCATTGATGCACTGACGGCTAAGCAAGTCGAGCTTCGCCGTGAGCTAGAAAAGCTGCCTGAGGAGCCTAAATCATTCGATTCGGAACGCGATAAATGGCTGTTCGTGGGCGAAACAAGGGGGCGGCTTCGTGTATTTGATTCGGGTCAAAAGGTCCACACAACTCATCTTCAGTCATCCGTTGATCAACTGCGTAGCGAGATTGACTCGATCAACGTTCGTGATGTAGATGAAACAAGAGCATCCGTTGTTTCGATGATCAACGAGATTGCGCAGGACTTTCTTGCCGAGACCGGTGGCGCCCTTGCGAATTATTCAAGATACCAGACGGATTTCTCCTACAAGGAGAAAAGGCTTAGACTCAGGAAGCCAAAGACTAGTCTGATTGAGAACGTCGGGAGTAGTTCAAATCACATGTTCTTGCATCTGCTGCAATTTCTTGCGCTTCATGCAGTGGCAGTTAGCCATGGCTCGCCTTTTGTCCCAAGGTTCCTGATTATTGATCAGCCGAGTAGGCCATACTATCCTGATGAGGGCGCGATGGACGGCGTCGCACTAGATAATAGCGATAGTGAGAAGGTTTCGATAGCTTTTGAGTTGCTGAGTGATTTTATTGGAAAGATGAATAGGGAGTATTCTGCTCAGTTCCAGATGATAGTTTTTGAGCATGTTCCCCGAGCTACATTTCAGGGGATGGAGCATGTACACTTGCTTCCCGAGTTCCGCGGTGGTGAAGCATTGATTCCGAGATCTTGGCTCGCGTAAATTTGTGTTTAGCACGGATGGTCTGGAAGTGCTGGCGTAATTCATCCCATTGATTCTTCGGGATTGGCCGAGTTTGATTGAGTGCACTAACTTCAAGGTGTTGAAAGGCTAGAAACAATTATTCAGCCTCATCCTCATCCAGAGGCCGCTCCGGCTTCGCTGCCATCAGGCAGTGGTTGCCGAGAGCGGCATCTCCGGCACCTAGGCCAGATCCACCAATGCTAGCTCGGTCCTTGCCAAACTAAAATTCCCGCCCGATGACACGTCGATCTTCTGCCAAGGCAGTTCGTCGGTCCCCTCACAACCACGGATCCGCCTGTGGATGGAGATGCGTGGCTGCAGCCCATGCGTCAAATCTTTAGTAATCGGCGGGTCCAAGGATCCCTACGCGCCGCCTGCGATAGAGCGCCACGGATTGTCCGCTGGCATCGGTTAGAGATGGTGCCGCCGGGCAAGCCGGAACAGCTGCCTGTCTCCAGATTTGACTACCGGCCTCTTCGCCGCTTGCATGCCGTGGTTTTCACGCTTTTGCTCTGAATGTTAATAGATTTTCGAGAATGAATTGCGGAGTTCGGGGTTATATAGCTTTTGTTGCACCCACCCTCTGTTCAACACGCGACGCCAGCAAAGGCTTTCCCGTAGCTACTGTGTTAAGGGTGGATCAAGATTGCGGAATTGCCGCGCTGCACGCGGTTAGCACATTGGAGTTACTCGCAACACGTCGTGATTCGCGCCTGCAAGCAACTGTTCCCAATCATCCGCATAGCCTGAAGACCGGGCTTTACCCGACATCCTAGGCGAGCGTCGGACTCCTCAGCCGACGCGATTCTCACCCGCATTTCCCAGCAACAGCCCAATCATCGCCCGAGCCGCGGCCGACTGCCGCCGATGCGGCGCATAGATCACCGAGAACGGCCGCGATCTTCCCCGCAGTTGCGGCAGCACTTCCACCAGCTGCCCACGCTGCAACCGCTCCCGCACGATGAATTCATAGCTCTGGCAGATGCCGACGCCCTGTTCGGCCAGCGACACCACGCCCAGCACATCGTCGGAGGTCTCGATGGACGAACGCGGCAGCCAGTCCACGTCGCGCCCGCTGTCGCGGAAGATCCACGGCGCAAGCCGCCCGGTACGTGGCATCACGAAGGGCAGGCACAGGTGTTGCTGCAGATCGTCCAGCGTCTGCGGCGTGCCGCGGCGTTGCAGGTAGTCCGGCGCGGCCACCAGCAGCAGCGGTGCGTCTTCCAGTTTGCGCGCCACCAGCCCACTGTCTGGCAGCTGGCCCAGACGGATAGCCAGGTCGAAGCCTTCGGCCACCAGGTCCACGTTGCGGTTGGTGATGTTCAGTTCCACCTGCACTTGGGGGTACTGCTGCGCAAAGCGCGCCAGCACCGGCGGCAGCCGGTAGTGGCCATAGGTGGTGGGCACGCTCAGGCGCACGCGGCCGGCCAGCGCGCCGTCCTGGCCCTGCACGTCGCGCTCGGCGTCGTCCAGCAGGCCGAAGGCAGTGCGCACGTGTTCCAGATAGAGCCGTCCGGCGTCGGTCAGGCCCACGCGGCGGGTGGTCCGCTGCAGCAGCTGGCGGCCCAGCCGCGCTTCCAGGCGGGTAACCGCGCGGCTCAGCACCGAGGGCGTGGTAGACAGCGCCACCGCGCCAGCCGTGAACGAGCCGTGCTCGACCACCGCCAGGAACACCTCCACATCGCCCAGGTAGTCGAACTTGCGGCTCATTTGGCTCTCCGGGGAACAGATGTTTTGCGATGGGGCCAATTTATCGCCGCTGCGGCGATGAATAAAGTGGTCGCCATTCCCCGATAGGAGCTCCTCATGAACCTGATGACCCGGCTGGCCGCAGCGCTGGCCCTGACCCTGGCCGCCAGCGGCGCGCATGCCGCCAACGTGCTGGTGGTGCTGTCCGACGAAAACCACCTGGACCTGAAGGACGGCAAGGTGCTGTCCACCGGCTTCTATCTCAATGAGCTGATGCAGCCGGTCAAGCTGCTGTTGGATGCGGGCCACGAGGTGACCTTCGCCACGCCGCAGGGGCGGGCGCCGACGGTGGATGCGTCCTCGGTGACGCCGGCGTACTTCGGCAATGATGCCGCGCAGCTGACGCTGCATAAAGACCTGCTGGAGAAGCTGGCGTTGACTTCACCGACGGCCTCGCCGGTGGTCAGCCTGGCACGCGTGGAGCAGCAGGGTTACGCGCGTTTCGATGCAGTCTACGTTCCCGGTGGCCACGCGCCGATGCAGGACCTGCTGAAGAGTCCGGCCTTGGGCCGGTTGCTGGCCTACTTCCACCAGCGCAACAAGACCACCGCGCTGGTCTGCCACGGGCCGATCGCGCTGCTGTCCACGCTGCCGGATGCGGCGGGTTTCGTGGCGAAGCTGGACGCGGGTGCGATGCCGGCCACGCCGAAGTGGATCTACAGCGGCTACCAGATGACGGTGATCAGCAACCAGGAAGAAGAGCAGGCCAAGCCGCTGCTGGGCGGCGGCGAGATGAAGTTCTACCCGCAGACCGCGCTGCAGCGGGTGGGTGCGAAATTCAGCAGAAATGCCACGCCGTGGACGGGGCATGTGGTGGTGGATCGCGAGCTGATCACCGGGCAGAACCCCGCGTCGGCGCTGGAGGTGGGGCAGCGGTTGGTTGAGCGGTTGAAGATGGAAAAGAACTCGGCGCTGGATTCCAGCAGACACCAGAAGTAGCAGCCTGGCGGCCGATCATCGCGCCATGTGGCACAGGCCGGTACACGCGCGTGCCGCAGCGTTTGCCGCCAACAACAAACGGCCCGCAATGCGGGCCGTTTGTTTTTTTGCGTGCCTGCCAGGGCGTCCGAGCATGGCTCGGACCTACAGACCTGCCTCAGATATGCAACGCATGCCCCAACGCACGCAGCGCCGCTTCCTGCACCGCCTCACCCAGCGTCGGGTGCGGGTGGATCGTGCCGGCGATGTCTTCCAGCGTGGCGCCCATCTCAATCGACTGCACGAAGGCGATCGACAGTTCCGACACCTGCACGCCCACGGCCTGCCAGCCGAGGATGCGGTGGTCGCTGCTGCGCGCGACGACGCGCACGAAGCCGTCGGTGGATTCCAGCGACATCGCACGGCCATTGGCCGCGAACGGGAACAGCGCGACCTTGGTCTCGATGCCCTGTGCCTTGGCTTCGTCCGGCGACAGCCCGACCACCACGATTTCCGGGTCGGTGAAGCACACCGCCGGAATCGCGGCGGGCACGAAGTGGCGCTTCTTGCCGCTGACGATCTCGGCCACCAGTTCGCCCTGTGCCATCGCACGGTGCGCGAGCATCGGCTCACCGGCGACATCGCCGATGGCCCACACGTTGCGCATCGAGGTCCTGCACTGGTCGTCGATCTTGATCGCCTTGCCGGTCAGATCCAGCTGCAGTGATTCGAGGTTGAAGCCGTCGGTCTTCGGGCGACGGCCGACCGCGACCAGGATCTGGTCGGCGTCCAGCGCGATCTCGTTACCGTCCTTGTCGCGCACGCGCAGCTGGCCGTTGTCGGCCAGGCCGAGCACGCTGTGCCCGGTCAGCAGCTTCACGCCGGACTTCTCCAGGTGCGTGGCGACCGGCTTGGTCAGCTCGGCGTCGTAGGCCGGCAGGATGCGATCCTGGGCCTCGACCACCGTCACTTCGCAGCCCAGCTTGCGGTACACCGTGCCCAGCTCCAAGCCGATGTAACCGCCACCGACGACGATCAGCTGCTTCGGCAGCGAGGTCGGCGAGAGGGCCTCGGTGGAGGAGATGACCTTGCCACCAAACGGCAGGAACGGCAGTTCCACCGGCACCGAGCCGGTGGCCAGCAGCAGGTGCTCGCAGGAGATGCGCAGCGTGCCGCCGTCTTCGGCGGCGCCGGCGATCTCGACGGTCTTGCCGTCGACGATCGTGGCCCAGCCCTTGATCAGCTGCGCGCCGTTCTTCTTCAGCAGTGCGCTGACGCCACCGGTGAGCTTCTTGACGATGCCGGCCTTCCACGCCACGGTTTTGGCCAGGTCCAGCGAAGGGGCCTGCACGCTGATGCCCAGCGGCGAGGTGCCCGCCGCATAGGCGGTGACCTTGGCGAATTCCTCGGCGGCATGGATCAACGCCTTGGACGGAATGCAGCCGATGTTGAGGCAGGTGCCACCCGGATTGACGCCCTCGACCACGATGGTCTTGACGCCGAGCTGGCCGGCGCGGATGCCGGCGATGTAACCGCCGGGACCGCCGCCGATGATCAGCAGCTGGGTTTGAAGGGTATTGGACATCGCTTACTCCACGAACAGCAGGGCCGGGGTTTCCAGGCGCGTACGAATGGCCTGCACGAACTCGGCCGCATCCATGCCATCGACGATGCGATGGTCGAACGAGGACGACAGATTCATCAGCTTGCGGGCCACGACCTGGCCCTCGCGGAACATCGGGCGTTCGATGATGCGGTTCACACCGACGATCGCCACTTCCGGATGATTGATGATCGGGGTCGACACCACACCGCCAACGGCACCGAGGCTGCTGATGGTGATGGTCGAGCCGGAAAGCTCCTCACGCGTTGCCTTGCCCACGCGCACGGCATTGGCCAGGCGCGCGATCTCGGTGGCGGTCTGCCAAAGGTCCAGCGACTCGGCATGCGCGACCACCGGCACGGACAGGCCGACCTCGCTCTGGGTCGCGATGCCCAGCTGCACGCCTTCATAGCGGGTCACGATGTTGGCCTGGTCATCAAACCGGGCGTTCATCTGCGGGAAGTCGCGTGCGGCCAGCACCACGGCGCGTGCCAGCAGCGGCAGCAGGGTCAGCTTGCCGCGCTCCTTGGCCCAGCGCTCGTTGAGCTTGGCGCGCAGCGCTTCCACTTCCGTGACGTCGATTTCTTCCACATAGGTGATGTGCGGAATGGTCGACCACGACTGCTGCATCTTCTGCGCGATCTTGCGGCGCAGGCCCATGATCGGCACCTGCTGCTCGCCGGTACGGCGCGCGTAGCTGCTGCCACCGGCACTGCCACCGACCGGCTGCGCCTTGCCACCGGCGGCGGCGTAGGCATCCAGGTCGGCCTGCAGGATGCGACCACCCGGGCCGGTAGCCGGCACGTAGCGCAGCTCGATCCCCAGGTCCCAGGCGCGGCGGCGCACGGCCGGTGACGCCAGCGGGGCTTCACCGGCGTTGAGCACGCCGTTGGTGACCGCGCCGCGCGCGTCCTGCATGGCGGCAGGGGCGGGTGCGGAGGCAGCCGTGGCTTTCACGGGCGCTGCAGCCGGTGCGGCTTCAACGGCTGCCGCAGGTGCAGCAGCAGTCGCAACCGCCTTGGGTGCAGCAACCGGTTCGGCCGGCGCGGCGGCGGCCGGCGCACTGGCGGCGCTGGCATTGCCGGCGCCTTCCACTTCCAGGCGGATCAGCTCGCTGCCCACGGCCATCATCTGGCCGGGCTTGCCGCCCAGCGAGACCACGGTGCCAGCCACGGGCGAGGGGATCTCGACCATGGCCTTGTCGGTCATGACCTCGGCCACGACCTGGTCTTCGGCGACCGGGCCACCGACCTCGACCTTCCAGGTGATCAGTTCGACTTCGGCGATACCTTCACCGATGTCCGGCATCTTGATGACGTGATGTCCCATGGTTCAGTCCTCCAGCACGCGCTGCATTGCATCGATGACCCGGGACGGACCCGGGAAGTAGTCCCATTCCTGCGCGTGCGGATACGGGGTGTCCCAGCCGGTAACGCGTTCCACCGGGGCCTGCAGGTGATAGAAGCAGTGCTCCTGCACCAGCGCGACCAGTTCGGCGCCGAAGCCGCAGGTGCGGGTGGCTTCGTGCAGCACGATGCAGCGGCCGGTCTTCTTGACCGAAGTGACGATGGCCTCCAGATCCAGCGGCCACAGGCTGCGCAGGTCGATCACTTCGGCATCGATCCCGGCATCTTCGGCGGCGGCCTTGGCCACCCACACGGTGGTGCCGTAGGTGATGATCGTCAGTGCCTTGCCTTCGCGGGCGATGGCGGCCTTGTCCAGCGGCACGTTGTAGTAACCCTCCGGCACCAGGTTGTCCGGGTACTTGGACCACGCGGTGACCGGGCGGTCGTGGTGACCGTCGAACGGGCCGTTGTACAGGCGCTTGGGCTCCAGGAAGATCACCGGATCGTCGTTCTCGATCGAGGCGATCAGCAGGCCCTTGGCGTCGTACGGGTTGGACGGCATGACGGTGCGCAGGCCGGTGGCATGGGCGAAGATCGCCTCCGGGCTCTGGCTGTGGGTCTGGCCGCCGTAGATGCCACCGCCGCACGGGGTGCGGAACACCAGCGAGGAGGTGAAGCTGCCGCCGGAGCGATAGCGCATGCGCGCCGCTTCGGACACGATCTGGTCGTAGGCCGGGTAGATGTAATCGGCGAACTGGATTTCAGCGACCGGGCGCAGGCCGTAGGCGGCCATGCCGATCGCCGCGCCGGCGATGCCGTTCTCGGAAATCGGCGCATCGAACACGCGCTGCTTGCCGTACTTGGTCTGCAGGCCGTCGGTACAGCGGAACACGCCGCCGAAGTAGCCCACGTCCTGGCCGAAGATCACCACGTTGTCGTCGCGTTCCAGCATCACGTCCATCGCCGAGCGCAGCGCCTGGATCATGGTCATCGGCGTACCGCCGGTGTTGTTCTGTTCAATCCCGCTCATGTGTTCAGACTCCCAACTGCTGACGCTGGCGACGGAGATGTTCGGGCATGTCCTTGTAGACGTCTTCGAACATGAGGGCCGCACCGGGACGGTTGTCGCTGCCGAGCAACCCGTGGGTCTCGGCCTCCTTGAGGGCACGCAGGATCTCGGCATCCAGTTCAGCGCGGAGCGCGTCGTGCTGCTGCTCGCTCCACAGGCCGCGCTTGATCAGGTGCTGCTTCAGGCGGTCGATCGGATCGCCGAGCGGGAACTGCTGCGCATCGTCGGCAGGGCGGTACTTGGAGGGATCATCCGAGGTCGAATGCGGGCCGGCGCGGTAGGTGACCCACTCGATCAGGGTCGGTCCCAGGTTGCTGCGGGCGCGTTCGGCGGCCCAGCGCGAAGCGGCGTACACGGCCAGCAGATCGTTGCCGTCCACGCGCAGCGACGGAATGCCGTAGCCCACGCCGCGCGCGGCGAAGGTGGTGTTCTCACCGCCGGCGATGGCCTGGAAGGTCGAGATCGCCCACTGGTTGTTGACCACGTTGAGCACGACCGGGGCGCGGTACACGTGCGCGAAGGTCAGCGCGGCGTGGAAATCGCCTTCGGCGGTGGCGCCATCACCTACCCATGCGGTGGCGATGCGGGTGTCGCCCTTGATCGCCGAGGCCATCGCCCAGCCCACCGCCTGGATGTACTGGGTGGTCAGGTTGCCGGAGATCGAGAAGAAGCCGTAATCCTTGTAGGAATACATGATCGGCAGCTGGCGGCCCTTCAGCGGGTCGGCCGCGTTGGACAGCACTTGGCACATCATGTCCACCATCGGCACTTCCTTGGTGACCAGGATGCCCTGCTGGCGGTAGGTCGGGAACTGCATGTCGTCGTCGCGCAGCGCCAGGGTCTGGCCGACGGCGATGGCTTCCTCACCCAGGCACTGGATGTAGAAGGAGGTCTTCTTCTGGCGCTGGGCGATCAGCATGCGCGCGTCATAGGCGCGCGTCTTGAGCATGGCGTGCATGGCACGCAGCAGCACGGCGTCGTCGATATCGGCGGCCCACGGGCCCACGGCGTCGCCGTTGTCATCCAGCACGCGGATCAGCTGGCTGGTCAGCGGTGCGGTCTGGCTGGCGCTCACGTCCACGGGCGGCTTGTCGACCGCGCCGGCGGGGCTCAGCTTCAGATAGGAAAAGTCGGTGGCCTCGCCGGGACGGGCGCTGGGCTCGGGCACGTGCAGACGCAACGGCTCGCTCGTGGCGGGGATCTGGGGTGATGACATGTCAGGGGCCTCGCTGGGCTTGGGTCATGGAGCTACAGGCATACCGCAGGCGGGGGGCAACGGTAATGGCGATGTTGGCGCGCCGACATCCGGTCAGGATCTCGTCGCGAAGCGGGTAAGGACCAGCGCTTGCAAGGCGGCTGGGGCCATGGCGCATTGCACCCGATGTGAAGTCTAGAGGCACAGCGGCTTATCGTAAATTTGTTTAATTGCGTATGAGGTATTGTTTATTCAGATATCTTCATTCCGCGGGAGCTCGTGCATGCAAATCCCAGCCAACATGACCCTGCGCCAGCTGCGGTACTTTGCCGAAGCTGCCGAGTTGGGGCAGTTCTCACAGGCCGCACGCAAGCTGCACGTCTCCCAGTCGGTGATCACCACGGCGGTCGCCCAGCTGGAAACCTCGCTGGGGCTGAAACTGTTCGACCGCATGCCGCACGGGGTCGGGCTGACCGCCGAGGGGCACCGTTTCCACCAGCATGTCCGGCACATCCTGGACACGCTGCAGGACGCGCTCAGCGAGCCGATGTTCCTGGCCAACACCCTGCCGGGCCGGGTCCGGATCGGCGCGTCCTATACGGTGCTGGGCTATTTCCTGCCGAGCCTGCTGGCGCGCTTCAAGCGCTCCTACCCGCAGGTGGAGGTGGATCTGGTCGATATGGACCGTGCTGCGATCGAGCAGGGCGTCGGCAGCGGCGACCTTGATTTCGGGCTGTGCATCATTTCCAACATGGCCGAGCCCTATGTGCTGCGGCGCCAGGTACTGATCCGCTCGCGCCGCCAGCTGTGGCTGTCCGAGTCGCACCCGCTGCTGCAGCTGCCGGTGATCAGCCCGGCCGACGTCGAGCCGTATCCCTACATCATGCTGATGGTGGACGAAGGGCAGGAGTCGGCGATGCGCTACTGGCGCTCGGTCGGGCGCGAACCCAACGTGGTGTTCCGCACCTCGTCGCTGGAAGCGCTGCGCGGCATGGTCGCCTACGGCTTCGGAGTCAGCATCCTGTCGGACATGGTCTACCGCCCGTGGTCGCTGGAGGGGCGCCGGATCGACGTGCGCACCCTCACTGATGCGGTGCCGCCGATGGAAGTCGGCCTGGTCTGGCGCCCGGACGAAGACCTGTCCGCGCCGGCACGCGCACTGCATCAGTTCCTGGTCTTTGCCTGTGGCGGGTGAGCGCCGAGCGCATCGGCCAGCGCAGGCCGCGGATCGGGCAGCTCGCCCACGGGCGCGGTGAAGGCCTGCCCACGGCGCGTCCAGATCTGCCACGCCGAGTACGCCAGCAGCGGCACCACGTAGGTGGCCAGGATGGCGTAGGCCAGCAGCCGGTAGCCCTTCGCGATCAGCGCGACCAGTCCGATGCCATCGGCCAGGAACACGGCCATCAGCAGGATGGCGGCAATGATAGCCACCCGCATGCCGCGGCCGGGGGCGGCGCCGGTGCGTTCCTTCCAGTTGACGCTGATGCGGCCGTCCACCGAGGCCATCAGCGTGACCCCGGTTTCGACCAGCGCGACCATGATCATCAGCCGGAACAGCCACTGGAACCACGGCAGGCCCAGCTGGCCGAGCATCAGGTCCGAGGGCAGGGGGGCGTCTGCGATGTCCGGCAGGAACGCGATCATGCAGACGTAGAACACGATCGCCGGCAGGATCGCCAACGGGCCGGCCAGGGCGCCGGCGATCACCGCATCGCGCCGGCACAGCAGGTGGCGCACCACCAGCAGGATCGAGACCGCCGCGAACATGTTGTAGCCGGCGTAGGTCACGCCGTTGAGCACCCAGTCCTGGCCTAGCTCATGGGTGTTGGACAGCTGCGCCATCGCGCCGCCGCCGAAGCGATAGAGGATCAGGCACGCGGCAATGGCGTAGACCAGGTACATGAACGCCGACATCAGCTTGAACATGCGTTCGACGGCGTTGGTCCCGGCCTGTACCACGCCGGTGATGATCGCCACCAGCACCAGCGTGCCGACGATGCGTGGCCAACCGAACATGGTCGCGGCCAATTCGCCGGCGGCCGCGCCGAACACCGCCAGCACCACCACGATCAGCGCCAGGTAGGCCACTTCGAAGGTCCACCAGCCACGGCCCAGCAGATGCCGGAAGAAGGTGCGGTAATCGTTGGCCCGGATCGCCCGGGCCAACAGGAACGTCAGGATGCAGATCACGCTCCAGATCAGCATCGACAACACCATCGCGGCCAGGCCGCCCCAGGGGCCCGATGGCAGGAAAAACTCCGCCAGCTCACGGCCGGTCGCGTATCCGCCGCCGATCACGGCGGACTTGAACGCCAGGCCGGGCAACAGGTACCGCTGGAACCGGCTGGCGGCGGCGGTCACTTGCGCGCGGCCGTCGGCTGCAGCAGGTAGAAGTCGCGCACGGTGCGGGCGATCTCGGCGATCACACGCTCACGTTCGCTGCGCGGAGCATTGCTGGCTTTGACGAACACGGAGATCGCGAACTGGCTGCCGTCGGGCAGGGTAACCACGCCGACATCATTGACGGTGCCGGCCACGGTGCCGCTCTTGTCGGCCACCTTGGTGCCCGGCGGCAGGCTGCCACGCAGGCGCGCGCTGCAGGTCCGGCAACGTTCCATGATCTGCACCAGCACCTCGGTGCTGGCCGGGCTCAGGGCCTTGCCGGTGAACAGTCTGGTCAACAGGGTCGACATCGCGCGTGGCGTGGAGGTATCGCGCGGGTCCTTGTCGAAGGCCTCGTTGCCGGCTTTCGTGCGCTTGACCACCTCCGGATCGAGGGTCAGTTCGGCGACGCGTTCCTTGGTCAACGGCTCATCGCCGAGGCCGAAGATATCGCTCAGCAGCTGCCGGGTGTTGCGATCCAGGCGCTGGCCTTCGATGCCCTGCGCGCGCAGCCAGGCGGTGACTGCGGCCGGTCCGCCGGCCTGCGCCACCAGCACGTCGGTGGCGGTGTTGTCGCTCTGGGTCAGCATGACCTCCAGCAGGTTGTGCACCGACAGGCTCACACCGTCATGGATGAAGCGGTCCGCGATCACTTCCGAATCGACATAGAACGATTTCGGCACCGGCACCATCGTGGTCAACGCCAGTTCGCCGGCATCCACCTTGGTCAGGATCACCGCCGCGACCGCCACCTTGAACGTGCTGGCCATCGGGAACCCTTCGTCGGGGTTCAGATGGACCTGCTCGCCCTTGCCATCCAGGCGCCACGCCGAGACACCGACCTTGCCGTCGATCAGGGTGGCCAGCCGCGCGACCTCGGTTTCCACCGGGCTGGTCTTGCCTGCGCTGAACGCGGCGAGCGGGCTCAGGCCCAGCAACGCCGCCACGCACAGGCTCAAGGTACGGGATGTCATCTTCATGCGATGCAGGCCTCCAGCAGGCGGTTGAATTCCCCATCTTGCCGCATCGGATCGGCCACCGGCAGACCAAGACGCGCGCTGACTTCGGCGCAGGCGGCCGCTGCCGCGGCGTCGGTCATGCCATGGGTATTGAGACTGACGCCAACGCAGCGGATATCCGGATTGGTCCGGCGCCCCAGCTGCACGGTCAGCGCGATCACTTCCTCGATGGAGGGCAGCGGGTAGTCCGGATAGCCGAGCACGTGCTTGCGCCCCGGCTGGTGGCAGACCACGAACACATCGGGCTGGCTGCCGTGCAGCAGGCCGAGGCTGACACCGGCGTAGGCAGGATGGAACAGGGAGCCCTGGCCTTCGATGACATCCCAGTGATCATCGGCCGCGTTCGGGCTGAGCAGTTCGGCGGCGCCGGCGGAGAAGTCGGCCACCACCGCGTCCATCGGAATGCCGCTGCCCGCGATCAGGATGCCGGTCTGGCCGCTGGCGCGGAAGTCGGCATCCACGCCGAGGCCACGCAGGCCACGCGCCAGCGCCAGGGCGGTGTATTTCTTGCCCAGCGCGCAGTCGGTGCCGACGGTCAGCACGCGCTTGCCGGTGCGCTTGCGGCCGTTGCCGACCGGAATGCCACGCGGCGGCACGCGCACGTTGATCAGTTCGCGCCCGTGGCGTTCGGCTGCGGCCGCCAGTTCCGGAATGTCACCCAGCTTCTGGTGCATGCCGCTGACCAGGTCCAGCCCGTTTTCCAACGCATCGACCAGGGCCGGCAGCCACTGCGGCGGAATCACGCCACCGCCGTTGGCCACGCCGATCACCATCGCACGTGCACCGGCCGCGCGCGCCTGGGCCGGCGTCATGCTCGGCAGGCCGGTGCTGATCGGGCAGCCCGGCAGGCTCCACTCGGCCACGCACACTTCCGGGGCCCAGTCGTGCAGGCCGATCGCGGTCTTGGCGAAGCCGGCTTCGGTGGTGTCGCCCAGGAACAGCAGGTACGGCTGGGGGAGGGCGGCAAGGGCCTGCACGGCGGCAGTGGGCGTCGAGCTCATGGCGGATCCAGTGGTCGGGGGAGAGAAGAGAGCAGGGGAAGCATTCACGAGGGGCTCGCTGTTGTTTGACCTGGTTGGATCTGTATAAGTCCTAATCAGAGAATATGCAACCTAATTAGGATTATTCCCTTTCTCTTCCGACGGGTGGTCCGGCGGCAGCTCCGGGCGCCGCCATGGCAGGTGGCTGGACTCAGTAGCGATAGTCGATGGACATGCCGATCGTGCGCGGCTGCAGCGGTACGCCGGTCACCGCGACATAGCGGTTGAGCGCGTCGCGCACCGAGCCGGTGGAGACGTACGCGCGCTCGTCGGTGGCGTTGCGCGCATACAGGCGGACCGTCCACGTCATGTTGGTCAGCTCGGCATGCAGGTCCAGCGCGTTGTAGCTGTCGATGTCGTACGCCCCGGCCACGCGCTCGCCGGTGACCCGATAGCCGGCACCGACCCGGCCCCGCCACTGGTCGCTCACATCGACGTCGTAGTCGATCGTGCCCGACCAGCTCAGCCGCGGCGTCATCGGCATGCGGCTGCCCGAGACCAGGCCGCTGGAGGCCGGTACGTCGCCGATCGTCGAATCGATGTAGGCCGCATTGAGGCCGAGTGTGAGGCGCTCGGCCGGCCGCACCATCAGGCTCAGTTCCGCCCCCTGGCTGCGCGCGCTGCCGGCGTTGCCCATCCAGCTCAGGCCGTTCTCGGAGACGCGCACCTGGATGTCGTCCCAGTCGATCCGGAACAGCGCCAGATCGATCATCGCGCGGCGGTCCCAGAAGTGCGATTTGAAGCCGAGCTCCAGGTTGTCCAGGGTGTCGGCCTTGGTCATCGGCACCACGCCGGAGGTCGATACGTTCGGTCCGCCCGGGCGGTAGCCGGTGGCGTAGCGCGCGTAGATCATCGCGCTGTCGTTGAGGTGCCAGCGCGAGGCCAGCTTCCACGTGGTCACGCTGTCATCGGCGGAGTCGGCCAGATCGATCGGCCGCGGGCCGTACAGCAGGCCGGTGCTGTGCTGCTCGAAATCCTGCTGGTTGCGCGCATGCCGCACACCGGCGGAGACATCGAAGCGCGGGCTGAACTTGTAGGTGACGTCGGCGAAGATCGCCTGCTCGTCATAGGTGCCGGGCAGGCTGGCGGTGCCGGGATTGAACGGCAGCGGGATGCCGTTGGCATCGTAGGCACTGACCTGCTGGCGGTTGGCGTTCTTCTCGCCGGTGAAGAAAGTGCCCAGCAACCATTCAAAGCGCTCACTCTCCTTGGAGCTGAGGCGGAATTCCTGAGTCCATTTGCGGGTGCCAAGGAATACATCGAACTGCGCCTGGCCGGCCGGGTACGGGGTCAGCAGCGGCCATGCCACGCCATAGACCAGCGTGGAGTCCTGCACCTCATCCATGCGGGTCTCGGAGAAGCTGGTGGCGGAGACGAAATCAACGTTGCCCAGATCCCAGTCCAGGATCGCCGAGTAGTAGTCGGTCTCCATCCGGTACGGGGTCGCGCGCTGCAGGATGCCTTCGAGCGGGCCGCGGATCGGTTCCAGCGTGGGATAGGTCAGGCCCACCGCGCTGGAGTTGTCAGCATCCACGATCTGCGACAACGCCTGTACGCGCAGGTTGGCGGTGTCGCTGATGCGCCAGGTCAATGCGAGCCGGGAGGCGAGCTGGTAATAGCCGTTGCTCTCCTTGGCGTCGTCGCCGGTGAGGTCGGGCTGGTCCACATAGCCGGGCGTGCCCTGGCGCGACAGGCTGGCACGCAGCCCCAGCTTGCCTTCGATCAGCGGCACGTTGAACGAGGTGCGCACGCCGGTGCCCACGTCGCCCGCTTCCTTGGTGGCGTTGACGTCCATGCCGGCGCGGAACTCGAAGCCGTCCGGATCGGCGGCCTTGGTGATGTACTTGAACAGGCCTCCCATCGAGCTGGCGCCATACAGCGTGCCCTGCGGGCCGCGCAGCACTTCCACGCTCTGGATGTCATACGGCAGCAGATCCAGTGCGTAGGTGGTCGCGCGCTGCTTGTTGCTGCTGGGGCCGATCGGGGTGTCATCGATGTAGGTACCGATGATCGAGCCGCCGCCGAGGGGCGCGACACCGCGCAGCGCCATCGTGGTCTGGCCGGGCGCGCCGCCACTGTCGACCTGGAAGCCGGGCACGTAGGCGGCGAAGTCGTTCAAGCGGGTCGCACCGAACGCTTCCAGGCGTTCTTCGCTGATCACGCTGACGCCGGCCGCCACCTCCATGACGTTCTCGCTGCGCTTCTGCGCGGTGGCCACCACGCGGTCCAGCTCCACGACATCGGGGGTGCTGCGGCTGTCATCGGCGTCGGCATCCTGCGCTATCGCGGTGGTGGCAAGGCCCATGCAGCACAGGGTGATGGTGGAGGCGAGGATCGAGCGGTTGATCGGCTTGCGCATGTGGCGGTCTCTCCGGAATCAGGGACGGGGTCAGGCAGAAAACACGGTCGCCAGCCACGGCTGATACAGCCGCGTGGCGTCAGTCCGCAGGGGATTGGGTGGGGGCTGCGTTGTTGGCGAGCAGTGGCCGTGCCCGACGCTCCAGGCGCAGCAGCAGGACCGCAACGAACATGCAGGTGCCCGCCATCAGCGCGAAAAACACCGTGCTGGAAAGCGTCGACCACAGCGTGCCGACCGCGCCGGCCAGCAGGTTGCCGCCGAACGAGGCCAGGAACCAGAACGCGATGATGGTGGCACCGAAGCCCACCGGCGCCAGGCGGGCGAACAGGCCCAGCCCCACCGGCAGGATGAAGAGCTCGCCAAAGGTGAAGATCGCGAAGAACAGCGCGGCCCACAGCCAGCCGACCTTGGCCGACGGTTCACCGCCGAGCACCGCCACCAGCGCGAACGACAGCCCGACCACCGCGGCACCGATGGCCATCTTGGTCAGTGCGGCCGGCTCGCGGCCGTCGCGTGCCTGGCGCGTCCAGCGCCGTACCAGCAGTGGGGTGATCAGAAACACCAGCAGCGGATTGAGCGAGAAGAACCAGGTCATTGGCAGGGTGAAGTCTGCGGTGAGCACGCGGTCCACCCCGGTGTCGAGCCAGATCGCGATCGTGTTGCCGATCTGCTCGTAGGCCAGGCGGAAGATCACGATCAACCCGGCGATCATCGTCATCAGCTGCAGCAAGGGCCGGTAGGCCGGCTGCCACAGCGCCGAGAACGGCAGCGTGGCGCGCTCGCTGCGCGGCGGATCCGGTGGCAGGTGGCGGCGGCCGGTGATGTAGATCACCAGCCCGAGCAGCATGCCGATGCCCGCGGCGGAAAAGCCCACGTGCCAGCCATACACCTCGCCCAGCGTGCCGCAGACCAGCGGCGCCAGAAACGCGCCGAGGTTGATGCCCACGTAATACACGTTGAACGCTGAGCCACGGCGCGGATCATCGCGCGTGTATAGATCGCCGACCTGGCCGGGCAGGGTGGGCAGGAACAGCCCGTTGCCCAGGATGATCGCCAGCAGCGCTGGATACAGCAGTGCATCGAAGGCCATCAGGAAATGGCCAAACGCCATGATCGCCCCGCCCAGGATCACCGCACGCCGTTTGCCCAGCCAGCGATCGGCGAGCATGCCGCCGAACACCGGGCTGAGGTAGGCCAGCGCGGTGTACAGGCCATAGACCAGCGAGGCCTGTTCCTGCGAAAACAGCAGCTGCTTGGTCATGTAATAGACCAGCAGGGCCCGCATGCCGTAGTAGGAGAATTTCTCCCACATCTCGGTGAGGAACAGGATGGTCAGGCCTGGCGGTTGCCCGAACCAGGCCTTGCGCGGTACTTGGAGGCTCATCGGGCGGGGCGTCCGGCGGTCAGAGCTGCAGGCCGGTACTGATCAGGCGCTGGGTGATGGCGACGAACGCGACCACCAGGCCTGCCAGTGCGACCACCCAGGCGCCGTAACGACGCACGCGCGGCCAGCTGGCCGGCGCGCGGACCGCCACCCAGACCAGCGCCACGGCGGCCAGGACACTCAGCCACGACAACGCCTGCACCAGGATCAACGGCCCGTTGGTGTACGAGGAGATCGCGCCCGGGCCAGCGATCGATTTCACGTACAGCGCCCAGGCGATCACGGTGCCCAGCTGCGTGGTGAGCGCCAGCGTCTGCAACCAGCGCAGGCCACGGCCTTCGACCGGTGCGATGGCACGGTAGTAACGTCGCACGAACACGCCGCCGATGCGCAGGACGGCCGACAGCGTCAGCAACCCCAGTGCGACGAACAGCGCAGGGCGCAGCCACGCCGGCGAACGCCAGCCCGGAATCGGCTCGAAGCCGAACACCGAGGCGAACGGACCGCCGGAGAAATACACCGGGCGGCCATCCTTGACCTTCACTTCCAGCAGGCCACGCCCGTTTTCCTGCTGCCACAGCCACGGTGACACCTCACGCCAGCGCAGCAGCTGGCCGTTCAGGCCCTTCTGGCCGTCAACGGTGATCGTGCCGTCTTCCTGCGGGTGCACGCGGGTCGGTGCGAACAGCGACAGCATGCGCAGATAGGAACTGTCCGAACGGCGCGTGCTCTGCCAGTTCACCCCGGCCAGCGCAGCGGCATGCTCGCGGGCAGTGGCGGCATCCACGCCCGGGCCGGCGCGTTCGATCGGCAGGGTCGGCAGGAAGTTCTCGACGAAGCGCTCCCACACCTGGGCGCGCAGTGCCGAGCCGGCGGCATCACGGCCCACGCTGTTGGTGGAAACGAACACGCCGATGTTGCGTTCCGGAATCATCCACAGCCACGAGTAGAAGAACAGCATCGTGCCGCCGTGCGAGCGGGTGTCATAGCCGCCGGTGTCCGAGGCCATCCAGCCCAGGGTCATGCGCGGCAGGTGCGGCAGGATCGCCGCCTGCGGGGTCAGCATCTGTGCGTTGGTCTCGGCCCGCATGATGCGCTGGCCGTCCAGTTCGCCGTGGTTGAGCGTGGCCATCATGAAACGTGACATCGCCGAGCCGGAGGCGTACAGACCGCCCACGCCCGGCGCGGTGTTCTTCTCGGCCGGATAGCTTTTGCCCGAACCCAGCAGATAGCCCTTGGCGGCGTGCGGCAGCAGCTCGGCCGGCAGTTTCTGTTCGAAGCTGGCGTACTGCATGTCCAGCGGCTGCAGGATGTGCTGCCTTGCGTAATCCTCGAAGCGCTGGCCGCTGACGCGCTCGACGATGTACGAGGCGATACCCGTGGCGTAGTTCGAGTACGCCGGTGTGGTGCCGGGTGCGGAGATCTGATTGGGCACCCAGTCCTTGAGGTAGTTGTCGCGGTTGGCCGGATGGTCCGGACCCAGCACGATCAGGTAGCGCATGCGCTCTTCCAGACCGCTGGTGTGGGTCATGATCTGGCGCAGTGTGATCGGCTCACCCTTGGCCGGGACCTTGATGTCCAGGTAGGTGTTGATGTCGGCATCCAGGTCCAGTTTGCCCTGTTCAACCAGCTGCATCACCGAGTTCCAGACGAACAGCTTGGAGATCGAACCCGGGCGGAACAGCGTGGTTTTGGGATCCACCGGCGTGCGTTTTTCGACATCGGAGAAACCGAAGCCGCGCTCGGTGACGACCCTGCCGTTCTCGACCACGGTGACGACGGCGCCGGCGAGGTCGCCCTGGGCCATCAGGTAGGGCACCAGGCCATCGAGGAAGGTATCGACCCGGGCCGCATCCAGCGTGCCGGTCGGCGCCGACGCGGGCGTGATGGTGTCAGGCGATTCGGTGGTCGCGGGCACCGGTGCCGCAGCAGGCGTCGGCGCCTGCGCATGCAGCGGCGAGAACGCTGCGGTCGATGCCAGCAGCATGCCGGAGATCAACGTGCGCCACTGGGTCGCGCGCGGACGATGCGATGTCGTGTTCATGCGTGCACTCCCTTGCCCCATACGGCGTCGTCGCAGTGCACCAGGCCCTCGTCGTAGCGCAGGCCCGGCACCCGGTCATCGCGCAGGAACAACGGGCCATCCAGATCGACCACGTCACAATGCTGGCCCACGATGAAGGCCGGGCCCATTGCCCAGCTGCTGCCGATCATGTTGCCGACCATCACCTGCATGCCGAGGGCGCGCGCCTTGCCGACCATCGCCAGGCCTTCGGTCAGCCCGCCGGCCTTGTCGAGCTTGATGTTGATCACGTCGAACAGACCCGCCAGCGCCTCGATTTCCGATGCGTCCTGCACGCTCTCATCGGCCGCGAACGGCAGCGGCCGTGCAAAGCCCTTGAGTTCGGCCTCGCGCCCGCGCTGCAGCGGCTGTTCCAGCAGCTTGATGTCGTTCTCCAGCAGCACCGGGATCAGGGCATCGAGCGCATCCACGGTATAGCCCTGGTTGGCATCCACGCCCATCCAGACATCCGGGCGCACCTTGCGCACCGCGCGCACGCGTTCGACATCGATATCCAGATCGCCGCTGAGCTTGAGCTTGAGCGCCTTGGCGGGTGCATAGCGGCCGGTGGCGATCGATTGCATCGTCGCCGGGTCATCGGCGCCGAGGGTCCACGTGGTCAGCAACGGACGCGTCTGCGAAAGACCGGCCAAGGCCCAGGCAGGCTTGCCGGTGCGGCTCGCTTCCAGGTCCCATAGTGCGCAGTCCAGTGCATTGCGCGCGCCGCCGCGCGGCAGCAACTGCTGCAGCTCGGCACGGGTGATGCCGGCTTCGATCCGCGCACGCAGCAGTTCCAGCGTGGCCAGCATCTGCTCGGGGGTGTCATCG
Organism: Stenotrophomonas sp. RIT-551; assembly: GCF_026241915.1. Taxonomy (NCBI): domain Bacteria; kingdom Pseudomonadati; phylum Pseudomonadota; class Gammaproteobacteria; order Lysobacterales; family Lysobacteraceae; genus Stenotrophomonas; species Stenotrophomonas sp. RIT-551. The sequence continues at coordinate 2,033 of NZ_JAPJIU010000004.1, read as the reverse complement.
AAGTAGTACACGCCGCTGGCTTCGCCACGGCCGCGATGGCCGCCGTCTTCCAGTTCCACGCGCAGTACCGGCGCGTGCTCGAACACGTAGCCGCTGATCCGGAACGGGGCCAGCAACGCAAGCGAGTCGATCTGCAGGGTCAATTTCACAGGATGTCTCCAGCCCCGTGGTCGGGGCTACGGGTCAGTAGTTGAGTGCGAAGTCGGCCAGGCCCATCAGGACCAGGGCATAGGCGAGCACGCAGGCCGAGATCAGCAGCAGCACCGCCCACAGGCGCGCCAGCCAGCCGCGTCCGGCGCGGCAGGTCTGCACCAGGTTCCAGGCGGTGGATCCGATCCCGCCGATGATCGCGATCACCGAAGCGATGCCGAGCCCGATCACCGCCGGATCGAGACGATCATCCAGTCGCGCGAAGTCCGCCGAGGCCCAGGCCATTACCGCCATCGCCACGGCGGGTACCAGCAGCATGAACCAGCACGCTGCGCGGCTGAGGCGGTAGGCCAGCAGCGTCCTGCGCGGCCAGCCCAGCCCGCGGCCATGGCGACGCCGCACCCACGCGGCGATCGGCCATGCCAGCGCGGAGAGCGCCAACACCGCGACGGCCGCGGTCAGCACCGGCTTGAGCCACACCGCGGAGCGATAGCCTTCCGCGCGCAGGAACACGTTGAACGGGGAGGATGAGTCCACCGCGAAGCCGACCGGCTTGCCGTCCTTGAGGATGGCGGCAAGGCGCAGCTCGCTGTTGTTCGCCTGCCACAGCCACGGTGCGATCGGCTTGAAGGTGGTGGGCTGGCCATTTGGCTGCTTCATGCGCGGCAGGCGCAGGCTGCCATCGCCGAGGGCCTCCAGGCGCGTCTGGGTAAGGATGCCGGTGCGGCCGATACCGGTTTCGGCGCGGCGCGAATCGAGGTAGCTCGGCCCGGCCAGCTGGCGCGCCTGGTCCTTGGCGAGCGCGGCGTCGACCACCGGTGCCGCGGCCACGGCGGGCGCCGGGAAGTAACGGTCGGCGAAGTTCTCCAGCAGCTCCCGCCGGATCTGGCCGGTGATGCCATTGGCGCCGGCGCTGTTGAGGGTGATGAACAGGCCGACATCGTGGTCGCGGAACAGGAACAGCTGCGAGTGGAACGAGTACGTGTCGCCGGCATGGGAGACCACGCGCTGGCCGTTGACATCGATCTCGTAGAACCCGAGCGCCATGGTGTTCAGCGGCGGTGCGAAGCGCGTCTGCGGGGTCAGCATCAGCTGGCTGGTGGCCGCTTTCAGAATAGCCGTGTCGTGCCCGCCCGCCGCGTTCAGATGCGCGATCATGAAACGCGCCATGTCGCTGGCGGTGGCCGACAGCGCACCGGCCGGGGCCGATGGGGTGACTTCGAACTCGCGCGGCTTGCCCGATCCCAGTGCGTAGCCCTTGCTGACCAGCGCACGCAGCGCTGGCGGCAGGGGCTGGCGGAAGCTGGCGTGCTGCATCTGCAGCGGGGCGAAGATGTGCTGTTGGACGTACTCGGCGAACGGCTGGCCGGACACGCGCTCGACGATGTAGCCGGCCAGGCTGGTGCCGTAGTTCGAATACGCCGGCACGGTGCCCGGCGCGAAGATCTGCGCCGGTATGCGGCGCTTGAGATACGGCCCCAGTTCGACGCCCCCGGCCTCGGCCACCGCCTCGGTGGTCCACATGTACTTGATGTTGGCTTCGAAGCCGCCGGTGTGCGTCATCAGCTGCCGCAGCGTGATCGGCAGACCGCGTTCGGGCACCTTGAAATCCAGGTACCGGTTGATGTCCGCGTCCAGGTCCAGCTTGCCGGCTTCCACCAGCTGCATGACCGCGGTCCAGGTCATCAGCTTGGAGACCGATGCCATCCGGAACAGGGTGCGGTCCGGATCCACCGGGGTCTGCTTCTCCACGTCGGAGACGCCGTAACCGCGACGGACCAGGATCCGTCCGTCCTTGACCACCGTCACCGCGGCACCGGCGATATCGCCACGCGCGATGGCGTAGGGCACGAAGCCGTCCAGCCAGGTGGTCGCATCCTCGG
>NZ_JAPJIU010000032.1:0-1538 GCF_026241915.1 Stenotrophomonas sp. RIT-551 | reverse complement strand
CTCGTCTCGGTGCTCGGTCTTAAAGGATCCCGGATTTGCCAAAGATCCAAACCTACCGCCTTTCCCCCGGACAACCAACGCCGGGTACACCTAACCTTCTCCGTCCCTCCATCGCACTTACGCGAGGTGCAGGAATATTAACCTGCTTCCCATCGACTACGACTTTCGTCCTCGCCTTAGGGGCCGACTCACCCTGCGCCGATTAACGTTGCGCAAGGAAACCTTGGGCTTTCGGCGTGCGGGTTTTTCACCCGCATTATCGTTACTCATGTCAGCATTCGCACTTCCGATACCTCCAGCAGACTTCTCAATCCACCTTCAACGGCTTACGGAACGCTCCTCTACCGCGTACATATAAATATGCACACCCCAAGCTTCGGTTCACTGCTTAGCCCCGTTAAATCTTCCCCGCAGACCGACTCGACCAGTGAGCTATTACGCTTTCTTTAAAGGGTGGCTGCTTCTAAGCCAACCTCCTGGCTGTCTGTGCCTTTCCACATGGTTTTCCACTTAGCAGTGAATTTGGGACCTTAGCTGTGGGTCTGGGTTGTTTCCCTTTTCACGACGGACGTTAGCACCCGCCGTGTGTCTCCCATACAGTCCGTCTCGGTATTCGGAGTTTGCAATGGTTTGGTAAGTCGCGATGACCCCCTAGCCATAACAGTGCTCTACCCCCGAGAGGATACATATGAGGCGCTACCTAAATAGCTTTCGAGGAGAACCAGCTATCTCCGGGTTCGATTAGCTTTTCACTCCTAATCACAGCTCATCCCCGTCTTTTGCAACAGACGTGGGTTCGGGCCTCCAGTACCTGTTACGGCACCTTCACCCTGGCCATGACTAGATCACCCGGTTTCGGGTCTACTGCCCGCGACTATGCGCCCTTATCAGACTCGGTTTCCCTTCGCCTCCCCTATACGGTTAAGCTTGCCACGAACAGTAAGTCGCTGACCCATTATACAAAAGGTACGCAGTCACTCTTTCGAGCTCCTACTGCTTGTACGCACACGGTTTCAGGATCTATTTCACTCCCCTCTCCGGGGTTCTTTTCGCCTTTCCCTCACGGTACTGGTTCACTATCGGTCGGTCAGTAGTATTTAGCCTTGGAGGATGGTCCCCCCATGTTCAGACAGGGTTTCACGTGCCCCGCCCTACTCGTCTTCACTGGAGTGGCCCTTTTAAATACAGGGCTATCACCTTCTATGGCCAGCCGTTCCAGGCTGTTTTTCTAGAACCATTCCAGCTTAAGGGCTAGTCCCCGTTCGCTCGTCGCTACTCAGGGAATCTCGGTTGATTTCTTTTCCTCTGGTTACTTAGATATTTCAGTTCACCAGGTTCGCTTCCAGCAGCTATGTATTCACTGCAGGATACCCGCAAGCGGGTGGGTTTCCCCATTCGGACATTACCGGATCAAAGCTTGTTGCCAGCTCCCCGATACTTTTCGCAGGCTGCCACGTCCTTCATCGCCTCTGACCGCCAAGGCATCCACCGTGTGCGCTTATTCGCTTGACCATATAACCGCAAGTTGCCTTGGGTTA
>NZ_JAPJIU010000031.1:0-1639 GCF_026241915.1 Stenotrophomonas sp. RIT-551 | reverse complement strand
GAAAACCCCGCTGCGTGAGCAGCGGGGTTTTCGGGTAAAAACCCTGGCGATGACCTACTCTCGCATGGCTTAGGCCACACTACCATCGGCGCAGCTGCGTTTCACTTCCGAGTTCGGGATGGGATCGGGTGGTGCCACAGCGCTAATTTCACCAGGGAGACAGTTGGAGCGTCGCCATCCTAAAGAAACGGATAAGGCGCCTGCCTCTCGTAAGTCTTGTGACGTAGCGTGCACTTGGGATCTATCGACATGTCATGTCGGCCAAGGCAACTTGAGGTTATATGGTCAAGCCACACGGATCATTAGTATCAGTTAGCTCAATACATTGCTGTACTTACACACCTGACCTATCAACCACATAGTCTATATGGTTCCTTCAGGGGGCTTGTGCCCCGGGAGATCTCATCTTGAGGCGCGCTTCCCGCTTAGATGCTTTCAGCGGTTATCGCTTCCGAACATAGCTACCCGGCAATGCCACTGGCGTGACAACCGGAACACCAGAGGTTCGTCCACTCCGGTCCTCTCGTACTAGGAGCAGCCCCTCTCAAATCTCCAACGCCCATGGCAGATAGGGACCGAACTGTCTCACGACGTTCTGAACCCAGCTCGCGTACCACTTTAAATGGCGAACAGCCATACCCTTGGGACCGACTACAGCCCCAGGATGTGATGAGCCGACATCGAGGTGCCAAACACCGCCGTCGATATGAACTCTTGGGCGGTATCAGCCTGTTATCCCCGGAGTACCTTTTATCCGTTGAGCGATGGCCCTTCCATACAGAACCACCGGATCACTAAGTCCTAGTTTCCTACCTGCTTGATCCGTCGATCTTGCAGTCAAGCACGCTTATGCCTTTGCACACAGTGCGCGATGTCCGACCGCGCTGAGCGTACCTTCGAGCTCCTCCGTTACTCTTTAGGAGGAGACCGCCCCAGTCAAACTACCCACCATACACGGTCCCCGATCCAGATTATGGACCTAGGTTAGAACGTCAAGCACGACAGGGTGGTATTTCAAGGATGGCTCCACCACAGCTAGCGCCATGGTTTCATAGCCTCCCACCTATCCTACACAGACGAACTCAACGTTCAGTGTAAAGCTATAGTAAAGGTTCACGGGGTCTTTCCGTCTTGCCACGGGAACGCTGCATCTTCACAGCGATTTCAATTTCACTGAGTCTCGGGTGGAGACAGCGCCGCTGTCGTTACGCCATTCGTGCAGGTCGGAACTTACCCGACAAGGAATTTCGCTACCTTAGGACCGTTATAGTTACGGCCGCCGTTTACTGGGGCTTCGATCAAGAGCTTCGCCTTGCGGCTGACCCCATCAATTAACCTTCCAGCACCGGGCAGGCGTCACACCCTATACGTCCACTTTCGTGTTTGCAGAGTGCTGTGTTTTTGATAAACAGTCGCAGCGGCCTGGTTACTGCGGCCCTCTTCAGCTATAGCTCGCATGAGCCACCAAAAAGGGCGCACCTTCTCCCGAAGTTACGGTGCCATGTTGCCTAGTTCCTTCACCCGAGTTCTCTCAAGCGCCTGAGAATTCTCATCCTACCCACCTGTGTCGGTTTACGGTACGGTCTGCGTAAGCTGAAGCTTAGGAGCTTTTCCTGGAAGCGTGGTATCAGTGACTTCG